>NZ_MUBA01000570.1 GCF_002154575.1 Streptomyces bobili
GGCCTCGGCAGGCTGCGGCGGAGGCGGTGAGGTGGGGGCGCCGGGGCGGATGTGTCGGGCGGAGGCGGTGAGGGGGCACCGGGACGGACGCGTCGGGCGGAGGCGTCGAGGCGGTGCCGTAGCCGAGTTGTGCACCAGGTGGCGTCAGCTGTCTTGACGTGTCCATGTGATCCCTCTTCCATGGAAGCGCGGTTGTGGGAGCGCTCCCACTCGTTCCGGCCCGCGCCCCCCGAGAGGAAGCAGCGACATGTTCCGCACCTTGCGCAGAGCGCTGTGCGCGGCCGCCGCCGCACTCCTGCTACCGCTGATCCCCCTGGCCTCGGCGCCGCCGGCCCACGCGGCGGACGCCGTGGGAGCGGGCTACTGGCACACCAGTGGACGCCAGATCCTGGACGCGGCCGGACAGCCGGTCCGCGTCGCCGGCATCAACTGGTTCGGCTTCGAGACCTCCAACAACGTCCTCCACGGACTCTGGTCCCGCGATTACAAGAGCATGATCGACCAGATTGGAGCGACGGGATACAACACCCTCCGGCTTCCCTTCAGTGACGACATCCTCAAGCCCGGCGCCGCCCCCAGCAGCATCGACTTCTCCGCAGGGAAGAACGCCGACCTGCAAGGCCTCACCTCTCTCCAGGTCCTGGACAAGATCGTCGGCTACGCCGGCCAGCGCGGCATCAAGGTCATCCTGGACCGCCACCGCCCGGACGGCGCGGGGCAGTCGGCGCTCTGGTACACCCCGGCGGTCCCCGAGTCGACCTGGATCGCCAACCTCAAGTCCCTCGCGGGGCGTTACGCCGGCAACTCCACCGTCGTAGGCATCGACCTGCACAACGAGCCGCACGACCCGGCCTGTTGGGGCTGCGGCGACACGACCAGGGACTGGCGGCTCGCGGCCCAGCGCGCGGGGAACGCCGTCCTCTCCGTCAACCCCGACCTGCTGATCTTCGTGGAGGGCGTGCAGACCTTCAACGGCGTCTCCGGATGGTGGGGCGGCAACCTGATGGGCGTCGCCCAGTACCCGGTGCAGCTCGACGTGGCGAACCGGGTCGTCTACTCCGCCCACGACTACGCGACCAGCGTGGCCCAGCAGAGCTGGTTCAGCGACCCCGCGTTCCCCGCGAACATGCCCGGCATCTGGGACAAGTACTGGGGCTACATCTTCAAGCAGAACATCGCCCCGGTGTGGGTGGGCGAGTTCGGTACGACCCTCCAGTCGACGGTCGACCAGAAATGGCTGTCGGCGCTGGTGGACTACCTGCGGCCCACCTCCACGTACGGCGCGGACTCCTTCCACTGGACCTTCTGGTCCTGGAACCCCAACTCCGGTGACACCGGCGGCATCCTCAAGGACGACTGGCAGACGGTGGACACGGTGAAGGACGGCTACCTGACGAGCATCAAGGCGCCGGGCTTCGCGAGCGGGGGCGGGGATCCGGGCGGGCCCGGTGACCCGGGCGGCCCCGGCGGCGGTACGGCCGCCTGCGCCGCCGCGTACACGGTCGGCAGCGACTGGGGCGGCGGCTTCAACGCCGACGTGAAGGTCACCAACACCGGTACCACGCCGATCAGTTCGTGGAAGGTGACCTGGACCTGGTCCGGCTCCCAGAAGGTCACCAGCATGTGGAACGCGTCCCACACCCAGACCGGACCGACGGTCACCGCGACGAACGCGGCC
>NZ_MUBA01000571.1 GCF_002154575.1 Streptomyces bobili
CCGGCCCCGTCGCGCGCGGCGACGCGGGCACGGTCGCCGTACACGTCTCCGAGCTGCGCAGGCACGCCCCGGGGACCGTCGACGGCTATCTCGCGATGGCCCGCGCCACGGCCGACCGGGCCCTCGCCAGCGGCCTGCTCAAGCCGGAACTCGCCGAGGACCTCCTCGGGGTACTCGCCAAGGGGACCGACGGCGCCGAGGGAGACGTCCGATGACCACGACCCTGCTGCGCACCGCCGGTGAGCTGCACGCCCGCACGCGCGCGGGCCGCCGCGCCGTCGTGATGACGATGGGCGCCCTGCACGAGGGACACGCCACCCTCGTGCGCACCGCGCGCGAGATCGCCGGACCGGAGGGCGAGGTCGTCGTCACGGTCTTCGTCAATCCGCTCCAGTTCGGTGCGGGCGAGGATCTAGACCGCTACCCGCGCACCCTGGACGCCGACGTCAAGATCGCCGAAGAGGCCGGCGCGGACGTCGTCTTCGCCCCGTCCGTCGACGAGGTCTACCCGGGCGGCGAGCCACAGGTCCGCGTCAGCGCCGGCCCCATGGGGGAGCGCCTGGAGGGTGCCTCGCGCCCCGGGCACTTCGACGGCATGCTCACCGTCGTCGCCAAGCTGCTGCACCTGACCCGCCCCGACGCCGCCCTGTACGGCCAGAAGGACGCGCAGCAGCTCGCCCTGATCCGGCGCATGGTGCGCGACCTGAACTTCGGCATCGACATCGTCGCCGTACCGACCGTGCGCGAGGACGACGGGCTGGCCCTGTCCAGCCGCAACCGCTATCTGTCCCCGGCCGAGCGGCGCACCGCGCTCGCCCTGTCCCAGGCGCTGTTCGCGGGCCGCGACCGGCACGCCGCCCAGGAGGCGCTGAGGGCGCGCGCACGCGAGGTGCCCGCCACCCACGCGCGCGCGGAGGCGCTCAGTGCCCTCGGCGAGTCCCGCGCGGCAGCCGACGCCCACGCAGTGGCCAAGGCCGCTCCCGGCTCCGTGGCCGCCGTCCGCACCGCCGCCCGCACGGTCCTGGACGAGGCCGCGCGCATGACGCCGCCGCTGAAACTGGACTATCTGGCGCTCGTCGACCCGTCCGACTTCGGTGACATCGACGACGACTTCACCGGCGAGGCCGTCCTCGCCGTCGCCGCCCGGGTCGGCACGACCCGGCTGATCGACAACCTCCCCCTCACCTTCGGAGCCGCCTCGTGACCAGCACAGGCATACGACTGCACGCGCCCGCGCCCGGGTGGTCCATCTCCGCGGACGTCGTGGTCGTCGGCTCCGGAGTGGCCGGCCTCACCGCCGCCCTGCGCTGCGAGGCCGCCGGACTGACGACGGTCGTCGTCACCAAGGCCCGCCTGGACGACGGCTCCACCCGCTGGGCGCAGGGCGGTATCGCCGCCGCGCTCGGCGAGGGCGACACCCCCGAACAGCACCTGGAAGACACCCTGGTGGCGGGCGCGGGCCTGTGCGACGAGGACGCGGTACGCCTCCTGGTCACCGAGGGCCCCGACGCCGTACGGCGGCTCATCGAGACCGGCGCCCACTTCGACGAGTCCGAGGAAGGCGGCCTGGAGCTGACCCGCGAGGGCGGCCACCACCGCCGCCGCATCGCGCACGCGGGCGGCGACGCCACCGGCGCGGAGATCTCCCGTGCCCTCGTCGAGGCGGTCCGCGCGCGCGGACTGCGCACCATCGAGAACGCGCTCGTCCTGGACCTCCTCACCGATGCCGACGGACGCACCGCCGGTGTCTCCCTGCACGTCATGGGGGAGGGCCAGCACGACGGCGTCGGCGCCGTGCACGCGCCCGCGGTGGTCCTCGCCACCGGCGGCATGGGCCAGGTCTTCTCGGCGACCACCAACCCGTCCGTGTCGACGGGCGACGGCGTCGCGCTCGCCCTGCGCGCGGGCGCGGAGGTCTCCGACCTGGAGTTCGTGCAGTTCCACCCGACCGTGCTGTTCCTCGGCCCCGACGCGGAGGGCCAGCAGCCCCTCGTCTCCGAGGCGGTCCGCGGCGAGGGCGCCCACCTGGTCGACGGCAACGGCGTGCGCTTCATGCTGGGCCAGCACGAGCTGGCCGAGCTGGCGCCCCGCGACATCGTCGCCAAGGGCATCATGCGCCGCATGCAGGAGCTGGACGCCGAGCACATGTACCTCGACGCCCGCCACTTCGGCGCCGAGATGTGGGAGCACCGCTTCCCGACCATCCTCGCCGCCTGCCGGGCGCACGGCATCGACCCGGTCACCGAGCCCGTCCCGGTCGCCCCTGCCGCCCACTACGCCTCCGGCGGCGTGCGCGCCGACTCCCACGGCAGGACCACCGTGCCGGGCCTGTACGCCTGCGGTGAGGTCGCCTGCACGGGCGTGCACGGCGCGAACCGGCTCGCGTCCAACTCCCTCCTGGAGGGCCTCGTCTACGCCGAGCGCATCTCCGCCGACATCGCGGCGAGCCGATCGGCGGACGGCCTCCCCGCGCGCGTGCCCGCGCCCGTGGAGCACCCCGAGACGCCCGCGCACCCCCTCCTCGCCCCCGAGGCCCGGTTCGCCATCCAGCGGAGCATGACCGAGGGCGCGGGCGTCCTGCGCTCCGCCGACTCCCTGGAGAAGGCCGCCGAGCAGCTCCAGCGGCTGCACTCCGAGGCCCGCGACGCCCTCGACGAGAACGGCAAGACCGCCGAGCCCGGCGTCGACACCTGGGAGGCCACCAACCTCCTGTGCGTGGCCCGCGTCCTGGTCGCCGCCGCCCGGCTGCGCGAGGAGACCCGCGGCTGCCACTGGCGCGAGGACCGCGCCGAGCGCGACGACACCGACTGGCGCCGCCACATCGTCGTACGGCTGAATCCGGACCGGACCCTCGCCGTGCACACCACCGATACCGCAGACTTCCCCCCGACCCGCCGGCAGCAGGAGCAGTGACAGAAGTGACCACCCCCGAGGACCTTCCCCTCGTCCAGAGCGGCGGCTGCGGCGACGGCTGTGCCTGTGGCACGGACGCCGACGCGGCCGACGAGGAGTACCTGGAGTGCGGGCTCGATCCCGCACTCGCCCAGCTCCTGGCCGACGCGGGGCTCGACCCCGTCGAGGTCGAGGACATCGCCAACGTCGCCATCCAGGAGGACCTGGCCCACGGCGTGGACGTGACGACGGTCGCGACCATCCCCGAGGACGCCGTGGCCACGGCCGACTTCACCGCGCGCGAGGCGGGCGTGGTGGCGGGCCTCAGGGTCGCCGAGGCCGTCCTCTCGGTCGTCTGCACGGACGAGTTCGAGGTCGAGCGTCATGTCGAGGACGGCGACCGCGTGGAGGCCGGACAGACACTGCTGTCGGTCACCACGCGCACGCGCGACCTCCTCACCGGCGAGCGCAGCGCCCTGAACCTGATGTGCCGCCTCTCCGGCATCGCGACGGCCACGCGCGCGTGGGCGGACGCCCTGGAGGGCACCGAGGCACGCGTGCGTGACACCCGTAAGACCACGCCGGGGCTGCGCGCCCTGGAGAAGTTCGCCGTGCGCTGCGGCGGCGGCGTCAACCACCGGATGTCGCTGTCCGACGCGGCCCTGGTCAAGGACAACCACGTGGTCGCCGCAGGCGGCGTCGCCCAGGCCTTCCAGGCCGTACGGGAGGCATTCCCGGACGTGCCGATCGAGGTCGAGGTCGACACCCTGCACCAGCTGCGCGAGGTCATCGAGGCCGGCGCCGACCTGATCCTGCTGGACAACTTCACGCCCGAGGAGTGCGCGGAGGCCGTCGGCATCGTCGACGGACGCGCGCTCCTGGAGGCCTCCGGCCGGCTCACCCTGGACAACGCGAAGGCCTACGCGGACACCGGGGTCGACTTCCTGGCCGTGGGCGCCCTGACCCACTCCTCGCCGATCCTGGACATCGGCCTGGACCTGCGAACTGCGGAGTAGGGAGCGGGATCCGGCCATGCTGCTGACGATCGACGTAGGGAACACGCACACCGTGCTCGGCCTGTTCGACGGGGAGGACATCGTCGAGCACTGGCGGATCTCGACGGACGCCCGCCGCACGGCCGACGAGCTGGCGGTCCTCCTCCAGGGCCTGATGGGCATGCACCCCCTCCTCGGGGTGGAGCTGGGCGAGGGCATCGACGGCATCGCCATCTGCGCGACCGTCCCGTCCGTCCTGCACGAGCTGCGCGAGGTGACCCGCCGCTACTACGGCGACGTCCCCGCGGTGCTCGTCGAGCCCGGCGTGAAGACGGGCGTACCGATCCTCTTCGACAACCCCAAGGAGGTCGGTGCCGACCGCATCATCAACGCGGTCGCCGCCAACGAGCTGTACGGCGGTCCGGCGATCGTCGTGGACTTCGGCACGGCGACCACGTTCGACGCGATCAGCGCGCGCGGGGAGTACGTCGGCGGCGTCATCGCGCCCGGCATCGAGATCTCCGTCGAGGCGCTGGGCGTCAAGGCCGCGCAGCTGCGCAAGATCGAGGTGGCCCGGCCCCGCAGCGTGATCGGCAAGAACACGGTCGAGGCGATGCAGTCCGGCATCGTCTACGGCTTCGCCGGCCAGGTCGACGGCGTGGTGGGCCGGATGGCCAAGGAACTGTCGGAGGACCCCGACGACGTGACGGTGATCGCCACGGGCGGTCTGGCACCGATGGTGCTGGGCGAGTCCTCGGTGATCGACGAGCACGAGCCGTGGCTGACCCTGATCGGGCTGCGCCTGGTGTACGAGCGGAACGTCTCGCGGATGTGAGCCCTTTCAGTGATGAGTTGTGAGGATGTGGGTGTGGGGCCGGTCCGTGGAATCGGGCGCGCCACACCCACTCCTTATGTCGAATTTGTCTGATTAGCGCGTATCGTCGCCGCATGCCCACGCCATACGGATCCCGCGGCGGCATGGCGTTCGGTGCGGAGGAGCTGCGTGTGCTCCGTCGCGCCCTCGCCCTCGCCCTCCACCCCGGCCCCGCCTCGTCCGAGGACGTCCAGCACTGCCATCGGCTCGCCGAATCCCTCGACGAGGCGATGCGTGAGGCCGCCCGGTTGCGGGCCTTCCTGGTGTCCGACCTCGTCCGCTACCGCGCCGCGCTCCCCGGCACCGCCGCCGGATACCTCGCGCTCCTGGAGGAAGTGCTGGCGGCCGGCCACCGGCCCGAGGCCGACGACCTCGCCGCCCTGCGTGCCCTGCGGGGCAATCCGACGGCAGCTGCCCTCCTGGACCGCTGCCAGACTCTCGCCGAGCAGGACGTACGCGCCCGTCTCGCCCGTCGTACGGCCCGCCGGGCCGTACGACGGGCGAGA
>NZ_MUBA01000572.1 GCF_002154575.1 Streptomyces bobili
CAGGCGGCCGTCCCGCCCGCCTGCCGGCGTGGGGCGTCCAGGACCAGCGGGTCGTGGGCGCTCCAGTGCGGGTCGTAGGGGCGGGGGTCGGTCAGCAGCACGGTCACATCGCTCGCCGCCGTCAACGCGCCGATCAGCTGGGCGGGTTGTTCGGGGAGGCCGGACAGGACGATGGCCCGGCCGCCGAGCCGGGCCTCGCGCAGCAGCTCGGGAACGCGGTCCTCGGGGCCGGTGTAGCGCAGGGCGCCGAGGCCGGCCGAGGCCAGCGCGGCGGCGATCCCGGCCAGCCCGTCGCCCTCGCGGTGTTCGCGGAGGTGGACGCTGAGGGGGCCGTGCCGCAGCCGGGCGGCGAGCCGGGCGACGAAGTCGGCGTGGTCGGCGTCGTCGGTGGGCAGCACGTCCGGCATGGCCAGGAGGTGGCCGTGCAGGGCGGCGTCCGGAGTGTCGTCGCCGAGGAGGTGGGCGAGGAGCCGGTCGGGCACGCGCAACGGGCGGGACAGGAAGGGGCGTTCGGGCTCCTCGATGTCCAGCAGGCCGAGCGCGCGCAGGGGTGCGCCGGTGTGGAAGCGGGCGCGTGCCGTCGCGAGGTGGGCGGGCGCCCCGCACAGTTCCAGGGCGAGTCCGACGGTGGCCCGGCGTCGGCTGACGTCGTCGTTGAGATAGCCGTAGAGCGGCTCGAAGCCCCGGTCGAGGTCGGGGGCGAGCGCGATGAGGAGGATCGCCGTGTCGAGGGGGGTGAGGGTGAGCCGGGCGGCGAGGAGGTCGAGCGGGTCGCCGTCGGCGGGCGCCGGGACCGTGTCAGCGGGCGCGGGGGCGGGCGGCTCCGCCGTCAGCAGGTGCCGTACGGACTCCTCGGAGAGGTAGAGGCCGCGCAGGGGGTCGTCGGCGCCGGGGTCGCCGGCGGCGCGGTGGTCGACCAGGTCGGCGACCCGCTCGCGCAGCTCGGCCAGCCGTGCGAGCAGGGGGGCCGGCGGGGGGATGGCGGTCACGGGCGCTTGCGGGCCTCTCGGGCGGCTGCCACCTGGTGCGGGCGGTGGGCGCGTTCGCCGGACGTGGGCGGTTCGCCGTCCAGGCCGCGTACGCGGACGGCCGCGCCCTCGGTGACGGGCGGTCCCGCGTCGTACTCGGGGTACGCCGGGAAGGGCGCGGTCACCACCAGGTCCAGGGAAGGCTTGAGTTCGCCGCCGAGCGCGGACCAGATCTCGGCGAGGGACCGCGACTCGGTCTGCAGCCCGGCCACGGTGAGCGGCACGGCGAGGCCCAGCGAGCCGAGTGCGCCGGGGAGTTCGTCGGCGGGGAGCAGCTCGCGCGGCAGCAGGGTCGCCAACACGGCGGACAGCAGCCGGTGTTCGTCCTGCGGGGTCCGGGTCCAGGCCGTCACGAGGTACGACAGCCGGAACCAGCGCGGTGGCTGGCGGCGCCGGACGACGATGTCCCGCTCGTCGCGCACCGCGACCTGCCCGCGCTGCCGCCGGGCCACGTCCTCGCGGATGTCGTACAAGTAGGCGTTGATCGTGGGGGCGTTGCGGCGGGCCGCCCAGTCGCGGGTCGGTGCCTCGAAGGACACGTCGATGTCGGAGCCCGCCAGCGCGCCGCCGCCGAGGAGGCCCTTGAGTACCTCGTCCACCTCGTGGATCACTGTCGCACGCTCCTCAACTGCCGTGCCGAGCAGCTTCCTTCGGCGGTCCTGTCGTGACGGTCCCGCGCCCGCGGGGCCCATCCGGCCGAGTGTGCCGCCGGGGCCGGGCGGGGCGCAGGCGCGCCGGGGTCGGCGGGCGGGCAGAAAGCGCTGCCCGCGTGTCCGCCTTCGAGTGCCCGTTCGGTCAGATGTAGCCTTCGCGGAGGGCATATGCCACGGCATGCGCCCGGTTGCGCAGATGAAGTCGCGTGGTCAGTCCGTGCATGACGTTCTTGACGGTCCGTTCGGAGTAGGACAGCTTGCTGGCGATCTCTCCGGTGTCCAGGCCCTCGGCGACCAGCCGCAGTACGTCCACCTCACGGGGCGCCAGCCCCAGCGAGGGGGCGCCGGGCCGGTTCGCCGCGCCCCGGTGCAGGCTGCCCACCTGGCTGATCAGCCGGCCGAGCAGATCGGCGGGCAGGTCGCCGTCGCCGCGCGCGGCGGCCGTCACCGCCTGCACCAGCCGGTTCGCGGTGGCCTCGCGGCGCCAGACGATCGCGCCGACCCCGCACTCGATGACGTCGAGGAGCTCGTTCTCGCGGATGGTGCCCACGACGAGCACGGCCCGCCCGCCCTCGCTGCGCACGACCCGGCGCAGCCGGGCCAGCGCGGCCTCGTCGAGGGAGTCCTCGATCAGCAGCGCCACCGTGCCGACGCCGGACTCCTCCCGGATCTCGACCTCCGGCCGGGAGCGGAGCTGGCTGACGGCCCCCTCACGGGAGAGCGGGTCGCAGGCCTGCACGGAGACGGGCGTACGGCGCGGGATGCCGCCGCTCCCCAGGGCCGTACCGGCATGTGCGGCGCGGGTGACTGCGCTGGTGGTGTCGGATGTCCGGGGTGCGCTGAGCAACCGGTTCCCCCCTGTTCACGAGCCCGCCAGGCGGCGCGGGCCGGTGGCGGGAGGACGTGTTCCACACTTCTGTGACCGGTGGGGCGGGCGCAATCGTGGAGCACCACGAGGCACACCACGAGACCAGCGGACCGGCCGCCACGAGAAGTGCCGAGTACGGACATCGCAGCAGGTCAGAGGGGGTGCAGGGGCTGAGGTGCGGGGTCCGCGGAACCTCCCGCTCCGCGCCGTGAGCATCGCCACAACGACCGCACGCCCCCGTCGGAACCCGCGCGCGGGAATTCCCGTCCAGCCCAGGAGGCAGGCATGACCGGACCGTTGCGGGAACGCGAGGAGGCGCACGCGCTGCTCGCGGCCGAGGCCGAGCGCGCGAGGGCGGGCGGCGGCCGGTTCGTCCTGCTGCGCGGAGCCACCGGAACCGGCCGCTCCGCCATGCTGGAGGCCGCCGCCGCCCACGCGGCCGGCCGCGGCCTGCGCGTGCTGCGCGCCCGCTGCTCCCCCGAGGACACCGCCGTACCGTTCGCCGCCGTCCTCCATCTCCTCGGCCCCGTACCGGAGTTCGCCGACCTGGCCCCCGGCCTCGACGACCGGGGCAGCGCGGCCCGGCTGTGGCGACTGCTGCGCTCGTACGCCGCCCGGTCCCCGGTACTGGTGGCGGTGGACGACGTCCACCTCGCCGACGAGGCCTCCCGGCGCTGGCTGGTGGAGGCGGCCCGCCGCGTCGACCGATTACCGGTACTGGTGGTGGCCACCGAACGCAGCCAGTACGACATCGACCCCAGGCCCGCGGGCCTGACCCA
>NZ_MUBA01000573.1 GCF_002154575.1 Streptomyces bobili
CCGCGCCGTCCCACGAGAAGACGACGAACTGGGGCGGCTCCTGACCGGGCTCCAGCGGCACGGGCTTGCCCGGCTGGTGCGGCTGCTTGCCGGTGAAGGAGGTGGAGCCGTCACCGATCGGCCGTGCGGTGGCGGTGGCCGTGGGCTTCGGGGAGGGCGAACCCGCCCCGCCGGAACCGCGCCCGGGGCTCGGGTCGTCCGACCCGGTGAAGGTGCCGCAGCCCACGAGTCCGGCGGCTGCCGCGGCCCCCGCGCCCAGTCCGAGTGCTCCCCTGCGGGTGAGAGTGCGCATGGCATCCCCGTTCGTCGCGTGCTCTGTTGGTCACCCACTCAGAGGACGCGTCGAACGGGGAGGTTCCGATCATTTGTACGTATTACGTAACAGGGGTGGGACGTGGGTCCCGGCTCAGGCCCCGAAGGCCTTGCCCTTCCCCTGCACCGGCTTGGCGCCGGCCAGCAGGTGCGGCGGGACCAGGTCACGGGCGGGCTCGGAGTAGCCCACGGAGACGATCGTGTCGCCCTGGTACGTGAACGACGTCAGCGAGGCGAGCGTGCACTGCCGCTTGCGCGGGTCGTGCCACAGCCGCCGCCGCTCGACGTAGGACCGCACGATCCAGATCGGCAGCTGGTGACTGACGAGCACCGCCTCATGGCCGCGCGCCTTGTCCTTCGCCGCGTCCAGCGCACCCATCATGCGCACCACCTGATCGACGTACGCCTCACCCCAGGACGGCTTGAACGGGTTGTAGATGTGCCGCCAGTTCCCGGGCCGGCGCAGCGCCCCGTCACCGACGCCGAAGGTCTTGCCCTGGAACACGTTGCCGGCCTCGATGAGCCGCGCGTCGGTGGCGATGTCGAGCCCGTGCGCCTTCGCGATCGGGGTCGCCGTCTCCTGCGCCCGCTCCAGCGGGGAGGCGCAGACGTACGTCACGTCACGGGAGGCGAGGTGCTCGGCGACCCGGTCGGCCATCCGCCGGCCCAGGTCGGAGAGGTGGTAGCCGGCGAGACGGCCGTAGAGGATGCCGTCCGGGTTGGCGACCTCGCCGTGCCGCATCAGGTGGACGACGGTCAGGTCCTTGCTGTTGTCGGTGCTCACGCGGTGGCCTCCGCAGCCGCTCGGGCCGCCGCCGGAAGGGCGTCGGCGATGCGCTGGACGGCCCGTTCGTCGTGGGCCGTGGACACGAACCAGGACTCGTACGACGAGGGCGGCAGGTACACGCCGTTCGCCAGCAGCGAGTGGAAGAAGGCGGTGAAGCGGTACGACTCCTGCGCCTTGGCGTCCTCGTAGTTGCGGACGGGGCGGTCCGTGAAGAAGACGGAGAACATGTTGGAGGCGCTCTGCAGCGTGTGCGCGACGCCCTCCTTGGACAGGGCGTCCGACACCAGCGCCTGGATCTGCTCGGAGACGGCGTTGATCTTCGCGTACGCGGCGTCGTCGAGGAGCCGGAGCTGGGCGAGACCGGCGGCGGTGGCGACCGGGTTCCCGGAGAGGGTGCCGGCCTGGTAGACGGGCCCGGCGGGCGCGAGGTGCGCCATCACGTCGGCCCGGCCGCCGAACGCCGCGGCCGGGAAGCCGCCGCCCATGACCTTGCCGAAGGTCATCAGGTCGGGCCTGACCCCGTCGATCCCGAACCAGCCCGCGCGGCTGGTCCGGAACCCGGTCATGACCTCGTCGGAGATATAGAGGGCGCCGTTGTTCTGGCAGGCGTCCTTGAGTCCCTGGTTGAAGCCGGGCAGCGGCGGTACGACGCCCATGTTGCCCGGCGAGGCCTCGGTGATGACGCAGGCGATCTCACCGGGGTGCCGGTGGAAGGCCTCCTGCACGGCCTCCAGGTCGTTGTACGGCAGGACGATCGTGTCGCCGGCCTGGGCGCCCGTGACGCCGGGCGTGTCGGGCAGGGCGAAGGTGGCGACGCCGGACCCGGCCGCGGCGAGCAGCGAGTCGACGTGGCCGTGGTAGCAGCCGGCGAACTTGATCACCTTGGAGCGCCGGGTGAACCCGCGGGCGAGCCGGATCGCGGACATCGTGGCCTCGGTCCCGCTGGACACCAGCCGGACCTGCTCGACGGGCTCGACCCGCGCGACGATCTCCTCGGCGAGCGTGACCTCGCCCTCACCGGGCGTCCCGAAGGACGTACCGCGCGAGACGGCGTCCTGGACGGCGGCGATCACCTCGGGGTGCGAGTGCCCGAGGATCATGGGGCCCCAGGAACAGACGAGGTCGACGTACTCCCGGCCGTCCGCGTCCGTCAGGTACGGGCCGGTGCCGGACACCATGAACCGGGGCGTGCCGCCGACGGCGCGGAAGGCGCGCACCGGGGAGTTCACGCCGCCCGGCGTGACGACGGCCGCACGGTCGAACAGCGCCTGTGAGGCAGACGCTTCGTATGAATAGGGCAGTTCGCTCATGACCTGCGACTTCTCCGACTTCTCGGACTCCGGTTGCCAGTGACCTCATCAGGGTAGGCCAGGGGCGCCCGAGGACAGCGGGGCCCGTGCCGTGCCCGCCCGGCCCGGCAGGCCGGTCACGGAGCGTTCTTCATCTGCGAAACTGAAACGGACTGAGTCTGATAGACGTAGCTCACACCGACAGCGAGTCGAGGGGCTGCGAAGATCCTGCGGACAGGTGTTTCAGCGTACGTTTCGGCGTGCGGCCGTGGGGGAGGTCACTGACACGATGATCGGGTTGCGCGGCGGGGTCCGCGCGTCCTAGAAAAGCAGTCGGGTGGAGATATGCATCGCGGTGGCGGACTGGGCGAGGGGACCGACGGCATGGGTCCTCGACGTGCCCGGCGGGGAAAGCACCGGCGCGACGCGGAGGAAGCCAACGAAGCACGTCAGACACAGGGCGTCCCTGGTGCCCCTGGTGTACCGAGTGAGTCCGAGCGGCTCGACCGTACGGTCGACCGGCTGCGGGCGGGGAGCGGGAACGGTGGTCGGGTGGGGGTGACGTACAAGTACTTCGGCGCACCGGACGGCGCGACCGCGGCCCGGGTCCCGATCTCGATGCGCCCCGAGGAGCTCGGCGGCGACGAACTCGGCATGAACGGCATGTTCACCAAGATCAAGCCGGAGACGATGGCCGCGATGGTCCTCACCGGCATCGAGGGCGTCCCCCTGCACAAGGTGCCCCCGCTGGAACTCGTCGTCCTCCACCCCGACTACGCGGTGGTGAAACTCCCCATGACGGTCGTCGACCCCCTGCGCGACATCGGCGAGGAAGCGGTCGGCGCGGCAGCCTTCATCTGGTCGACGGTCCCGGACCGGGGCGGGCCGCGGGACGCGTTCAACGTGTACCAGTTGCTGCACGAGTGGCAGGACTTCAGCCATCGGCTGCACGAGGCGGGGCATCAGCCGTATTGCCTTGTGTGGCCGTGACCTGGGGTTTCGTTGGTAGCGGGCGAGGTCTTCGGGCCTCGCCCTTTTCAGTGCCGGAGAAGGGCCGTCAGGCGGCCAGGGCACATTGAGGGCACATTGATTTTGCTGGGGGCACTGATGTGCCCTGGTCGGCGGGCGAATCGTCGCCGTTGTCTTCCGCCTCGGCTTCCGTGAAGGCGTCGTCGATCGCCTTGCGGGTGCGGGTCTCGCTGGACGGCAGCAGGTGCGTGTACGTCCGCAACGTGAAGCCCGGGTCCGAGTGGCCGAGGTACTCGGAGAGCGCCTTGATGCTCTCCCCCGCGTCCAGGAGTACGGAGGCGTAGGCATGCCGGAGGGCGTGCATGCCGTCGTCCGGCGCCGCCTTGAGGTAACGCGCGCCGCGCTCTCGGGGAGGGATCACGCCGGCGGTGGCCAGGGCTCGCTTCCAGTCGCCCATGTTGAAGACGCTTCGGTTGTACGCCCGCGCCTTCGCGTCGACGAAGAGGAGACGGAAGGTCTTCGGTTCGCCGTCCGGCTTGGCCCAGGGCAGGGTGACGGCGGGCGGCGGGAACTCCTTCATGTGAGCCTTGATGGCTGCGGCGAGTTGGTCCGGCAGGGGCACTGACCGGATCTTGTTGCCCTTGGGCAGGGCGAAGACAGGCTTCGTACCGACCAGCCGCACCTGGCGGTTGACGTGGATCCAGCCGCCCTTGAAGTCGATGTCGTCGACTGCGAAGCCGAACACCTCGCCCTGGCGAAGGCCGCAGCCGAAGGCGAGCTTGCCGCCGGCCTGGAAGCGCTTCGGGAGTCCGGCGATGACCGCGCGGACCCGCTCCAGCGACCAAGGGATGATCTTCTTCTTGGTCGCCGTCGGCAGCTTGACCGACTTCGCCTTGCAAGGGTTCTTCGGCAGCAACCCGTCCTCCACGGCCGCGCCGAGGATGCTGGAGAGGATGTCGAAGATGCCCTCGATCGTGGACACCTCCAGGCCGCTGTCCTGGAGTGTGCGGATCCAACCCTGAATGATCGAGGGTTGGTTGAGGGACCGCAGCTCGCGTCGGCCGAGGTGCTCGACGATGTGGTTGCGGACGGTCGCCTCGTAGCGGAGCGCGGTCGTCGGGCCGACGGAGTTCGCGTCGAGCCACTTCTGCGCGTAGGCCCCGAGCGTCTGCTTCGTCTCGGCCGGGACGACGTAGGAGCCACGCCGGATTTCGACGTCGACCTCGGCGGCGCGGTTGTCGGCTGCAGCCTTCGTGTCGAAGTTCTCCTTGCGCTGTTGCCCGTCCAGGTCGCGGTAGCGGACCTGCCAGCGCTTGCCGATGCCGTGGTCGGCGGTGGGGACCATCCGCTTCGTACGGCTCTTGTGGTCGCCACACTCGGCTTCGGTGGGCTTGGGGTGGGACTTGTGCCAGCGGTCGTACACGTCAGCCAAGAAGGGCCCCCTGGATGCACTCGGGGGGCTGGGAGACGGCATGAACCGCCCGCAAGGGCAGCAGGGTTGGGAGCGAGACGCCGTGGGCGGCGTGGAGGCCGACGGGGCCTATTTCTACAAGTCGGGTTGTCATGACAGATATCTGTAACTTGCACCCAGGCGCCGTGGCAAGAGTTAGTTCTTAAACTCTCCACAAGTTGTTTCCCGGGCGAAGTGGTGTTCGTCTCATCGAATTCCGGTACACCACAGCCCTTTCCGGATGGGCGACCGTGCTACCTTCCCCCGGCATCAACAAGATGGGCGATTTAGGCGTCTATCAGTCAGGGTGCCCGGTGGGCTGACTGCGCCCCTCCCGACCTCCAGGTCACACCTCTGAGCTGTAGAGGTACCGGATTCCGGCACTTCCGCCAGTCACGTGGTCGCAGTAAATTTCGACTGCCGTAGGAGCGATTTCGGCAACCGGGGATCGGCCCTTACTGTTTTGCTCTTCCCCGGCCACGCCGGAGAAGTAGACCAGAGAATCGGAAACAACTCTGGGCCTTCCTCTGGGTGGAATAGCCACCTTGGCCACACCACCCATCCAACAACCTGAACCCGAAATGGAGACCTCATTGCCGAACCACTTGCCACGTCTCGCCACCGTCGAGCGTGACCAGCTCGCCACCCCCACCGACGTGGCCGCGTACCTCGGGGTGCCGGTGAAGACGCTCTACCAGTGGAAGTACCGGGGCACCGGCCCCAGCGTCCACAAGGTCGGCCGTCACCTGCGCTACCGCTGGCGGGAGGTGGACACGTGGCTGGACTCCCAGACGTCGTACGACCTCACGGCCTGATCTCGCGTCTGACGCGGACAACGAAGCGGCCCCCGGCGCGCCAACGCCGAGGGCCACAGACTCCCCTGCCGATCGCCCATCCCTGAACGAACGAACTGATGAGGGGCTGGACTTGCCCGTCCTGCCCCTCATCGGAGAGGAACGCCTATGGAGGACTCTACGTCCCCCAGCACCACGAACACCTCCCCCACCGCATGGCCCACTCCCGCCGTCCCCGGCGACGGCATCCCCTGGCGCCGCCGGGATTCGGCGGACACACCGTCCCCTGCGCCGAGGAACGTCGAACACCCGGCGGATGCGCAAGCGCACGGGGACGGTCCCCGGCCGTCTGCCGATGCCGCTATCGGGGACCGTCCCCGCGACCTGTCCGGTACTCGGTCCCCACACGTCCCGGTCTCCGTATCAACATCCGACGCAAACCCGCAGGCCAGTGGCGTGGAATCGGGGACCGGTCCCCAAGAGGCGACAGTTCCACCAGGCGACCGCAACGGGGACCGTGATCACGGTCC
>NZ_MUBA01000574.1 GCF_002154575.1 Streptomyces bobili
TCCCGCTGCCGGCAGCGGGAGGCCAGCTCCGAGAGCACGTCCTCGTCGTCGTACGACCGCAGTGCGGGCAGTTCGCTCAGCTCCGCGGGGATGACCTCGACGCGGTCGCCGGTCTTGATGAAGGTGATGCGGCCGTCCCCGATGGCGTAGGTCAGGCGCCGGTTCACTCGGTATGTGCCGCCCTGCACGTCGATCCAGGGCAGATTCCGCAGCAGCCAGCGAGAGCTGATCTCCTGCATCTGCGGTACGGACTTGGTGGTGGTGGCCAGGTTCCGCGCGGCCGCGGTGCCAAGGCTCTGCTGCGGCTTGCCCTGCTCAGCGCGGACTTCTTCGCCTACCGACATAGAGAAATGCCCTCCCAGTGATGCACCGGCGCCGTTCTGCGCCGCTGCACTGTTCTCACGGACAAGCCTTCCATCACTCAGTGTGTTCGTGCCATTACCCGAAAGAGCGGGAATGGATCAACGCCGGTCTGGGCACGGCGAGTCGTCGCACGAACGATGTTCGACAATGACGGGGTGATCCGCCCTGTTCCGTTCGACTCCGAGGCCCTGCGTCCCCGGCTGCCCTCACCCCTGGAGGAGGTGGCCGACGAGCGGTTCGCGCGGCACGGCGTACGGCTGCTGCTCAAGCGGGACGACCTGATCCACCCGGAACTGGTCGGCAACAAGTGGCGCAAGCTCGTGCCGAACCTGGAGGCGGCGGCGGGACGGCCGGTGGTGACGTTCGGGGGCGCCTACTCCAACCATCTGCGGGCCACGGCCGCCGCCGGCCGTCTGCTGGGTCTGCCCACGGTCGGGGTGGTGCGCGGCGACGAACTGGCGGACCGCCCGCTGAACCCCTCCCTGGCCCGCTGCGCGGCCGACGGGATGCGGCTGTGCTTCGTCGACCGGGCGACCTACCGCCGCAAGACCGACTCCGGCACCCTGGCGGCGGTCCTGAGCGCCGCGGACGCCGAGGACGCGTACGTGGTGCCCGAGGGCGGCAGCAACGCGGCGGCGGTCCGCGGCTGCCTGGCCCTCGGCGAGGAGCTGCGCGACCACGCCGACGTGGTGGCCGTCGCCTGCGGCACGGGCGGCACCCTCGCGGGCCTCGCCGCCGGCCTGGGCCCCGGCCGGCGAGCCCTGGGCGTACCGGTCCTCAAGGGCGGCTTCCTCGGGGACGGCATACGAGCTCTGCAGACGGAGGCCTTCGGTGGCCCGGTGGGCGACTGGGCGCTCGACGAGCGCTTCCACTTCGGCGGGTACGCCCGCACCACGCCCGCCCTCGAAGACTTCGCCCGCGACTTCGAGGGGCGGCACGGCCTCCCGGTCGAGCGTCTCTATGTCGCCAAATCGCTGTACGCACTTGTCGCCCTCGCCGAGGAAGGCGCGTTCCCGCGCGGGACGCGGCTCGCGGCGGTGGTGACAGGAGCGCCATTCAGCCCCTGAGCCCCCTGCGTGACCGCGCCCCGGACACCTCGCCCGGGCGGGCGAAGAGGCCTCGCTAACCTGCCTCCCGGTAGGCCGCGGCCTCCTCCAGGTCCAGTCTGCGCAGCATTGTCCGCAGCATCTCGTCGTCGATGTAGCGGCCGTCGCGCAGACGCACGAAGACCTCGCGCTCGGCGCTGATCATCTCGCGGGACAGGCGGCGGTAGGTGTCGTCGACGGTCTCGCCGGTGACCGGGTTGACCTGGCCGAGGCGTTCCCATACGGCGTTGCGGCGGCGTTCGAGGACGTTGCGCAGGCGGTCCGCCAGCGGCGGGGGCAGGGTGTTGCGCTCGTCGGACAGCAGTTCCTCCAGCCGGTGCTCGGCGGCTCGGGAGGCCTGGGCCTGCGCGTTGGCCTCGGCGAGGGTCGCGGCCTGCGGGTCGGCTTCGGGGAACTTCAGCAGGCGGATCAGCGGGGGCAGGGTCAGGCCCTGCACCACCAGAGTGCCGATGACCGTGGTGAACGTCAGGAAGAGGATCAGGTTGCGGTGCGGGAAGGGCCCCTCGCCGTGGTCCACGGTGACCGGGATGGAGAACGCGATGGCCAGCGAGACGACTCCGCGCATTCCCGCCCAGCCGATGACGATGGGCCCCCGCCAGGTGGGGTTCTCCTCACGCGCGCGGATGCGCGCCGACAGCAGCCGGGGCAGGAAGGTCGCCGGATACACCCACAGGAAGCGGACCACGACGACCACGAGGAAGAGGGCTACGGCGTACCAGGCGGCGTCCAGCCCCTCGTAGTCGCCGAGCCCCTTCAGGACGATCTGGAGTTGCAGGCCGATGAGGGCGAAGACCGCCGACTCCAGGACGAAGGCGACCATCTTCCACACCGCCTCCTCCTGGAGCCGCGTGGCGAAGTCGACCTCCCACGCGCGATGGCCGAGGTAGAGGGCGACCACGACCACGGCGATGACGCCGGAGGCGTGGAACTGCTCGGCGGTGGCGTACGCGACGAACGGGATGAGGAGCGAGACCGTGTTCTTGAGGAGCGGCTCCTGCAGCCGGGTCCGCAGCCAGTGCAGCGGGGCCATCAGGATCAGGCCGACGGCGGTGCCGCCTACCGCCGCCACCAGGAACTCCTCGATGCCGCCGGCCCAGGACGCGCCCTCTCCGACGACGACCGCGAGGGCCACCTTGTAGGCGGTGATCGCGGTGGCGTCGTTCAGCAGCGACTCGCCCTGGAGGATCGTGGTCACCTTCGACGGCAGGCCGACCTTGCGCGCCACCGCCGTCGCCGCGACGGCGTCGGGCGGTGCCACGACCGCGCCCAGCACCAGCGCCGCCGTCAGCGGCAGTCCCGGGACGATCAGATAGGCGGCCCAGCCGACGGCGAGCGTCGCGAAGAGGACGTAGCCGACCGACAGCAGGGCCACGGGCCGCAGCTGGGCCCGCAGGTCGAGATAGGAGCTGTCGGTGGCGGAGGTGTACAGGAGCGGGGGCAGCAGGAGCGGCAGGACGACGTCGGGGTCGAGGGTGTAGTCCGGGACGCCGGGGACGTACGAGACGGCCAGGCCGACGGCGACCAGCAGCAGCGGCGCCGGCACCGGTGTGCGCCGGGCCGCCGCGGCGATCGCCGCGCTGCCCGCCACCAGCAACAGCAGTGGCATCACGTCCATGTTTCGCCCGCCCTCGTTTTTCCGCGCGGTCGTCCGCACGACCGTCGTAATCTGGCAATCATGAAACAGTGCACGCACGCCGACGCGCTGCCGCACCCCGAACCCGTCCCGCTCGGCGAGACGTGTCCGGAGTGCCTGCGGGACGGCACCCACCCGGTACAACTACGGCTGTGTCTGACGTGCGGGCACGTCGGGTGCTGCGACTCGTCGCCGGGCCGGCACGCCACAGAACATCACAAGGACTCGGGTCATCCGATCATGCGGACGTTCGAACCGGGCGAGAACTGGCGCTGGTGCTTCGTCGACCACGTCCTCGTGTGAGCCGCAGCGGGAACGACCGGTCCGTCGAGCGGGTACGGTTCGAGCATCTGGCGCCTGGGTACGTCAACCCGGCGCGCCCTCTTCCCTTTTGGACCGACAGACCCCTAGACACGGAGCGTGTTCACAGCTTTACTGTGAGTGACGCCAGGGGGTTGGGGTCCCGGGGACAGGACGGATGAGAGCGCGATAGCGTCACCGCTGAACCACACACGCGTTACCCCCGGGGGGCGACCCTCGGCCCCGAAAAGCTTGTACCACCTTGGAGGTGAGGGTGTCCCAGATCGCAGGCGAGCCCGCGACCCAGGACTTCGTGGAAGTCCGGCTGCCGGCTGCGGGTGCCTACCTGTCGGTGCTGCGGACGGCCACGGCCGGCCTCGCGGCCCGTTTGGACTTCACCCTGGACGAGATCGAGGACCTCCGCATCGCGGTGGACGAGGCCTGCGCGATCCTGCTCCAGCAGGCCGTGCCCGGTTCAGTGCTCAGTTGTGTCTTCCGCCTGGTCGACGACTCGCTGGAGGTCACCGTCTCGGCGCCGACCACCGACGGGCACGCCCCCGCGCGCGACACCTTCGCCTGGACCGTGCTGTCCGCCCTGGCGGGCAAGGTCTCCTCCGCCGTGGATGAGGACAAAACCGTTTCGATCAGCCTCTACAAACAGCGCGGCGCCGGACCCGGGCCGGCGTGAGGAACGGGGACGGGCCGGTGCGGGACGAAGAGCGCGGCACACGGGAACTGCCGGCCGAGAGCGCTGGGACGGCGCTCGATGCGGACGGTTCCCGACGCATGGCGGACGGCATCGACGGCATTCCCGAGCAGGCCCGGCCCCATCCGGAGGACGATCCGGCCTCCGTCGGGACCGGCCTCCCGGGGAGTGCGGAGCAGGAGCCGCCTCGGGAGAGGCGGATCGGGGGCACCCCCGGCCGGGCCGAGGAAGAGGCTCGACAGAGGGCGACGGGCGGGACGATGAGCGAGCACGAGCGAGACGACGAACAGGGCGTGCCGGGCACGCGGCACGAGCCTGACCAGCCCGCGCCCCAGCAGCCGGTACCTCAGCAGGCCGTGCAGCACCAGCCGGTTCTCCACGCGCGCGAGGACCGCAGCGGGGCACGCGCGAAGTTCGTCGAACTGCGCGCGCTGGACGCCGGCAGCCCGGAGTACGCGGAGCTGCGCAACCAGCTGGTCCGTATGCACCTGCCGCTCGTCGAGCACCTCGCGCGCCGCTTCCGCAACCGCGGGGAGCCGCTGGACGACCTCACCCAGGTCGCCACCATCGGCCTGATCAAGTCGGTCGACCGATTCGACCCGGACCGCGGCGTCGAGTTCTCGACGTACGCGACGCCGACGGTCGTCGGTGAGATCAAGCGGCACTTCCGCGACAAGGGCTGGGCGGTGCGGGTGCCGCGCAGACTCCAGGAGCTGCGGCTGTCGCTGACGACGGCCACGGCCGAGCTGTCCCAGCTGCACGGCCGCTCGCCGACGGTGCACGAGCTGGCCGAGAAGCTGGCGATCTCGGAGGAGGAGGTCCTGGAGGGCCTGGAGTCGGCCAACGCCTACTCCACGCTGTCGCTGGACGTCCCCGACACCGACGACGAGTCCCCGGCGGTCGCCGACACCCTCGGCGCGGAGGACGAGGCGCTGGAGGGCGTCGAGTACCGGGAGTCGCTCAAGCCGCTCCTCGAGGATCTTCCGCCGCGGGAGAAGCGGATTCTGCTGCTGCGCTTCTTCGGCAACATGACGCAGTCGCAGATCGCGCAGGAGGTCGGCATCTCCCAGATGCACGTCTCCCGGCTGCTGGCGCGCACCCTGGCCCAGCTGCGGGAGAAGCTCCTCGTCGAGGAGTGACCCCGCCCCTGACAGGGCCGATACCGCCCGATACGGCCGTTACTTCCGTACGCCGCTGTCGGCGTCTCCCGCGTTGCCGGGCCCCCGGATCCCGAGGGCCCGG
>NZ_MUBA01000575.1 GCF_002154575.1 Streptomyces bobili
CTCGCGCACCCCGCCCGCCGCCCACGGCTCTCGTGGGGGTAGGCTGCCGCCCGCGGGGACCGCCACCGCACGGAGGGGCTGACATTCACGTGAACCTGCGCGACAAGCTGCGCGGCCTGCTGGTGAGGCTGTACGCGCGCCGGGTGGAAGGCCACCTGGACCACGCTCAGGTGCCCAAGCACATCGGCGTGATCATGGACGGCAACCGCCGCTGGGCGAAGGCCGCGGGTTCCACCACCGTGCACGGCCACCGGGCGGGCGCCGAAAAGATCGAGGAATTCCTCGGCTGGTGCTCCGAGACGGACGTGGGCGTCGTCACCCTCTGGCTGCTGTCGACGGACAACTTCGACCGCGCCAAGGAAGAGCTGGTCCCCCTTCTCGGCATCATCGAGGACGTCGTCCGCACCCTGGCCGCCGACGGCCGCTGGCGCGTGCACCACGTCGGCACGCCCGACCTTCTCCCGGCCGGCATGCAGCGCACGCTGAAGGAGGCCGAGGAGGCCACCGCCGACATCGACGGGATACTCGTCAACGTCGCCATCGGCTACGGCGGTCGCCAGGAGATCGCCGACGCGGTCCGCTCGATGATCCTCGACGCCCAGGACAAGGGCGTCTCGATGGAGGACCTCGCCGAGTCCGTCGACATCGACATGATCGGCCGCCACCTCTACACCGGCGCCCAGCCGGACCCCGACCTCGTGATCCGTACCAGCGGCGAACAGCGGCTGTCCGGATTCATGCTGTGGCAGACCGCGCACTCCGAGTACTACTTCTGCGACGTGTTCTGGCCCGCGTTCCGCAAGGTCGACTTCCTGCGCGCGCTGCGCGACTACGAGATCAGGCACCGGCGTTTCGGCGGCTGACCCCACCTCGGACACGACGGCCGGCCGTACGCACTGACGGCCGGCCATACCGTTTCCAGCCGCGTCGCGTCCAGTCGTGTCCAGCCGTTTCCAGCCGCGTCCGGCGGTCTCAGGCCACCCCGGCCGCACGCCTCCGTGCCTCTCCGTGCCCCACGGAAATCCCCCGAGTACCCCCGCTGGGACGGAAGTAACGAGGAGTTCATCGGCGCGCCGTCATATGCCGTGGCATGGCGGCGCATGTTCGAGGGCATAAGCACAGCAGGTCGACGCCCGAACCACGGGTGTCGGATCTCAGCGGACGGCACGGGGCCGTCCGCCCGGGAGGCCCTTTGCACCAGCCCGATCGTGCGGTCCGCACGGACGTAGCGGAGGGCCGGTTTTCGGTCCGTGCAAGCGGGCGAATTCCGGTCCAGCTCCACTCCGTCGCTCCCCGACCTCATCCGAGGGGGTACGTCCTTCCGTGGTGACCAGCACAAAGCGCCATAAGCCCGACCGGCGCACTTACGTTCTCGACACCAGCGTCCTGCTGGCCGACCCGCACGCAATGAACCGCTTCGAGGAGCACGAAGTCGTGCTCCCCATCGTCGTGGTCACCGAGCTGGAGGCCAAGCGGCACCATCCCGAACTCGGCTACTTCGCCCGGCAGGCCCTGCGCCTGCTCGACGACTACCGGGTGCAGTTCGGCCGTCTCGATGCCCCCATCCCGATCGGGGAGCTGGGCGGGACCATCCGTGTCGAGCTCAACCACTCGGACCCCAGCGTGCTGCCCACCGGCTACCGCCTGGGGGACAACGACTCACGCATCCTCGCGGTCGCCCGCAATCTGCAGGCCGAGGGGTTCGACGTCACCGTCGTGTCGAAGGACCTCCCGCTGAGGATCAAAGCGTCCTCCGTGGGTCTGCTCGCCGAGGAGTACCGGGCCGAACTGGCCATCACGGACTCCTCCGGCTGGACCGGAATGTCCGAACTGACGCTTCCCGGCGAACAGGTGGACATCCTCTTCGAGGAAGGACGGGTGTACGTCCCGGAAGCCTCCGAACTCCCCGTGCACACGGGCCTGACCATCCAGTCCGAGCGCGGCAAGGCGCTCGGCCGGGTCACGGCCGACGGCAACGTGCGGCTGGTGCGCGGCGACCGGGAGGTGTTCGGCATCAAGGGCCGCAGCGCCGAGCAGCGCATCGCGCTCGACCTGCTGCTCGACCCGGACATCGGGATCGTGTCGATGGGCGGCCGGGCCGGCACCGGCAAGTCGGCGCTCGCACTGTGCGCCGGTCTGGAGGCGGTCCTGGAGCGCCGCCAGCACCAGAAGGTGATGGTCTTCCGCCCCTTGTACGCGGTGGGCGGGCAGGAACTGGGCTATCTGCCCGGCTCCGAGGCCGAGAAGATGAGCCCCTGGGCACAGGCGGTCTTCGACACGCTGTCCGCGGTCACCAGCCGCGAGGTCATCGAGGAGGTCACCGCCCGCGGCATGCTGGAGGTCCTGCCGCTCACCCACATCCGCGGTCGCTCACTGCACGACGCGTTCGTGATCGTGGACGAGGCGCAGTCGCTGGAGCGGAACGTCCTGCTGACCGTTCTGTCCCGGATCGGCGCCAATTCGCGGGTCGTTCTGACCCACGATGTCGCGCAAAGGGACAATCTGCGAGTCGGCCGCTACGACGGTGTCGTCGCCGTCGTGGAGAAACTGAAGGGGCATCCGCTTTTCGCGCACGTCACCCTCAACCGGTCCGAAAGGTCCCAGATCGCGGCCCTCGTGACCGAAATGCTGGAGGAGGGACACATCTGACCGGACCGCCCCGTTTCGCGGGCCGTACCAGGTAGTTGGCGCCGCTCGGCAAAGGCTGTGAGCCTAGTCGGGCGGCGCCTTCGTATGTGGGCGAACGATGAAATACCCAGGGCGAAACGGGATGTGAGCTTTCACACGCAACTCGGAATTGCCACCCGGCGTCGGTTACGGCAGAGTCTCCTTCCTGTCAGGCCCCGCATACGACACACGTGTATCCCCAGCGATACGACACCACATCAACTCCATAGCTTCGTCGTATGCCGCCCGCGCACCATGCGGCGCTCCCGAGCAGGGAGTTGCCCACCGGGCCCGCGCCTCCCGTGACCCCGCAGTTGGGAGGCCAGTGTTCAGGGGCACGATTGCGTCCGCCAGGGTCACCGAAGCGGGCGATGCTGGAAGGAAACCGTGTGAGCCGGATCTCGGTCCGGGGATTCGCAGTGGCCTCGGCCACGGCGGTCACCGCTGTCGGAAGCGTCGTCGGTGTTGCCTCGGGCAGCACCGCGCAGCCCAACGACGCGGAAGCGGCGGTAAGCGACTCTACGACGCTCCTCGCCGACATCCCCGCAGGTCAGCAGGCCCAGGTGCAGACCGCCTCCCTGACGCAGCAGGCCAGTGTCCAGGCCATCGCCGCGGACGAGGGCGCCAAGAAGGACGCCGAGGAGTCGGCCCGCAAGGCCGCCGCCAAGACCGCGATCGCGAAGAAGGAGGCCGCCGAGAAGGCGGCCGCCGACGCCAAGGAACGCGCCGAGGTCAAGGCCGCCGCGAGCCGCAGCTCTTCCGACTTCCCCATCCAGAACTCGTACACCATCGACCAGATCCAGGCGATGGCGCAGCAGATGGTGCCGAGCGGCCAGTGGCAGTGCTTCAGCAACATCGTGGACCACGAGTCCAGCTGGAACTACCGGGCCGTCAACCCGTCCTCCGGCGCCTACGGCCTCTTCCAGGCGCTGCCCGCCGGCAAGTACGTGTCCGCGGGCGCCGACTGGCAGACCAACCCGGCCACCCAGATCAAGTGGGGCCTGAACTACATGAACGACCGCTACGGCAGCCCGTGTGAGGCCTGGTCGTTCTGGCAGTCCAACCACTGGTACTAGGCCGACGCCCGGCACCGACAGCTCAACCCCGCGCAGCCCCTCCCCGTCCTAGGGGGAGGGGCTTTCGCCCTGTACGGTCTTGTACGGTCCATGCCGCCGACTCCAGGGGCGAGTGGTGGGGGAGAGACGGGGGAAGAGGGCGCATCATGTCGCGAGTGCCAGGGTGGCTCGGCCGGGTAGGTGCCGGTCTGACCAGGATGGGGCAGCGGCTCGACGAACGTCGGGCCGAGACCGACCGGGAGAGCGGCGCCGTACCGGACCCGGCGGTGCCCGAGACGCCGGTGGCGCCCGCCGTCGAACTGCCGCCGCCCGCACCGCGCCCCGACCCCGCACAGGTCGTGCCGTGGGGTGTCCGGGTCGCCGCCGAGGCGGGCTGGCGGCTGCTGGTGCTGGCCGGGACCGTCTGGGTCCTGATGAAGGTCATCAGCGCAGTCCAACTCGTCGTGCTGGCCTTCGTGGTGGCGCTGCTGCTGACCGCACTGCTCGAACCCACCGTGGCCCGGCTGAAGCGGCTGGGCGTTCCCCGCGGGCCCGCGACCGCGCTGACCGGGATCTTCGGGTTCGTCGTCATCGGCCTGATGGGCTGGTTCGTGACCTGGCAGGTCATGGAGAACATCGACAACCTCTCCGACCAGGTCCAGGACGGCATCGACGATCTGCGCCGCTGGCTGCTGAACAGCCCCTTCCACGTCACCGACAAGCAGATCAACGGCATCGCCAAGAACCTGCGTGAGGCGGTCGGGGCCAACACCGACGAGATCACCTCCGCCGGGCTGGAGGGCGTCACCGTCGTCGTGGAGGCCCTCACCGGCATCCTGCTGGCGTTCTTCTCGACGCTGTTCCTGCTCTACGACGGCAAGCGCATCTGGCAGTGGACCCTCAAGCTGGTCCCCGCCGCCGCCCGGCCGGGTGTCGCGGGCGCCGGTCCGCGGGCCTGGGCGACGCTCACGGCGTATGTGCGCGGCACGGTGCTGGTGGCGTTGATCGACGCCATCTTCATCGGTCTCGGCATCTACTTCCTCGAAGTGCCCATGGCCGTACCGCTGGCCGTCTTCATCTTCCTGTTCTCCTTCATCCCGCTGGTCGGCGCGGTCGCCTCCGGGGCACTGGCCGTGGTCGTCGCCCTGGTCACCCAGGGCGTGTTCACCGCGGTGATGACACTGGCGGTCGTGCTGGCCGTGCAGCAGATCGAGGGGCACATCCTCCAGCCGTTCATCCTCGGCCGCGCCGTGCGCGTCCACCCGCTCGCGGTGGTCCTCTCGGTGGCCTGCGGCGGCATGGTGGCCGGGATCGGCGGCGCGGTGGTCGCCGTACCGCTGGTGGCGGTGACGAACACGGTGGTCAGCTATCTGCACGCGTACTCCAGGGAGCCGGCCCTGCTGACGGCACCGAAGCCGAGGGGTGCGACGGCGGTGGACGTGGCCCCCGTACGGCCGGCCGCCCGTCCGGAGCCCGGGGACGAGGCCTCCGCACGGCCGGCAGGCGGATCCGGAGGCGAAGCCTCGGCAGAGGGAACCCGAAAGGGCGACGGCAGCGAGGAACGGCAGGACCCCGCCCACCCCGAGGGGTGAATGGGAGCACCTTCTTCGACTCGGTCAAATCGGCGCCCGAGCAGGCGAATTGAGACACGCGACGGAGCAACTTCCGACAGCTGAGGGCAGGTCGGAAACCCGTCGCCGGACCGTGCCTTCCGGCTGATAGACCTTCCCCCCTGAGCGCTACGTGTCAGGCGTATGTGCGACATGCCAAGGGGAGTGATGTCGGGCTACGAGCTGCTGGCCCGCGACCTGACCGCGTGCGGGCGTGACGGCTTCACCGGGGAACTGCGTGCGTCCGGCTCACCCGGCGGCACCTTCCACCTGCGCGACGGACTCGTGATCGCCGTCGAGTCACCGGGAGCGCCTGGACCGGAGGCCCTGCTGCTGCGCTCCGGACGGATCGGCGGCGAGGAATGGGCCGGTCTGGTGCGCGAGTCCGACGGGGCGCGCTGGCCCGTCGCCGCACTCGTCGCCCACGGCTACACGGGAGCCGCCCAGCTCAGGGTCGTCTGCGTGATGGCCCTCCAGGACGCCGCCTTCGCGGTCGTCGCGGGCGGCGTCNNCGGCGAACCGCCCGCCCCGCTCCTGGCGGGCGCCTCCCGCAGACTGGCCGCCCTGCTCGCCCTGCCGTACCCGGTCCGCCCCGAGCGGGAACGCCCCGTACCGACCTCGCTGTCGTACGCCGCCGTCCGCCTGACCGCGCTGCAACGCGAGCTGCTCACCCACGCCGACGGCCGGCGCACCGCCCGCGACCTCGCCTTCCGTACCGGGCGCGGCGTCTACACGGTCACCGTCGAGGTCGCCCGGATGCTCGCCGAAGGGTTCCTGGAGTGCCCGCGGACACCCGCCCCGATCCCGGTCCGGCTGCCGCCCGGCGGGGAGGGCGTACGACGCCGGG
>NZ_MUBA01000576.1 GCF_002154575.1 Streptomyces bobili
GGGCTACGCCCCTTCCACCACCGTCAGCCACAGCTTCACGTAGCGGTCCACGTCGACGCCCAGGGCAACGTCCACCAGGGACTGTTCGCGGGGGCCGTGGGGGATCTCGGATTCGCCGGGGCGGGGTCGTCCTGGGCGGCGTGGACGGCGGGGTGGTCGCGGGGCCGCCGCTGTTCTCGTCGCTGCGGCTGTCCGGGAGGGTGCCGGCGCCGTCCGGGACCTCGTGCGTGCCCTTGCGGTAGTACTCCAGCCACGACACGACGGTGTTGTAGTAGTCCGTCGAGTTGTTGTAGCTCAGGATCGCGCTGCGCAGGCCGGCGTCGGTGGACATGTCCCAGCTGAAGCGGCACAGGTAGTGACCGGCGGCGAGCGCGGCGTCGTAGATGTTGTTCGGGTCCTTCGCGCCGTCGCCGTTGCCGTCGCGGCCTGCCCACTCCCAGGTGGACGGGATGAACTGCATGGGGCCGACGGCGCGGTCGTGCGTGGTGTCGCCGTCGAAGGCGCCGTCGTCGGTGTCGCTGATGTTGGCGAAGCCGTTGCCGTTCAGGACCGGGCCGAGGATCGCCGAGCGGGTCTTGCCGTCGGCGTCGACGTTGCCGCCGCGGGCGTGGCCGGACTCCACCTTGCCGATGGCGGCGAGGAGTTCCCAGGGCAGGTTGCAGCCGGGCTTGGACCCGGCGAGCGACGCCGCGGCCTTCTTGTAGGCGTCCAGGACGGTCGCCGGGATGCCGGCCTCCGTGTCGCCGGTGGCGACCGGGCCGGTGCCGGTGCTCTGGCTCGGCGCCGGGGCGGGGCTGTTCAGCGGCGGCAGGTCCGTGTAGTACGGCGAGTTGCCGGTGGCACTGTCGTCGGTGCCGGCCGCGGATCCGGTCTCGGACGACGGGGCGTCCGCGGCGGCCCGTCCGCCCGCGCCGCCGGCCGTGACGTCGGGTGCCTGGGAGGCGGCCAGAGCCGCGACCGCCAGTGCGGCCACGGTGGTGTTGACCGCACCCTTGCGCAGCCTGCTGCCGAAATGCGCCGACATGAAGTGAACCCTCCCGTGGACACTCGAGCGCCCGTTTCGTCCGTCTCGCCCGTCCCGTAGGACGCCTTGCCCCACTCGTCCGTGAGGGACGGTCAACCGTCCGCGAAGGTTGCCGTCGCGGGCGGTTTGCGCTGATCTGTTCGGTTGTCCGACCGCCATTCGTGCGGCGGCGGCCCAGGCGACCCTACGACAACTTCTTTGTAACCGGCACCCGTTCGAGGCCGCTGTTCACCGCTCCGCCACGCGCCGCGGGGGCGTCGGAGGCATCCCTCATACTGGTCCGAGCGTCGATGTTCGAGCCGGCCGGTCCGGCAACACCCGTGCCGAGGAGCCTCGTTGCCGTTCACGCTGAGTCATGCCGCGGCTGTGCTGCCCGCCGTCCGCGCCGACGGCACCGGCCGCGGACGCCTGGCGCCCGCCTTCCTCGTCGCGGGGTCGTTCGCTCCCGACATGACCTACTACGCGGCGAGTGTCCTGTCCGGGGCGATGGAATTCGGCGACGTCACCCACTCCTTCGCCGGTGTCCTCACCGTCGACGTGCTCCTGGCCTGGGCGCTGGTGGGGCTGTGGCTGCTGGTGCGCGAGCCGCTCGTGGCACTGCTGCCACGGGCACGGCAGGGCCGTACGGCCGCCCTGACACGCTGCGGGTCGCCCCGCGCGCGTCTCCGGCCGTCCACGGTGGCGTGGTGGTACGTGTCCGCGGTCCTCGGCGCGCTGACGCACGTCGTCTGGGACGCCTTCACCCACCTCGACCGGTGGGGCATGCGGGTGTTCCCCGTCCTCGGCGAGACGATCGCGGGCTCCCCGCTGTACTGGTACCTGCAGTACGGCGGTTCGGCCGTCGCCGCGGTCGTGGTCGCCGCGTTCGTCACCTACGCGCTGCGCCGGACCCCCGAGGGCGAGCCGCTCGGCGTACCGGTGCTGTCGGCCCGCGACCGGTGGTGGGCCGCCGGCCTGATCGGCGGTTGCGCCCTGATCGCGGCGGTCCGCCGGGCGCTCCGCTGGTGGGAGTACTGGGGCCCGAGCGCCGAACCGTACGAGCTGATCCCGACCCTGTGCTTCGGGGCGGGAGCGGGGCTGGTGCTGGGTGTTCTGCTGTACGCCGGCGCGGTGCGGGTGTGGCGGCGGGCGGAGGACGGTGCGCCACAGCGGGACGAGGTGCGCGTCGGCTGAGCCGGGTCGTCGCCCGTTCAGCGCCCGCCGAACCGGCCCGCGTCCGGTGTCGTGCGCGGTGTCGCGTTCCGTGTCGTACTCGGTGTCGTGCTCCGTGTCGTGCTCGGTGTCGCGTTCGCCCCGAAGACGGCGATACGGCGGCCCGCGCGCGGCCATCGCGGTCGGCGCAGGGCGGCGAGAGCGAGGGTCAGGTGGTCGCGGGCACGCTCGGCCGCGAGCCGCACGGTGCCGTCCCGGCGGTCGAGCAGGACGACGGTCCGGCCTCGGAGACGTCCGGCCCCCTCGCGCAGCGCCGTGAGAGGGGTTCCGGGGACGCGGGGTGTGGCCGCGCCGGGCGCGAGGGCCGGAAGCGGTCGCCGGGAGGGCGTCCTGTGGGGACCGGCCGTCGTAACGGCGGTGGCCGTGGCGTGAACGCGTGCGGAGGCCTTGCGGCGGTGAAGCAGGCGTATACCCATGGCCGAATCCTGGCGGGCGGGGACCCGTGAGGGCGCCTTCTCGGGGGCCAGGCGAGTGAGGGCCCTTCGGGGGACGTACGCGGGGTGACGGCTGTCTCGTATACATATCT
>NZ_MUBA01000577.1 GCF_002154575.1 Streptomyces bobili
CCCCCGCTCTCGGGCTCCCGGCCGACGACGAGGTGCTCCTCGACGTGCCCGACGACCGCCTGGGCCCCGCGCTGGTCGCGGCCGGGCGGGACACCTACGAGGCCGCCGCCGCCCTGCTGGCCGGCACGCGCGAGCGCGCCGAGTGGGAGCACCGGGACCGGTACGTCACCCGCCTCGCGTCCTTCGCGCGGTCCCGCCCCGAGTGGTTCGAGGAGTGGCGGGCCGCCGCCCCGCACGACCCCGAGGTCCTGCTGCTGGCCGCCCAGCTGGCGGTGGGGCGCGCCTGGGACTCGCCGGCGAGAGCCGAGCTGCTGCGGGAGGTGAGTCCGCTGATCACGGCCGCCGCGCAGGGCGACCACCGCGACCCGGTGCCGTGGCGGATCGCCCTGGACCACGCGCGCGGGTCGAACGCCGGGCACAAGTACTTCGGCGAACTGTGGTCGGCCGCCGTCCGCCGCGCCCCGCACCACTACGGCTGCCACGTGGCCGCCAAGCGCTATCTGGCCGAGTCCTGGCACGGCTCCCACCGCGAGTGCTTCGACTTCGCCGACCGGGCCGCACAGGACGCCCCGGCCGGCGCCCTCGTCCAGGCGCTGCCGGTGCGGGCCGCCTTCGCCTACCTCACCGACGGCTGTGGTCCCGAGGTACCGCGCGAGCGCCTCGACGCCGCCGCCGACCGCGCGATCGGGCTGTCCGCCCGCTTCCCCGGCTCGGACCCCTGGACGGCCGAGATCCGCAACCTCCTGACGTACGTCCTGGTCCGCCTCGGCCGCCGGGCGGACGCCCTCGCCCAGCTGCGCCTGATCGGCCCGTACGCCACGTCCTTCCCGTGGGGCCGGCTCTCGGACGACCCGCTGGGACACTTCCTGGCGGTGCGCGAGAACGTGTGCTCCGGACCGTCCGGCGAGCCCGCCGGACATCCACCAGATGGGCACGGGGAACGCACGTACCCCGCGGACCACTAGGCTTCTGCGGCGTGACCACCGTCCGGCTGCCGCTCTTCCCGCTGAACACCGTCCTCTTCCCTGGGCTGGTGCTTCCGCTCAACGTGTTCGAGGAGCGCTATCGCGCCCTCATGCGCGATCTGCTGAAAACCCCTGAGGACGAACCGCGCCGGTTCGCCGTCGTCGCGATCCGCGACGGCCACGAGGTGGCACCGGCCGCCCCTGGCATGCCGGACGTGACGGCGCCGCTCCAGCGGGGTCCCGCCGACGGGTTCGGCGACGACCCGCTCAAGGCGTTCCAGACGGTCGGCTGCGTCGCCGACGCCGCGACCGTGCGGGAGCGGGCCGACGGAACCTTCGAGGTGCTGGCGACCGGGACGACCCGGGTGCGACTGGTCTCGGTGGACGCCTCGGGCCCCTTCCTCACGGCGGAGCTGGAGGAGCTGACGGAGGAGCCGGGCGACGAGGCGGGCGCGCTCGCGGAGGGCGTGCTGCGGGCCTTCCGCCAGTACCAGAAGCGCCTCGCGGGTGCGCGGGAGCGCTCGCTGTCCACCGGGGCGGACCTGCCCGACGAGCCGTCCGTGGTGTCGTACCTGGTGGCGGCGGCGATGATGCTCGACACGCCCACCAAGCAGCGGCTGCTCCAGGCCCCGGACACCGCCTCCCGGCTGCGCGACGAGCTGAACCTGCTGCGCGCGGAGACGGCCATCCTCCGTAGCCTGCCCTCGCTGCCCGCGGCGGATCTGACCCGCGGGCCGACGAGTCTCAACTGACGTACGGGAAGACCTGATGGCGAAGAAGCCGAAGAAGCAGCAGCAGTCCGGGGGCACGCCCGCGACCGTCGCCCTGACGGCGGCGGGCGTGGAGTTCACGGTCCACGCCTACGACCACGACCCGGCCCACCCGTCCTACGGCGAGGAGGCGGCCGAGGCCACGGGCGTCTCCCCCGACCGGGTCTTCAAGACCCTCGTCGCCGAGGTGGACGGCACCCTGACGGTCGCCGTGGTCCCGGTCGCCGGTTCACTGGATCTGAAGGCGCTCGCGGCGGCGGTCGGGGGCAAGCGCGCGGCCATGGCCGACCCGGCCCTCGCCGAACGCACCACGGGCTACGTCCGCGGCGGCATCTCCCCGCTGGGCCAGCGCAAGCGCCTCCCCACGGTCCTCGACGACTCGGCGCAGGCCCACGCCACGATCTGCGTCTCGGCGGGCCGCCGCGGCCTGGAGGTCGAGCTGTCCCCCACCGACCTGGCCAAGCTCACGAACGCTGTCCTGGCCCCCGTAGGACGTACGTGAGGTAAAGCCCGTCCGGGAGACTGGAAAGGGGCGGCGGGGGGCGAATACACCGCCCCTCGGCCACTCCTACCGCAGCGGCGCCCCGTAGCCGTCCTTGGGCCCGGCCCCGTACACCTCAACCTCGGGATCCCGCGGCCCGAACAGCGCCGTGAGACCGAGGTGGACCAGCAGCGCCGCCAGCGACCAGGCCAGCAGCGCGCCCTTGGCACTCAGCTTCAGGGGGGCCGAGAAGGTGACGCCCTTGCCCGCGGCCTTCGCCTGGGCGATCACGTCCTGTCCGGGGCCGAGCCAGAGGCCGGTCCGCCAGGCCAGCAGGGAGCCGAGCAGTCCGCCGAAGGCCAGCCCCACGACCAGCGGCACGCCCCCGCGCCTGCGCCAGGCGAACACGGCGGCGGCGCTCACGGCACCGAAGGCCACGGCCAGCAGGGCGAACGTGCCGTCCACCCCGACGGCCTGCTCGCCCTCGGTGTCCTTGAGGTAGACGACCCAGCTGTCGTCGGTGAGTTCGCCCACCAGCGGGACGCGCGGCGCCAGCCACACCCACAGCAGCCCCAGCACCACCCCGGTGACCGCGACCAGGACGGTGATCACCGCGGCCTCCCGCAGCTCCGTCCTCATCCCGGGCCCGTCCTGTCCGTGTCCGGCATCGTGCGGCGCGGCAGGCGTACCGGGGTGCGCGCCGGGCGACGGCCAGGCGTCGTGCGGGGACGGTTCGTGCGGTGGCGGAGGAGGAGTCAGCGGTGCAGTCACCCTCACATCGTGCCAGGCGCACCTGTGCCGTGCGTCATCGGACGGCGGCCCGGCGGTACGCCCAGGTGGCGACGGCCAGTGAGACCACGCCGACCACGGCGCACACCGCGAGGTCGCCGATCACGAACGCCCAGTCGGGATGCGGCCGGAAGGTGCGCGCGAGGGCCTCCACGCCGTACGTCGACGGCAGCAGGTCGCGGGCGAGGCGCACCGGCTCCGGCATCCGGTCGGGCGGCAGCACGCCGAGCAGCAGCGCCGCCGACATGCCCAGCTGGCCCAGCACGGTGGCCAGCTCCGGGCGCGGGGCGAGCAGCCCGAAGGCCGCGCCGAGCCCGGCCAGCGCGGCGCCGGACAGCGGGATGACCAGCGCCAGCACCCACAGGTGGGTCAGCGGCAGCCCGAAGAGCAGCGAGCCGAAGACGGCGGTCACCAGCGTCCCCGGCACGGTGAAGGACGCGTACGCGCCCGCCGCGCCGAGCACCACGGCGGCGGGCGGCACCGGCAGGGTGGCGTAGTGGTCGAGGCCGCCGCTGGCCCGCAGCTGGCCGAAGTACTGCGCGAGGAGGTTCAGCGCCACGAAGGCGACGACGAGGACCGCCGAGCCGGCCACCACGGCCTCCGCCTCGCGTCCGCCGTCGACGACTCCGCGCATCATGATCAGGATGCCGACCGACTGGAAGGTCGCCACGAACAGCAGCGGGATGCGGGCCACCCGCGCGCGGGACAGCTGCGCCCGGTACACGGCCGCCATCGACGGCCACAGCCGCGCGCGCGGCGCCAGCTCGGCCGCCTGCCGGGCCGGCTGCTCGTCCCCGGCCAGGACGCTGCCCGGCAGAACCTCCGCGGGTACGACACTCACGTCGCGTTGCTCCTCTTGGGTCCGGTGGTCACCCTGCTCGGTTTCGCCCTGTTCGATGTCGCCCTGCTCGATACGGATGCGGGGACGATCCTGCTCACACCCTCACCAACCCCTGCCGGGCGGCCCCGCCCAGCGCCAGGTAGACGTCCTCCAGGCTCGGCGTGGCGAGGGTGAAGTCGTCCAGGGCGGCGAAGGCGGCCCCCCCGGTGACGGTGGCGACGACCGTACGGGCCTCCTCGGGGCCCAGCCGGAGCGTCCAGCGGCGCCCGGACTCCACGGCCCGCTCGCGCAGCGCGGCGACCTCGGGGACGTCCAGCGGCGCCCGCTCCCGCCACACCAGCTCGACCCGTACCTCGTCGGCGACCTGCTCCTTGAGCCCGGACGGCGTGTCGCAGGCGATGACCCGGCCGCGGTCGAGGACGGCGACCCGGTCGAGGACCGTCTCGGCCTCGATGACGTTGTGGGTGACGAGCAGCACGGTGGTGCCGCGCTCGGCGCGCCGCCGGTCCACCGCGGACCACACGGCGCGCCGGGCGACGGGGTCCATCCCGGTGGTCGGCTCGTCCAGCACCAGCAGGGGCCGCTCCCCGACCAGCGCGGTCGCGAAGCAGGCCAGCCGCCGCTGTCCGCCGGACAGCTTGCGCAGCGGCCTGCCGGCGATCGGGGTGAGCCCCAGCTCGTCGAGCACGGCGTCCCGTTCGCGCCGGGCCTCGCTCAGGGGGAGACCGCGCAGGCGTCCGGTGGTCTCGGCGGCGAGGGAGACGGTGAGTTCATCGAGGGCGGTGGACTCCTGGCCGAGGTAGGCGAGGATGCGCGCGGCCCGTTCGGGGTGGCGCACGATGTCGTGCCCGAGGATCTCCACGCTGCCGGTGTCCGGCCGCATCAGCCCGGTCACCTGCCGGACGACGCTGGTCTTCCCGGCGCCGTTGGGCCCCAGCAGACCGAAGATCTCACCCCGGCGCACTTCGAGCCGTACGTCGTCGGTGGCGCGGACCTCGGGGGTCGCGGGAGTGCCGCGCCGGCCCCGGACCGCCGGGTAGGTCTTGGTCAGTCCGCGTACGGCACACACGACCTCGTCCCGGTGCCGAATGGTCGATGCCGCGCGCGTACTCACAAGGGACGAGAGTACGGGGTCGGCGGCCCCCGCTCGCCGTCGGGGCCGCCCCAAGTGCCCGGTTCAGTCCCCCGCGGGCGCCCGCTCGGCCGCCGTCCGTACGTCGATCTCGCGCCAGAACCCCGCCCGGATGGCGTAGCGGTCGTGCTCGTCGATCTGGTCGTCCTTGTGGGCGAGGAGGCCGAAGCGGGCCGCGTACCGCAGCAGCTCGCCGTCGATGCGGTGCGGGATGCGCGGGTACATGCCGGACAGTTTCTGCAGATGGCCCTGGTCGCCGAGACGGCCGATCCAGCGGCGGGCGAAGACCTGTCCCACCTCGAAGGGGTCGCCGCCGACAGTGGTGATGTCCTCCTCACGGTCGGCCCACCGCTGCTCGGCCGTGGTGACCTGCGCGAGCGTCGGCATCGAGGCGATCTCGGGGGGTTCGGCCGCGGTGCCGGGCCGGTCGACCCACCCCTTGTCGGAGGACCAGCGCAGGGTCGCGGTGGCGGGGGGCTGGACGGCCGTCTGGGCGCCGGGGGTGCGCAGGGCCGCGAGGTCCTTGGGGGTGGGGACGCCCTTGGCGGCGGGGACCCGTTCC
>NZ_MUBA01000578.1 GCF_002154575.1 Streptomyces bobili
GGGGCCGCAGGGCGCCGCCGCCTTCCACGAGGTGTTCGGGCGCCTGGCAGCGGGACTCCCCGGCGGCGCCCTGCGGCCCCAACTCCTCGTCGCCGTACGTGACATGGTCCGTTCCTGGGCCGGCGCGGACAAAGTCGTCGCCGTACTGCCGGAGTTGCGCAAGACCGTCGGCGGCCGGGGACTGCGCGCCGCCCGGCCCGTCACCGCCGAAAGACGACAACTCGCCGAACGCGCTTTCCAGAACCTGCCCGCCGCTTCCCAATGCCTTCTGTGGCATACGGAGGTGGAGGCGGAACCCCTCTCCATACCCGCCCTCCTCCTGGGCGTGGACACCTTCACCGCCACGGCCGGTCTGGAACAGGCGCGGGAACAATTCCGGGCCGGTTGTGTACGCGCGCACCGGGAACTCGCCCCGTCGGGCGAATGCCGTTTCTACAACCGACTTCTCGACGTGCCCCTGCGCCGCGGCGGAACCCTGCTGCCCGATGTCCGTGACCATCTCGCACGGTGCCGTCACTGCCGGCACGCCGCCGAACAGCTCAGCCATTTCGACGACGGACTGGACGTACTGCTCGCCGAGACCGTCCTCGGCTGGGGCGCCCGCCGCTATCTCGACTCCCGCCCCGCACACCCCACGTCCGCGAAGGCGGCGACGGCGGCGGCTACGAAGACGAAGAAGACGGCGACGGCGACGGCGGCGACGGCGGCCGTCCGGCCGACCGAGGCACGCCCGCCCGGCGCCCCCCGCCGGCACCGCACGACCTCGGAGGGCCTGCTCGCCCTGCCGGGCCACCGCTCGCGGACCGTTCTGGTGGGCGTCGGCCTGACCTCCCTCGCCCTGCTCGCGACCGTGCTGGTGACCCGTGACTGGTCCCATGACAACGCTGTCCCCGCCGCCGGCGCCACCTGGGGTGCGCCCGTCGGCGGCGCCGACGCGACGGACACCGGCACCGTCCCGGCCGACGCCACGTCCGCCAATCCCTCGTCCGCCGCCGCCTCCGCCGCGGACTCCGCCGAGGTCGCCCACGGCCGGCTGCGCGCCACGGCCGCAGGGCTGTGCCTCGACACCGACGGCGGCCGGGCCGGGGCCGGGGCGGTCGCCGTCCTCGCGGCCTGCTCGTCGGCGGCCTCGCAGCAGTGGTCGTACCAGGACGACGGACTGCTGCGCAGCGCCGCCGCACCAGCGCTCTGCCTGACCGCCGACCCCGGACACGGGACGGTGGCCCTGGCCGATTGCGTGGTGCACTCCGGAAACGTTCTCTTCGACCTGACCGTCCGCGGCGAACTGCTGTTGCGGAGCGGCGGTGAGGGACTGGTGGTCGCGCCCGGCGCGGGCCGGTCGCGGACCGAGGTCACCATCACGGAACGGGACGGCACGGCGGGCCAGCGGTGGGCTTTCGACATCGCACCGGATGCCGGGCGAGGTACGGGGGGACCGTACGGGGCCCCGGACGAGGAGCGGCCGGCGCAGCCCCCGCGGTCGGACGGCGGCACCCCGACCGCTCCGGCTCCCGTTCCTCCTCCCGTTCCCGCTCCGGAGGGGTCCGCGCCTCCCGTCGCGCCCGCGCCCGGACCCGAGCACGAGAAACGGTTCGTCCAGGTCGACTGCTGCGAGGAGGAGCCCGAGCCCGTCGTCCCGGCCGTCCCGCTGCTCCCCTCCCTCCCCGGCCCGCAGGAGGCGGTGGGCGAGGTACTCGGCGGCGTCGACCGGGGCGCGGGCGCCGTCGTCACCGGTGTGACCGCGGCGCTCGGCGGCTAAACGGGCCGTACCAGGCGTCGTGAGGCGGACGGGAAGGCGACGGCAGGGCTAGGACGTGCAGACGTCGCGCAGTTCGTCGGCGGCACGGTCGATCTTGCCGGAGTCGGGGCGGTCGCCGTTGAGGATGTCCTTGTTGTACTCCTCGATCGCCTCGTCGAGATCCTCGACCGCCTGGTCGACCTTGCCGTCGTCCGCCTTGTCGTCGATCTTGTCGAGGTTCTTCTCGATGGTGGCGATGGATTCGTCGGTCTTCGTGGGGTCCTCGATCGCGTCGATGCCGGCCCGGTGGATGGCCGTGACGCTGTCGCTGATGGTGTCCGCGTTCGACAGGCAGTTCCAGGAGTCGTCGAACTCGCAGCCGGTGAGGAGGCCGGCGGACAGCACGAGCGCTGCCGCCGAGGTGGCGAGGGAGGCGGTACGGCGTCCGCGCCGGCGGTTGACGGTCATGGAGGGGTCCCTTCGGGAACAGTGAGCGACACGTGGCTTCTTCACCCGCCACGATCCGCTCACCGGCCCGCCCGGACGAGGGACCGCACCCCCGGATCCATGGTGGAGCGAGCTACACCACAGGGCACCGGAGAGCGGACCGGGCGCCTCGGCCGACCCGGTAGGCTTCCCGGCGTGCGCCCGTCCCCGGCGCACGCCGGGAAGCAGGACTCGAACGGGAGGAACCGGCGGTGCACGTCCAGGAATGGCTCGAGGCCGTACCCCCAGTCGCCATCTACGCGCTGGTGGGCCTGGTCATCGGACTGGAGAGCCTGGGCATTCCGCTGCCGGGCGAGATCATCCTCGTCTCCTCGGCGCTGCTCGCCTCGCAGCACGGTGACATCAACCCCGTCATCCTCGGCACCTGCGCCGTCGCGGGCGCGGTGATCGGCGACTCCATCGGCTATGCCATCGGCCGCAAGGGCGGCCGTCCGATGCTGGCCTGGCTGGGCAAGAAGTTCCCCCGGCATTTCAGCGAGGGGCACATCGCCACGGCGGAGCGGTCCTTCGAGAAGTGGGGCGTGTGGGCGGTGTTCTTCGGCCGCTTCATCGCGTTGCTGCGGATCTTCGCCGGGCCGCTCGCGGGCGTCCTGCACATGCCCTACTGGAAGTTCTTCGTCGCCAACCTGTTCGGCGGCATCGTCTGGGCGGGCGGGACGACGGCTGTCATCTACTACGTGGGCGTCGTCGCGGAGTCCTGGCTGAAGAGGTTCTCCTGGCTGGGCCTGGTGGCGGCCGTACTCATCGGCCTCACCTCGATGATGGTGCTGAAGCGCAAGGCGAAGAAGGCCGCCGAGCAGGCCGATCAGACGCAGGCCGGGACCGAGGCCGAGCCGGTGACCGTGGCGGCTGCCGAGTAGGTCGCGGCCGCACGCCGTCCCCGCGCCGTCGCGCCCCGCGCGTGCCTACTCGTGGATCTCGCCGTGGGCCTTGGCCAGGTCGGCGTAGAGGGTGCCGTTCAGCGTGACGCCCTGCCGCTCCTCCTCCGTCAGTTCCCGCCTGATCCTCGCCGGCACCCCGGCGACGAGCGAACCCGGCGGCACCTCCATCCCCTGCGGCACCAGGGCCTGCGCGGCGACCAGCGAACCGGCCCCGATCACCGCGCCGTTGAGCACGGTCGCCCCCATCCCGATCAGGCAGTCGTCGCCGACGCCCGCCCCGTGGACGACCGCGTTGTGCCCGACGGAGACCCGCTCGCCGATGGTCACCGGGAAGCCGGGGTCGGCGTGCAGCGTGCAGTTGTCCTGGATGTTGCTCTGCGCCCCGACGGAGATCCGCTCGACGTCACCGCGCAGCACGGCGCCGTACCAGACGCTCGCGCCCGCCGCCAGCGTCACGTCACCGATGACCGAGGCCGTCGGCGCCACGAACGCCTCCTCGTCGACCTTCGGTTCCCTGCCGCCGATGCCCACGATCAGCGCCTTGTGCGTCATCACCGTCTCCTCGTGTCCGTCGTTTCCCCGCACCGTACGCCACCCGGTGGGGTGAAGATCACAGGCCTGGGGCGTCCTGGCGTCGGCGGGCGCTGAGTACGGTGAGCGGGTGCCGAAGCGCAAGAACACGTTCTCATCCTGGCGGCGCCGCCTCGCCCAGCGGGCCGTCCACGCGGGCTGGGCCTGGGTGCAGCGCACCGGTTCCGTCACCGCCGAACACCCCGGCGGCCTCCGCTTCGGCTCGATCGGCTCCGGCACCCGGCTCGCGTTCCCGCTCGGCACGGTGTTCGGCGAGCCCTGGATCCACCTCGGCGCGCACTGCATCGTGGGCGAACAGGTCACGCTGACGGCCGGTCTGATGCCCGACCTCGACCTCGGCCCGGACCCGATCCTGCGCATGGGGGACGGCGTCGTCCTGGGCCGCGGCAGCCACGTCATCGCCGACACGACGGTCACCATCGGCAGCGACTGCTACTTCGGGCCGTACGTCTACGTCACCTCCACCAACCACTCCTACGACGATCCGCACCAGCCCATCGGCAAGCAGTGGCCGCGGATGGAGCCGGTGGAGATCGGCTCCGGCTGCTGGATCGGCACCGGCGCGGTGATCCTGCCGGGGGCGCGGGTCGGACGGAACGTCGTCGTCGCGGCCGGCGCGGTGGTGCGCGGCACGGTGCCCGACCACGCCGTGGTGGCGGGCGCGCCCGCCCGCGTCGTACGGCGGTGGACTCCCGGCGACGGCTGGCAGCCGCCGCTGCGGACCCCGGCCCCGGTGCCGATCCCTGACGGGGTGACCTCCGACCAACTGGTCGCGCTGTCGGGCCTGGACGAGGAGTCGGCGGCGCGTCTGGCGGAGCTGGAACCGGAGCGGTGACCGGGTGGGACCGAGCGGAGTGACCTGACCCGCCGCTATCCCGTCGCCAGCAGCAAGGTCCCCACCAGCGCGAGCCCCGCCCCCGCCGCCTGGACCGCGCGCAGGCGTTCCCGCAGGAAGCCGCGGGCGGCCAGGGAGGTCACCACCGGGTAGAGCGAGGCCAGTACGGCTGCCACGGTGACCGGCCCGTGCTGGGCCGCGATCGCGTAGGTGCCGTTCGCGGCGACGTCGGCGAGGCCGACGAAGGCGTAGGCGGGGAGCGCGCGCAACGGCAGTCCGCCCTCGGGGAGGGCGGGGGCGCCCCGGCGCACGGCGGCGTACAGGGCGGCGCCGCCCGTGAGCACATTGGTGACGCGCTGCACGAACAGGGCCAGGAAGAGACCGGTGACCGTGGTGGACGCCTCCGTGATCAGGACGAACACCGTGCCGAAGCCGAGGGCCGCGACCAGGGTGAGGAGGACGGCCTGCCGCTGAACGGCCGCGCCCCTCAACTGCGGGCCGCCCGCGAGGACGACCCCGGTGACCGCGACCGCGATGCCCGCGGCCTGTGTCCAACCCGGACGTTCGCCGAGGAACAGCCCCACGGAGACCGGGACGGCCACGCTCAGCGTGGCCAGCGGCGAGACGACGCCCATCGGGCCGAGCGCCAGCGCCTCGTAGAAGGAGAAGAGGGCGAGGGGTCCCACCAGTCCGGCCGCGACCGCGAACCACAGCCGCGGCCCCGCCTCGCTCCAGCCGCCGGTGGCCACCACGACGGCGCCCAGCACCACCGCCGCGATGGACTGGGAGACCACCACCACGGTGAGCGCGGGGGCGCGGCGCGTGAGCAGCCCGCCGCCGAAGTCGGCCAGGCCCCACAGGAGGCTCGTGGCCAGGGCGAAGAGTGCTGTCACCGGGGACCTCGCAGTACAGTTCGGTGCACGATCGGGTGCACCACACCGTAGTGCAGGGTAATGGACCCTGTCATCCAAGATATTGAACTCCGATAGTGGACTCCGGGCATCGTCCGGAGCAGGCGGAATTGGACGGAACGTGTCGGACCTCGACCTGCTGACCCAGTCCCTGGCGCGCAACGTCAAGCGCTGGCGCACCGAGCGCGGCTTCACCCTCGACACGTTCGCGGCCCGCGCCGGAGTCAGCCGCGGCATGCTGATCCAGATCGAGCAGGCCCGCACCAACCCCAGCATCGGCACCGTCGTCAAGATCGGAGACGCCCTCGGCATCAGCATCACCACCCTCCTCGACTACGAACAGGGCCCCAAGGTCCGCGTCGTCCCCGCCGACCAGGTGGTCCGGCTGTGGCACACCGACGCCGGCAGCTACAGCAGGCTCCTCGCCGGCGCGGAGGCGCCCGGCCCGCTGGAGATGTGGGACTGGCGGCTGATGCCCGGCGAGAGCAGCGGCTCCGACCCGCACCCGGTCGGCACGGTCGAGATCGCCCACGTCACCGCCGGTGAACTCACCCTCACCGTCGAGGGCACCGAGTACCGCGTCCCGGCCGGCGCGAGCGTCACCTTCGAGGCCGACGCCGCCCACACCTACGGCAACCAGGGCGACATCCCGACCGAGATGGTGCTCACCGTCTCGGTGCCGCCCGTGCACTGAGACCGCCCGCCGACCGGCGCCGCGCGGCTGTTAGCGTGCGGCCATGGACGCACCCATCGGACACTTCGACACCGCCCACCCCGCACCCGACCGCCTCGACGAACTGACCGGCCCGGTCGCCGACGCCGTACGCCACTGGAGCGGCAGCGTCCCCGCCGACCAGATCGTCTACGTCGACACCGACCCCCAGTGGGCCGACACGGCCGTCTTCGTCGAGCACTACGGGCGAGAGCTGCTGGAGCAGTCGGCGAACTGCGTGGTCGTCGCCGCCAAGCGCGGCGGCGAGACCACCCTGGCCGCGTGCGTCGTGCTCTCCACCACGCGCGTCGATGTCAACGGCGTGGTGCGCCGCCGACTCGGCGCCCGCAAGGCCTCGTTCGCCTCGATGGACACGGCCGTGGGGGAGACCGGCATGGAGTACGGCGGCATCACCCCCGTCGGACTCCCCGCGGCCTGGCCGGTGTTGGTCGACTCCGCCGTCGTCGACCTGCCGTACGTGCTGGTCGGCAGCGGGCGCCGGCGCGGCAAACTGCTGGTGCCGGGCAAGGCGCTCGCCGAACTGCCGGGCGCGGTCGTGCTGGAGGGGCTGGGCGTCGCCGTCTGAGCCACGCCGCCTCACCCCGCCCGCCCGGCTCCGTCAGTAGTGCTCCGCCGTTCCCAGGTACTGCTCCGCGAACGCGCCGGCGGCGGCCGGTGAGGTGAACAGGCGACGCAGCCGGGCGAGGGTGGTGCCGGCCCGGAACGGGTCGCCCGTCGCGGTGCCGTGGTACACCTCGGACAGCCAGTGCGAGAACTCCTGGTAGTCCCACACCCGCCGCAGGCAGGCCTCGGAGTAGCCGTCCAGGCCGTCGCCGTCGCCGCCGGTCAGGTATCCGACCAGTGCGTCGCCGAGCAGGAACGCGTCGTGCAGCGCGAGGTTCATGCCCTTCGCGGCGATCGGCGCGACCAGGTGCGCCGCGTCCCCGGCCAGGAACAGCCGCCCGTACGTCATCGGCTCGACCACGTAGTCGTGCATGTCGAGCACGCGTCTCTCGATCAGTGCCCCCTCGGCGAGCGGCGGGGCGTCAGCTGCCCCCAGGCGCGTGCGCAGCGCCGTCCAGACGCGGTCGTGCGACCAGTTCTGCGGGTCGTCGCCGGGCGGACACTGGAGG
>NZ_MUBA01000579.1 GCF_002154575.1 Streptomyces bobili
CCTGGACCCGGCCGCGGTGACCGTCACCGCGGCCGGGTCCAGGTCGGCCGGGGTCGGCATCACGCTGCCGGGCAGCTGGACGGCTGCCGCGCCGTGCGCGACGGCGGAGGCGAGGGCCTCCGGGCCGCTGCCGCCGGCGATGAGGAATCCGGCGAGGGAGGAGTCCCCCGCCCCCACATTGCTGCGGACGGCGTCGACGCGCGCGGTGGCGAACCAGGTGCCCCCCTCCTCCACGAGGAGCTGCCCGTCGGCGCCCAGGCTGGCGAGCACGGCGTGGGCGCCCATCTCGCGCAACTCCTCGGCCGCCTTCACGGCGTCGCCCACGGTCGCCAGGGGGCGTCCGACGGCCTCGGCGAGTTCCTCGGCGTTCGGCTTCACGACGTCGGGCCGCTCGCGCAGCGCCTCCAGCAGTGCGCGCCCCGAGGTGTCCAGCGCGATCCGAGCGCCCCCGGCGTGCGCCCGCGCGACCACGTCGGCGTACCAGGAAGGCGCGAGGCCGCGGGGCAGGCTGCCGCAGCAGGCGATCCAGTCGGCGTCGCGGGACTGCTCACGCACGGTCTCCAGGAGCAGTTCCTGCTCCGCCGGGGACAGTTCGGGACCCGGCGCGTTGATCTTCGTCAGCACCCCGTCGGACTCCGCGAGCGCGATGTTCGAGCGGGTGGCCCCGGCGACCGGGACCGGCGCGACCTCGATGCCCTGCGCGTCGAGCAGATCGGCGACGAGCGCGCCCGGCGCACCACCCAGGGGCAGTACGGCGACCGAGCGCCGTCCGGCGGCCGCGACGGCCCGGGAGACGTTCACGCCCTTGCCGCCGGGGTCCATGCGCTCGCCGGTGGCACGGATGACCTCGCCGCGGTCGAGGGCGGGAACCTCGTACGTGCGGTCGAGGGACGGGTTCGGGGTGACGGTGAGGATCATGCGCACTCGTTTCTAGACACAGAGCACTTCCGTGCCGCCGCGCTCGATGGCGGCCGCGTCGTCGGGGCTCAGCCCGCTGTCGGTGATCAGCAGGTCCACGTCGCCCAGGTCGCCGAAGCGGGCGAAGTGCTCCTGGCCGTGCTTGGCGGAGTCGGCGAGCAGGACGACCCGGCGGGCCGCGGCCATCGCCGCCCGCTTCACCGCGGCCTCGGCGAGGTCGGGGGTGGTGAGTCCGTGCTCGGCGGAGAACCCGTTCGCGGCGACGAACAGGACGTCGGCGCGGATCTCGCCGTACGCCCGCAGCGCCCAGGCGTCCACGGCGGCGCGCGTACGGTGCCGTACGCGCCCCCCGATCAGGTGGAGCTGCATGCCGGGGTGGTCGGCGAGCCGGGCCGCGATCGGCAGGGAGTGCGTGACCACGGTGAGGGAGGCCTCCAGCGGGAGGGCGGCGGCCAGCCGGGCGACCGTCGTACCGGCGTCGAGGATCATCGTGCCCTCGGCCGGGAGTTCGGCCAGGGCGGCCTTGGCGATGCGGTCCTTCTCGTCGGCGGAGGTGGACTCGCGTTCGGCGAGGTCCGGCTCGAAATCGAGGCGTCCGACCGGTATGGCACCGCCGTGCACGCGACGGACGAGGCCCGCGCGGTCGAGGGCCTTCAGGTCGCGGCGGATCGTCTCCGCCGTGACCTGGAACTCCTCGGCCAGCGACAGGACGTCCACCCGGCCGCCGTCACGGGCGAGCCGCAGGATCTCCTGCTGCCGCTCCGGTGCGTACATGTCCGTTCGCCTCCGACGGTTACCGGGTTTATGCCCGAACTTGTGGTTTCGCCACGGAGGCTACGCCCGGATTTCCGGAAAGTAAACAGGTTCGGGCGCCATTCGGGCATGAACGGACTTCTAGCGCTGCCCGAGTGCGCCCGGAGACGACAGTTGGAGACGACGTCTGCAGACGACGGA
>NZ_MUBA01000058.1 GCF_002154575.1 Streptomyces bobili
GGACCCATCTCGGCCTGACCCCGCCCCGCCCCGCCACGGCGGGAAACGGACAACAGGACCTGTTCGGGGCGTGACGGCGGGGGCATCCGGCCGGGATCGGACGGGGCCATGGCGGTGCCAGGAACCCTGGTGCCATGCTGAGCGTTGTTCACTGCGCGCGGACTCGCTTAGACTCCGCCGATGCTGCCCTTGTCGGCAGCGCACATACCCCCAACCATCAGGCCGCTCACCATCGCGGTCGCGTGAAGGAAGTACCGACCCGTGAGTCTCGTGACCATCCTCCCGTTCGTCGTGCTCATCGGGGCCATGTTCCTGATGACGCGGTCGGCGAAGAAGAAGCAGCAGCAGGCTGCGGACATGCGTAACCAGATGCAGCCCGGAAGCGGTGTCCGCACGATCGGGGGCATGTACGCGACGGTCAAGGAGGTCAGCGAGGACACGGTCCTCCTCGACGCCGGCCCGGGTGTGGACCTGCTCTTCGCGAAGAACTCGATCGGTGCCGTCCTGACGGACGACGAGTACAACCGCATCGTCCACGGCATCGAGCACGACCTGAAGTCCGACGCCGACGTCGTCCCCGACGACGCCTCCTCCCTCACCGAGACCGACGGGTCCGCCGACGCTGCCGCCGCCTCCGGCGACCAGAGCGTCGACCTCGGCAAGAAGGACGAGGAAGCCGGCACGAAGGACGCCGCCGAGGCCGACGAGGAGCCCGAGAAGACCGCCGAGGAGAAGACGGCCGCGGCCGACGAAGAGCCGAAGAAGACCGACGGCGACTCCGACGCGAAGAAGTAGCCACGACCCGGGGCACGCGGGCCCGTCCCGTGTGCCCCGGGCGCGCGCAATCTCGCACATAGGGGATCCCGACACCATGTCATGGCCGTTGCCGCGCTGACCCGGCGCGAGGCGGCCCGAGAGGGAGTACGAGAAGGTGGCAGCACCTAAAAAGGGCCGGAGCGCGAGTGCCCAGAGCAAGCCGTGGCGCTCGCTGGCCCTGATCCTGATCGCCATCGTGGGGCTCACCGGAGGAATGTTCCTCTCCGGTCACACGACTCCGCGTCTCGGCATCGACCTTGCCGGCGGTACGAGCATCACGCTCGAGGCGAAGGCCGACCAAGGGTCCGCGATCAACAAGGCCAACATGGACACCGCGGTCGAGATCATGAACCGCCGTGTCAACGGGCTGGGCGTCTCCGAGGCGGAGGTGCAGACCCAGGGCGATCGCAACATCATCGTCAACATCCCCAAGGGCATCAACTCCAAGGAAGCCCGGGAACAGGTCGGCACCACCGCCAAGCTGTACTTCCGTCCGGTTCTGGCCAGCGAGCCCAGCGGCCCCGCCGCGAGCACCTCGCCGAGCCCGTCGGCCAGCGGTTCCCCGAGCGCGTCGCCGAGCCCCTCCACCAGCGCCTCCGCCGGTGAGAAGGCCTCCTCCTCGACCTCCCCGTCGGCCTCCGCCACCTCCCAGGGCCGTGCCGTCCCCGACGCCCTGAAGGCCGACACGACGCCGTCGCCCTCAGCGAGCGCCTCCGCCTCCGCCAGCCCCTCGGCGTCCGCGCCCCCCGCAGACGAGGCCGCGCTCCAGGCGAAGTACACCTCCCTGGACTGCAGCGAGCGCAAGCAGCGCTCCGTGCTCGGCGAAGGCGTCAAGCCCGGCGACACGACCGTGGCCTGCGGCCAGATCGACGGCGCCTGGTACAAGTACCTGCTCGGCCCGGCCGCCGTCGACGGCACCGAGGTCGACGAGGCCAAGGCGGTCTACGACACGCAGACCGCCGCCGGCTGGCAGGTCACCATGGACTTCAACTCCAAGGGCGCGAAGAAGTTCGCGGACATCACCGGCCAGCTCGCCCAGAACCAGCAGCCGCAGAACCAGTTCGGCATCGTCCTCGACGGCGAGGTCGTCTCCAGCCCGTACGTCAGCTCCTCCATCGCGGGCGGCCAGGCCCAGATCTCCGGCAGCTTCACGCAGGACGAGGCCCAGGGCCTCGCGAACATGCTGTCCTACGGCGCGCTCCCGCTCTCCTTCCAGGAGTCGAGCGTCCAGACGGTGACCGCGGCACTCGGCGGTGACCAGCTCCGCGCCGGTCTCCTCGCGGGCGCCATCGGCCTCGCCCTGGTGATCATCTACCTGGTGGCCTACTACCGCGGCCTGTCGCTCATCGCGATCGCCTCGCTGCTGGTCTCCGCCGCGCTGACGTACGTGATCATGTCGCTGCTCGGCCCGACCATCCACTTCGCGCTCAACCTGCCGGCCGTCTGCGGTGCCATCGTCGCCATCGGCATCACGGCGGACTCGTTCATCGTCTACTTCGAACGGGTCCGGGACGAGATCCGCGAGGGCCGCTCCCTGCGTCCCGCGGTCGAGCGGGCCTGGCCGCGCGCGCGGCGCACCATCCTGGTCTCCGACTTCGTGTCGTTCCTCGCCGCGGCGGTGCTGTTCCTCGTCACCGTCGGCAAGGTCCAGGGCTTCGCGTTCACGCTCGGTCTGACCACCGTCCTCGACGTGGTCGTGGTCTTCTTCTTCACCAAGCCGCTGATGACGCTGATCGCCCGCCGCAAGTTCTTCGCGAGCGGCCACAAGTGGTCCGGCCTCGACCCGAAGAGCCTGGGTGCCAAGGCGCCGCTGCGCCGCACCCGCCGTCCCTCCGGTCCTGCCGCCGGTCCCGTCGAGACGAAGGAGGCGTGAGCGATGTCGAAACTCGGCAGCCTCGGCGCCCGACTCCACCGTGGTGAGATCAGCTACGACTTCATCGGTCACCGCAAGATCTGGTACGGCATCTCGATCCTGATCACCATCACGGCGATCGTGGGCCTGGCGGTGCGCGGCCTGAACATGGGCATCGACTTCCAGGGCGGTGCCGTCTTCACCACCGCGAAGAACGGCTCCATCTCCATCTCGCAGGCGCAGACCGCCGCCGAGGAGGCGTCGGGCCACGAAGCCGTCGTGCAGAAGCTCGGCGACGGCTCGGTGCGCATCCAGATCGCCGGCATGGACACCAAGCAGTCCGACACGGTCAAGGAAGAGCTGGCCAAGGACTTCAAGGTCAACCCCGAGTCGATCGCGGCCGATCTGGTCGGTCCCAGCTGGGGTGACCAGATCGCCAACAAGGCCTGGCAGGGTCTGGCGATCTTCATGGTGCTGGTGGTGATCTATCTGGCCATCGCCTTCGAGTGGCGCATGGCCATCGCGGCCCTCATCGCCCTGATCCACGACATCACCATCACCGTCGGCATCTACGCCCTCGTCGGCTTCGAGGTCACGCCGGGCACGGTGATCGGTCTGCTGACCATTCTCGGTTACTCCCTGTACGACACGGTCGTCGTCTTCGACTCCCTCAAGGAACAGACGAAGGACCTCACGAAGCAGACCCGCTTCACGTACAGCGAGATCGCGAACCGTTCGATCAACGGCACCCTGGTGCGTTCCATCAACACCACGGTGGTCGCGCTGCTCCCGGTCGCGGGCCTGCTGTTCATCGGTGGCGGCTTCCTCGGCGCGGGCACGCTCAACGACATCTCGCTGTCGCTGTTCGTCGGCCTCGCCGCCGGTGCCTACTCCTCGATCTTCATCGCCACGCCGCTCGTCGCCGACCTCAAGGAACTCGAGCCGCAAGTCAAGGCCCTGCGGAAGCGTGTCCTCGCCAAGCGTGCCCAGTCGCCCGCAGACGAGGAGCCCACGCCGTCGTACGGCTACGACGGCGGTGCGGACGAGGACCCGGAGGACGTCGAGACGGCGGTCGTCGGTCCGCGCACCCAGCCGGCGTCCCGCGGCCGCGGCCGTGGCCGTCCCTCGGGGAAGCGCCGATGACCGAGACCACCGACATCACGACGCTGCTGCTCAGCCGCATCCGTGACGTGGCCGACCACCCGGAGCCGGGCGTGATGTTCAAGGACATCACCCCGCTGCTCGCGGACCCGGCGGCGTTCAGCGCGCTCACCGACGCGTTCGCGGAGATCGCCGAGCGCACCGGCGCCACCAAGGTCGTCGGTCTGGAGGCCCGAGGGTTCATCCTCGGAGCCCCCGTCGCCGTCCGGGCGGGCCTCGGCTTCGTCCCCGTGCGCAAGGCGGGGAAGCTCCCCGGAGCCACCCTCTCCCAGGCCTACGACCTGGAGTACGGCTCGGCCGAGATCGAGATCCACGCCGAGGACCTGACCGCCGACGACCGCATCCTGATCGTCGACGACGTCCTCGCCACCGGCGGCACCGCCGAGGCCTCGATCCAGCTCATCCAGCGTGCGGGCGCCCAGGTCGCCGGCGTGGCGGTCCTCATGGAGCTGGGCTTCCTGAACGGCAGGCCCCGCTTGGAGGCGGCCCTGGCCGGAGCACCACTGGAGGCACTGCTCACGGTCTGACAGCGCCGTAGCGCGTGATCGACACGGCGCGACAACCGTCGTACGGCAAGCGGGCGGGCCCGGAGGAATCCGGTGCCCGCCCCTTGTGTTCCACGGGTTGACCGCTCTCACATCGGTCTGGAGGCGATGCCGGAGCCCGGGATCGCTACGATGGGTGCTCCGGAGCCTGACCGGGGCACCCGGATCGCGCACGAGGAGCCCTCTTGCCAGACGAGGCCCAGCACCTGACCGCCGCCAAGCCCGAGTCCTCCTCGGAGCCCGCGGCCACGCCCGCGTCGCAAGCGCACGACGACGCCCGCGGGCCGGTCGAGCACGACCGCTCCGCCTCCGTCGAGCAGCCGGCCGAGCAGCCCCGCCCCAAGCCGTCCACGCCCGAGAGCTCCGCCGTCACGCCGGCGGCCCGGCCGGCCGGCACGCCTGCCGCCCGCCCGGCCGCCGCTCAGCCGCCCGCCCGCTCCGGCTCCTCCAACCGCGTCCGCGCCCGCCTCGCCCGCCTCGGCGTCCAGCGCGTGAACCCCTACAACCCGGTCCTGGAACCGCTGCTGCGGATAGTGCGCAGCAACGACCCGAAGATCGAGACCGCGACCCTGCGCCAGATCGAGAAGGCCTACCAGGTCGCCGAGCGCTGGCACCGCGGTCAGAAGCGCAAGAGCGGCGACCCGTACATCACGCACCCGCTCGCGGTGACGACGATCCTCGCCGAACTGGGCATGGATCCGGCCACCCTCATGGCGGGCCTGCTGCACGACACCGTCGAGGACACCGAGTACGGCCTGGACGATCTGCGGCGCGACTTCGGCGACGTGGTCGCCCTCCTCGTCGACGGTGTCACCAAGCTCGACAAGGTCAAGTTCGGCGAGGCCGCGCAGGCCGAGACCGTCCGCAAGATGGTCGTCGCCATGGCCAAGGACCCGCGCGTGCTGGTCATCAAGCTGGCCGACCGCCTGCACAACATGCGCACCATGCGCTATCTCAAGCGCGAGAAGCAGGAGAAGAAGGCGCGCGAGACCCTCGAGATCTACGCGCCGCTCGCCCATCGCCTGGGCATGAACACCATCAAGTGGGAACTGGAGGATCTCGCCTTCGCGATCCTCTACCCCAAGATGTACGACGAGATCGTCCGGCTGGTGGCCGAGAGGGCACCCAAGCGTGACGAGTATCTGGCCATAGTGACCGACGAGGTCCAGGCCGATCTGCGCGCCGCCCGCATCAAGGCGACCGTCACCGGCCGCCCGAAGCACTACTACAGCGTCTACCAGAAGATGATCGTCCGCGGCCGTGACTTCGCGGAGATCTACGACCTGGTGGGCATCCGCGTCCTCGTGGACACCGTCCGCGACTGCTACGCGGCCCTCGGCACCGTGCACGCGCGATGGAACCCGGTCCCCGGCCGGTTCAAGGACTACATCGCGATGCCCAAGTTCAACATGTACCAGTCGCTGCACACGACGGTCATCGGCCCCAACGGCAAGCCGGTCGAACTCCAGATCCGCACCTTCGACATGCACCGCCGCGCCGAGTACGGCATCGCCGCGCACTGGAAGTACAAGCAGGAGGCCGTCGCCGGCGCCTCCAAGGTCCGCAGCGACGCCCCCAAGTCGTCCGGCAAGGGCAAGGACGACCACCTCAACGACATGGCGTGGCTGCGCCAGCTCCTGGACTGGCAGAAGGAGACCGAAGACCCCAGTGAGTTCCTGGAGTCCCTGCGCTTCGACCTGTCCCGCAACGAGGTCTTCGTCTTCACGCCCAAGGGCGACGTCATAGCGCTCCCGGCCGGGGCGACGCCGGTGGACTTCGCGTACGCGGTCCACACGGAGGTCGGCCACCGGACGATAGGAGCCCGGGTCAACGGCAGACTCGTACCCCTGGAATCGACCCTGGACAACGGCGACCTGGTGGAGGTCTTCACCTCCAAGGCGGCCGGAGCCGGGCCGTCCCGTGACTGGCTGGGCTTCGTCAAGTCGCCGCGCGCCCGCAACAAGATCCGGGCGTGGTTCTCCAAGGAGCGCCGCGACGAGGCGATCGAACAGGGCAAGGACGCCATCGCCCGCGCGATGCGCAAGCAGAACCTGCCGATCCAGCGCATCCTCACCGGCGACTCGCTGGTCACGCTCGCGCACGAGATGCGCTACCCGGACATCTCCTCGCTGTACGCCGCGATCGGCGAGGGACATGTCGCCGCGCAGAACGTCGTGCAGAAGCTGGTGCAGGCCCTCGGCGGCGAGGAGGCCGCGAGCGAGGAGATCGACGAGAGCGTCCCCTCGCGCGGCCGCAAGCGACGCAGCAGCAACGACCCGGGCGTCGTGGTCAAGGGCGTCGACGACGTGTGGGTCAAACTGGCCCGCTGTTGTACGCCCGTCCCCGGCGACCCGATCATGGGCTTCGTCACACGCGGCAGCGGCGTATCGGTGCACCGCACGGACTGCGTCAACGTCGACTCGCTGTCCCGTGAGCCCGAGCGCATCCTCGAGGTCGAGTGGGCGCCCACCCAGTCCTCGGTGTTCCTGGTCGCCATACAGGTCGAGGCGCTGGACCGCTCCCGTCTCCTCTCGGACGTCACGCGCGTCCTGTCCGACCAGCACGTCAACATCCTCTCGGCGGCCGTCCAGACCTCCCGCGACCGTGTCGCCACCTCCCGTTTCACCTTCGAGATGGGCGACCCCAAGCACCTGGGGCACGTCCTGAAGGCCGTCCGCGGGGTCGAGGGCGTCTACGACGTGTACCGGGTGACGTCGGCGCGCAGGCCGTAACCTACGGGCAAACGGCAGGAGCCGGCGGGGACGGGGGAGTGGCATGGGCGGTCCTGTACAGGACGGATTAGCGGGCGCGGAGCCGTCGGCGGAGAGCAGACCGGACCCTCCGGCGGAGGCGTCCCCGCCCGCCGTGCCCGTCCTGGTCGCCGGGCGGTACCGCCCCGTCCGCTTCCTCGGCCGCGGTGGCATGGGGGTCGTGCACGAGGCGGAGGACACCCGGCTCGACCGCCGCGTCGCCGTGAAGATGCTCACCGCCGTCGAGGGCCTGGCCGGGGACAGTGAGGCCTGGGACCGGTTCCGGCGCGAGGCCCGCGCCCTGGCCCGGATCGACCACCCCGGCGTCGTCACCCTCTACGACAGCGGGGTGCACGACGGCACCCCCTACCTCGTGATGCAGGTGCTCGACGGCACGACGCTCGCCGGCCTGGTGTCGGTCGTGGGACGGCTGCCGACGGCCGTGGTGTGCACGGTGGCGTTCGGTATGGCGGAGGCCCTGGAGGCGGCACACGCGGCCGGGGTCCTGCACCGCGACGTCAAGCCCACCAACGTGGGCATCACCCGCAGCGGACGCGTCGTCCTCCAGGACTTCGGCCTGGCCCGGCTGGCAGGCGAGGCCGCCATCACCCGCACCGGCGCCCTCGTCGGCACCCCGCAGTTCATGGCGCCCGAGGCCATGCGCGGCGTCCTGCCGGAGCGCGCCGCCGACTGGTACGGCCTCGGCGTCTGCATGTACCTCATGATCACCGGCGAGCTGCCCTTCGGCCCCACCGTCGACTTCGGCGCCATCATGGAACGGGCCCTCGGCGACGGCGTCCCCCCGCTCACCGGAAGCCGCTGGGACTGCCCAGAGGACCTGTGCCGGCTGGTCGACGACCTGTGCCGGCAGGACCCGGCCCTGCGCCGCCAGGACGCCGAGACCATCCGTGACGTCCTCCTGCCCCTGACCTACGGCGGCACGGAGTCCCTGGCCGGCCTGGTGACCGGCCGGGCCCGCGAGGACGCCGTACGGGACGCCCGGGCGGTCCAGCCCTTTCCCGAAGCCGCCGACCCCGACGAGGACGTGCCCGAGTACCTCTGGGACGAGGCGGCCGTCCTGCCCGCCCCGCGTGACGCACCCCAGGACCCCTTCCGGCCCGCCACCCTCAGCGACACCACCCGCAGGATCGTGCTCGGCAGCATGACCCCGCAGAGCGCGCTGTCCCGGCAGCGCGAGGCCGTCAACCTCGTGCAGCGCGGCCGGCTCCAGGAGGCGGCGCAGATGCTGGCGGTCGTCGTCCCGGTCTGCCTCTCCACGCTCGGGCCCGACCATCCGACCACCCTGACCAGCCAGTACTGGCACGCGGTCTGCCTGGCACGGCTCGACGCCGGGCGGGACGCGATCGACCTCTTCTCCCGCGTCAACAGACGCGTGGCCCGACGAACGGACGGACACGATGACTGACCCCGGCCCGGGTATCTCGGCCTCCCTGGACGCCACCGGCACCGAGGACGACCTGCGCTCCCTGCTGCGCTGGCTGCGCGCCGACGAGTCGGCGGGCGTGCGGGCCGGCCTCGCACCGGCCCCGCCGCCCCCGGCCGACGCCATGGGCACCGGCTTCGACGTGCTCCAGTTCGCCGTCTCCGGCGGACTGTCCGCGGCCTCCCTGGTGGTCTCCGTCCTCCAATGGCAGACCTCGCTGCGCCGCGCCCCGGCGGTCACCCTGCGCCGCGGCGACGTGGAGGTCCTGCTCACCGCCCGGGCGGCCCGCGACGAGCAGACCGTACGGCGCCTCGCGGCCCTCCTCGACGGCGACACCGCTTCCGCCGTCCCGCCCGCCCCGCGCACCCGCACAGAGGGAAGCGGAGGCGATGACGGCACTGCCTGACCCGGCGCGCTCGCGGGCCGTCCTCATCGGCACCGCCTCCTACCGCCACCTGCCCCAGCTCCCCGCCGTCGAGGCCGGCGTCGTCGACCTCGCCGCCGAGCTGTGCGACGCCACCGTGTGGGGACTGCCCGTGCAGCACTGCACGGTCGTCACCGACCCGCTGAGCCCCCAGACCATCCTCGACCCCGTCTACCAGGCGAGCGAGGAGGCCACCGACACGCTGCTGGTGTACTTCGCCGGACACGGCATGCGCGACGCCGACTCCGCCGACCTCTACCTCGCGCTCGGCGACTCCCGCGAACACCTCGGCTACACCGCCGTCGCCTACCAGCACCTGCGCACCGCACTGCGCTCCGCCCGCGCCCGCCGCAAGGTCGTCCTCCTGGACTGCTGCTTCAGCGGCCGCGCCGCCCGCGCCCTGTCCGGCAGCGACGTCCTCGCCGCCGAGGCCGCCGTGGACGGGGCGTACGTCCTGACCGCCTCACCCCGCGACCGGATCGCCCTGGCCCCCGACGGCGAGCGCTACACCGCCTTCACCGGCGAACTCCTCACCGTCCTGCGGCACGGCGTCGAGGACGGCCCCGAACTGATCGACCTCGACACCCTCTACCGCGTCCTGCTGGAACGCCTGCGCGCCAAGAACCGGCCACTGCCCCAGCACTCCCAGGAGAACGGCGTCGGACGGCTGCCACTGGCCCGCAACAAGTCCCGCGCCGCCCGCCACACCACCCCGGTCGGCCCCGTCCTGGCCGCCGACGTCCGCGCCGCCATGGTCTCCACCGGCCTCGCTGTCGCCCGGCTGCTGCGCGCCGAGGGCAACACGCGTGACGCCTTGCCCGTCCTGCGGCTCGCCCTCCAGGAACAGCAGAACGCCGGCGCCCAGGGCGACCTGCTCACCGTCCAGCTCGAACTCTCCGAACTCCTCGCCGAGACCGGCCAGGTCAAGGACGCCATCGAGGTCCTGGAACTCGCCTTCCAGCAGGTCCACAAGGTGTACGGCCCGGAAGCCGTCCTGGTCTGCCGGCGCCTCGCCGACCTGCTCCAGGAGTCCGGCAACCACCTCCAGGCCTGCGAGGTCCTCAAGCACGCCCTGGACATCGGTGAACGGGGCGGCCCCGCCTGAGCCGGACGCCGGCCAAGAGGCTTCGGGCACAACGCCGAACGGCCCGGCCGTGGTCTCCCACAGCCGGGCCGCGAGGCCGGTTCCGACAGGCGGTGTCAGCCGCCGAACTCCTGGAGACCCTTGAGCGCCTGGTCCAGCAGCGCCTGACGGCCCTCCAGCTCACGCTCCAGCTTGTCGGCCCTGGAGCTGTTGCCCTGGGCGCGCGCCTGCTCGATCTGGGAACGGAGCTTGTCCACCGCCGCCTGGAGCTGACCGGTCAGCCCCTCGGCACGCGCGCGTGCCTCCGGGTTGCTCCGGCGCCACTCGGCCTCCTCGGCCTCCTGGATCGCCCGCTCCACCGCGTGCATCCGGCCCTCGACCTTCGGCCGGGAGTCGCGCGGCACATGGCCGATGGCCTCCCACCGCTCGTTGACCGTGCGGAACGCGGCCCGCGCCGCCTTCAGATCGGTGATCGGGAGGATCTTCTCGGCCTCCTCGGCCAGCTCCTCCTTCAGCTTCAGGTTCTCCGTCTGCTCGGCGTCGCGCTCCGCGAAGACCGAGCTGCGGGCGGCGAAGAAGACGTCCTGGGCACCGCGGAAGCGGTTCCACAGATCGTCCTCGTGCTCGCGCTGCGCGCGGCCCGCCGACTTCCACTCGGTCATCAGGTCCCGGTAGCGCGCGGCCGTCGGACCCCAGTCCGTCGAGCTGGACAGCGCCTCGGCCTCGGCGACCAGCCGCTCCTTCACCCGGCGGGCGTCCTCGCGCTGCGCGTCGAGCTGCGCGAAGTGGGCCTTGCGGCGCTTGGAGAACGCCGAGCGGGCGTGCGAGAACCGGTGCCACAGTTCGTCGTCCGACTTGCGGTCCAGGCGCGGCAGACCCTTCCAGATGTCCACCAGCGCCCGCAGCCGCTCACCGGCCGCCCGCCACTGGTCCGACTGCGCCAGCTGTTCCGCCTCGGTGACCAGGTCCTCCTTGGCCTTGCGGGCCTCGTCGGACTGCTTGGCCCGCTGCTGCTTGCGCTCCTCGCGGCGGGCCTCGACCGTCGCCACCAGCTTGTCCAGCCGGGTCCGCAGCGCGTCCAGATCGCCGACCACGTGATGCGCGTCCACCTGCGCGCGAATGTGGTCGATGGCGACCTGGGCGTCCTTCGAGGACAGGTCGGTCGTGCGCACTCGCTTCTCGAGGAGGCCGATCTCGACCACCAGGCCCTCGTACTTGCGCTCGAAGTAGGCCAGCGCCTCGTCAGGGGAGCCGGCCTGCCAGGAACCGACGACCTGCTCGCCGTCGGCCGTACGCACGTACACGGTCCCCGTCTCGTCGACGCGGCCCCACGGGTCGCTGCTCACAGCGCCTCCTCCACATGATGCCTCCGAGGGGCTTCGGCGCCCCTGGGCATCGTCCACAGTTTCGTCACGGCCAACATAGGCGACCGGCGGGTCGCCTGTCCGCATCCAGCACGACCGAAATTGGGCGGTTGACCGCCCTGTCATCAGGACTTGGTGACCGTCGCCTTGTCGATCACCACGGTCGCGTTCGGGGCACCGTCACCGGCGCCCGTGTTCTCGCCCGCGGCGGCGATCTTCTTGAGAACGGCCATGCCGGTCTCGGAGACCGTCCCGAACGGTGTGTAGCTCGGCGGGAGCTGGCTGTCCTCGAAGACGAGGAAGAACTGGCTGCCGCCGCTGCCCGGCTGACCGGTGTTGGCCATCGCGACGGTGCCGGCCGGATAGACGTTCGCCTTGAGGCTGGCGTCCTTCAGGTTCTCGTCCGGGATCGTGTAGCCGGGCCCGCCGCTGCCGGTGCCCGTCGGGTCGCCGCACTGGAGCACGAAGATGCCGTTGGTGGTGAGCCGGTGGCACTTGGTGTGGTCGAAGTAGCCCTTGCCGGCGAGGAAGCTGAACGAGTTCACGGTGTGCGGGGCGGCCGACGCCTTCAGCGCGATGTCTATGTCACCGCAGGTCGTGGCCAGCTTCATCGCGTACTTCGCCGACTTGTCGATCGTGACCGCCGGCTCCTTCTTCCACGTCTGCGTCTTGACCGCGCCCTCGGCGGGCTTCTCGCAAGGGTCCTTGACGGCGCTCGGCGAGGGCGACGGGGTCGTCTCGGCGGCGGCGTTCGTCTTGTCGTCGTCCTTGAGGACGCCGGTCGTGTACAGCGCCAGACTGCCCACCACGATCACGCCGAGGACCGACGCGATCACCGCGTTGCGCGCGCGTGCCTTGCGTCGCGAGGCCGTACGGCGCTGCTGCTGCCGCAAGAACTTCTCCCGGGCGAGCTGACGCTTGCGCTGTTCCTGGGTGACCACCGGGTTCTCTCCTCATGCGTCTCGTATGTCCACCGGTACGCGTGCGTCCAGTGAGCCGACCGCCTGCGTGTGCCCCGTACCGTATATGGGTTCGCTGAGGAATCGGCAGCGCCGGTAGGCTCTGACCACTGGCGCAGCCGCTCACAAGCCACCCGTATCGACACAAACGAAGGACGATCGTGCTCATTGCCGGGTTCCCCGCCGGGGCCTGGGGGACGAACTGTTATCTCGTCGCCCCCGCCGCCGGTGAGGAGTGCGTGATCATCGACCCGGGCCACCAGGCGGCCCCCGGAGTCGAGGAGACGCTCAGGAAGCATCGGCTCAAGCCCGTCGCCGTCGTCCTCACCCACGGCCATCTCGACCATGTTGCCTCGGTCGTCCCGGTCTGCGGGGCGCACGGCGTCCCGGCCTGGATCCACCCCGAGGACCGGTTCATGATGAACGACCCCGAGAAGGGGCTCGGCCGGTCCATCGGCATGCCGCTGCTGGGCGAGCTGACCGTGGGGGAGCCGGACGACGTCCGCGAGCTGACCGACGGCGCGAAGCTGCGACTGGCGGGGCTGGAGTTCTCCGTCGCGCACGCGCCGGGCCATACGAGGGGGTCGGTGACCTTCCGGATGCCCGAGATCGCGGACGTCCCGTCCGTGCTCTTCTCGGGCGACCTGCTGTTCGCCGGCTCCATCGGACGCACCGACCTGCCCGGTGGCTCCATGGACGACATGCTCGAGTCGTTGGCCCGCGTGGTCCTTCCGCTCGACGACTCCACCGTGGTGCTGCCCGGTCACAATGAGCACACGACCATCGGCCAGGAACGCGCCACCAACCCGTATCTGCGGCAGGTGGCGGCCGGCCAGGGAGCCTCCGAGGCTCCCCGACGAGGAATGTGACGAGACCTCCCGTGAGTACCTTCCAGGCCCCCAAGGGCACGTACGACCTGATCCCGCCGCGTTCGGCGGCCTTCCTCGCCGTCCGCGAGGCCATCGCGGCCCCGCTGCGCAGCTCCGGCTACGGCTACGTCGAGACGCCCGGCTTCGAGAACGTCGAGCTGTTCGCGCGCGGAGTCGGTGAGTCCACCGACATCGTGACCAAGGAGATGTACGCCTTCGAGACCAAGGGCGGCGACCGTCTCGCCCTGCGCCCCGAGGGCACGGCCTCCGTCCTGCGCGCCGCTCTGGAGGCGAACCTGCACCGGCAGGGCAACCTCCCCGTCAAGCTCTGGTACTCGGGCTCGTACTACCGGTACGAGCAGCCGCAGGCAGGCCGCTACCGCCACTTCTCCCAGGTCGGCGCCGAGGCGATCGGCGCCGAGGACCCGGCGCTGGACGCCGAGCTGATCATCCTGGCCGACCAGGCCTACCGCTCCTTGGGGCTCAGGAACTTCCGCATCCTGCTCAACAGCCTGGGCGACAAGGAGTGCCGCCCGGTGTACCGGGAGGCACTGCAGGCCTTCCTGCGCGGCCTGGACCTCGACGAGGAGACGCTGCGCCGAGCGGAGATCAACCCGCTGCGGGTCCTCGACGACAAGCGCCGGGACGTGCAGCAGCAGCTCACCGGCGCCCCGCTGCTGCGCGACTACCTCTGCGACGCCTGCAAGGCGTACCACGAGGAGGTCCGCGAGCTGATCACGGCGGCCGGCGTCGTCTTCGAGGACGACGCGAAGCTGGTCCGCGGCCTGGACTACTACACCCGCACCACCTTCGAGTTCGTCCACGACGGCCTCGGTTCGCAGTCCGCGGTGGGCGGCGGCGGCCGTTACGACGGTCTGTCCGAGATGATCGGCGGCCCCGCGCTGCCGTCCGTCGGCTGGGCCCTCGGCGTCGACCGCACCGTCCTGGCGCTGGAGGCGGAGGGCGTGGAACTCCAGCTCCCGGCGTCCACCAGTGTGTTCGCCGTACCGCTCGGCGAGGAGGCCCGCCGCGTCCTGTTCGCCAAGGTCACCGAACTGCGCAAGCTCGGCGTCGCCGCCGACTTCGCCTACGGGGGCAAGGGCCTCAAGGGCGCGATGAAGAACGCCAACCGCAGCGGCGCCCGCTACACGATCGTCGCCGGCGAACGCGACCTCGCCGAGGGCGTCGTCCAGCTCAAGGACATGGAATCCGGCGAGCAGAGCGCGGTCGGCGTCAACGAGATCGTGGCGGAGCTGGAGTCACGGCTCGGCTGATCACGCGCGCGGGGGCGCCGTACGTCTTCACGGATGTGCGGCGCCCTTGGCGCGTCCGGGGTCGGGCACGGCGGCCGGGTCCGGCGGCTGTCCGGAACCGAACGCGCGCACCAGGTCTCACCTTCATCCTTATGTGGAGCGAACGGTGTGCACCCGCGCGTGTGCGGCACAATGGCCCTGCCCGAAGAAGGTCCAGGTCTCAAGTGACGGAATCGGCGTGATGAGCAAGACGACAGTCAAGGACACCTCCACGGAGTCCGAGCCGCAGCGCGCCGGATCGGCCGCGCCCAGGACGGCGGGCGGCAGCCGGGCGCTGGCCCTGCTGCTGGTGATCACCGGCGCGGCCGGACTGCTCGCCGCGTGGGTCATCACGATCGACAAGTTCAAGCTCCTCGAGGCCAAGGTCGAGGGCAAGACCTTCACCCCCGGCTGCAGCCTCAACCCCGTCGTCTCCTGCGGCAGCGTCATGGAGAGCGACCAGGCCTCGGTATTCGGCTTCCCCAACCCGATGCTCGGTCTCGTCGCCTACGGCATCGTCGTCTGCGTCGGCATCAGCCTGCTGGCCGGTGCCCGCTTCCCGCGCTGGTACTGGCTCACCTTCAACGCGGGCACCCTTTTCGGAGTGGTGTTCTGCGCCTGGCTGATGTTCCAGTCCCTGTACCGGATCAACGCCCTGTGCCTGTGGTGCTCCCTGGCCTGGGTCGCCACGATCTTCATGTTCTGGTACGTCACCTCGTTCAACGTCCGCAACGGCTTCCTGCCCGCCCCCGGCTGGCTCAAGAGCTTCTTCGGCGAGTTCACCTGGGTCCTGCCCGTGCTGCACGTCGGCATCATCGGCATGCTGGTCCTGACCCGCTGGTGGGACTTCTGGACCAGCTGACCCGGCAGGGCAGGGTCTCTGGGCGGCCGACGGGATTGTCGGTGCGGTGAATTAGGGTTTCGGTGTGGAGCCCGATCTGTTCACCGCCGCAGCCGAAGAACGCCAGGAGAAGGACCCCGCCGGGAGCCCCCTGGCCGTCCGGATGCGCCCGCGCGTCCTCGACGAGGTGGTGGGCCAGCAGCACCTGCTGAAGCCGGGCTCACCGCTGCGCCGCCTGGTGGGCGAGAGCGCCAAGGGCCCGGCCGGCCCGTCCTCGGTGATCCTCTGGGGCCCGCCCGGCACCGGCAAGACCACCCTGGCCTACGTCGTCTCCAAGGCCACCGACGCCCGCTTCGTCGAACTGTCGGCGATCACCGCCGGCGTCAAGGAGGTCCGGGCCGTCATCGAAGGCGCCCGCCGCGCCACCGGCGGCTACGGCAAGGAGACCGTCCTCTTCCTCGACGAGATCCACCGCTTCAGCAAGGCCCAGCAGGACTCCCTCCTGCCCGCCGTCGAGAACCGCTGGGTCACCCTGATCGCGGCCACCACGGAGAACCCGTTCTTCTCCGTCATCTCCCCCCTGCTCTCCCGCTCCCTCCTCCTCACCCTCGAACCCCTCACCGACGACGACCTGCGCGGCCTGCTGCGGCGGGCCGTCACCGACGAGCGTGGTCTGAAGGGCGCCGTCACCCTCCCCGAGGACACCGAGGCCCACCTCCTGCGCATCGCCGGCGGTGACGCCCGCCGCGCCCTCACCGCCCTGGAGGCAGCCGCCGGCGCCGCCCTGGACAAGGGTGAGACGGAGATCGCCCTCGCCACCCTGGAGGAGACGGTCGACCGGGCCGCCGTGAAGTACGACCGCGACGGCGACCAGCACTACGACGTGGCCAGCGCCCTGATCAAGTCGATCCGCGGCTCCGACGTCGACGCGGCCCTGCACTACCTGGCCCGCATGATCGAGGCGGGCGAGGACCCGCGGTTCATCGCCCGCCGCCTGATGATCTCGGCCAGCGAGGACATCGGCCTGGCCGATCCCGGTGCCCTGCCGATCGCGGTCGCCGCCGCCCAGGCCGTCGCCATGATCGGCTTCCCCGAGGCCGCCCTCACCCTCAGCCACGCCACGATCGCCCTGGCCCTCGCCCCCAAGTCCAACGCCGCGACCACCGCGATAGGCGCCGCCCTGTCCGACGTACGCAAGGGGCTCGCCGGGCCGGTGCCGGCGCATCTGCGGGACGGGCACTACAAGGGAGCCGCCAAGCTGGGGCACGCGCAGGGATACGTGTACCCGCACGACCTGCCCGAGGGCATCGCCGGCCAGCAGTACGCCCCGGACGCCATCAAGGACCGCGAGTACTACGAGCCGACCCGGCACGGCGCGGAGGCGCGATACGCGGACGCCGTGGAGTGGACCAGGAAGCACCTCGGTCGCAAGCGGGACTGAGCACCCTGTAAACTCGTCCGAAGTGCTGCGTCCCGTGCCGTCAGAACGGGACAGTCAGCGGGAGCCCCGGTTGCTTTCGGACCGGCTCCAGGAGCGTCGCGCACCGTCGAAGGTGTCGCGGGCAGCCCACCACCAGCCGGGGTTCCGGTCGAGGTCGGTGGGCCACTCGCGTGCTGCACGTATGTGCCCAGACCAGGGGAGCGGCTGCCCGACAGGTCCCACGCGGACCCGGCGGGTTTCCCCGGCTGCGGATGCGACCTCCCTTAACTCTGACAAGCCGAATTCTGGAAAGTGAGAGATCGTGGCCAACCAGCCCCGTCCCAAGGTCAAGAAGTCGCGTGCCCTCGGCATCGCGCTGACCCCGAAGGCCGTCAAGTACTTCGAGGCCCGCCCCTACCCGCCGGGTGAGCACGGCCGTGGCCGCAAGCAGAACTCGGACTACAAGGTCCGTCTGCTCGAGAAGCAGCGTCTGCGCGCGCAGTACGACGTGTCCGAGCGTCAGCTCGTCCGCGCCTACGAGCGTGCCGCCAAGACCCAGGGCAAGACCGGTGAGGCCCTGGTCATCGAGCTCGAGCGTCGTCTTGACGCGCTGGTCCTGCGTTCGGGCATCGCCCGCACGATCTACCAGGCGCGCCAGATGGTCGTCCACGGCCACATCGAGGTCAACGGCCAGAAGGTCGACAAGCCCTCGTTCCGCGTCCGTCCCGACGACGTCGTGATGGTCCGCGAGCGCAGCCGCAGCAAGACGCTGTTCGAGGTCGCCCGTGCCGGTGGGTTCGCCCCCGACGGTGAGACCCCGCGCTACCTCCAGGTGAACCTCGGCGCCCTGGCGTTCCGCCTGGACCGCGAGCCGAACCGCAAGGAGATCCCGGTCATCTGCGACGAGCAGCTGGTCGTCGAGTACTACGCCCGCTGATCCTCCGGCGGCCGTAGGACTTCTGTGTCCGAACCCGCCGTCCCCCCGCCCTTCCGGGCGGGCGGGGCGGCGGGTTCGCTCATGTCCGGGAGCGCCGCGCCGACGCGGCCCGTGCCGCGGGTAAATCCGGTGCGGACCGGTACCGGCGGCGCGATAGGCTCGGTGCACAACTTTTCCGATGTAGAGGCACGTTTCAGGGAGCGGGTGCGCAGTGTCCGGTGGAGAGGTGGCCGGCATCCTGGTGGCCGTGTTCTGGGCGATCCTGGTCTCCTTCCTCGCCGTCGCGCTGGCGAGACTGGCCCAGACGCTCAGGGCGACCACCAAGCTGGTCGTGGACGTGACCGACAAGGCCGTTCCGCTGCTGGCCGACGCCTCCGCGGCGGTCCGCTCGGCACAGACCCAGATCGACCGGGTCGACGCGATCGCCTCGGACGTCCAGGAGGTCACCTCGAACGCCTCCGCGCTCTCCACCACGGTCGCCTCCACCTTCGGCGGACCCCTGGTGAAGGTGGCCGCCTTCGGCTACGGCGTACGCCGGGCCCTCGGCGGCCGCAAGGAAGACGTGCCCGCCAAGGCGCCCCCACGTACCGTGATCGTGGGCCGGACCGTCCCGGCCCCGCGGTGGGGCAAGCGGAAGAAGGACTGAGACCCAAGCGATGTTCCGCCGTACCTTCTGGTTCTCCACCGGCGTCGCCGCCGGTGTCTGGGCCACCACCAAGGTCAACCGCAAGCTGAGGCAGCTGACCCCCGAGAGCCTCGCCGCGACCGCGGCGAACAAGGCTCTCGAGACGGGAGCACGCCTCAAGGACCGCGCGGTGGGCTTCGCGCTGGACGTCCGCGACAACATGGCCCAGCGGGAGGCCGAACTGGGGGACGCGCTCGGCCTCCACGCGGACCCCGAACTCCCCGCACCCCGGCGGTACGCCGCCATCGAGAACAACCGCAGCAAGCCGAAGTACGTCGACGACACGACGCACTCGTACAACCGGAATGAGGACCACTGATGGAGTCGGCCGAGATCCGCCGCCGCTGGCTGAGCTTCTTCGAGGAGCGCGGACACACCGTCGTCCCTTCGGCGTCGCTCATCGCGGACGACCCGACTCTGCTTCTCGTCCCGGCCGGCATGGTGCCCTTCAAGCCCTACTTCCTCGGCGAGGTCAAGCCGCCCTTCCAGCGCGCCACCAGCGTGCAGAAGTGCGTGCGCACGCCCGACATCGAAGAGGTCGGCAAGACCACCCGCCACGGCACGTTCTTCCAGATGTGCGGCAACTTCTCCTTCGGCGACTACTTCAAGGAAGGCGCCATCAAGTACGCCTGGGAGCTGCTCACCACGCCCCAGGACAAGGGTGGTTACGGCCTGGAGCCGGAGAAGCTCTGGATCACCGTATACAAGGACGACGACGAGGCCGAGCGCATCTGGCACGAGGTCGTCGGCGTGCCGACGGAGCGCATCCAGCGCCTCGGCATGAAGGACAACTACTGGTCCATGGGCGTACCCGGCCCCTGCGGCCCCTGTTCCGAGATCAACTACGACCGCGGCCCCGAGTTCGGCGTCGAGGGCGGCCCCGCCGTCAACGACGAGCGGTACGTGGAGATCTGGAACCTCGTCTTCATGCAGTACGAGCGTGGCGAGGGCATCGGCAAGGACAACTTCGAGATCCTGGGCGACCTGCCGAGCCAGAACATCGACACGGGCCTCGGCATGGAGCGCCTCGCCATGATTCTGCAGGGCGTGCAGAACATGTACGAGATCGACACCTCCATGGCCGTCATCAGGAAGGCCACCGAGCTGACCGGCGTCGAGTACGGCGAGGCCCACGACTCGGACGTCTCCCTGCGCGTGGTCACCGACCACATGCGCACCTCGGTGATGCTCATCGGCGACGGCGTGACCCCCGGCAACGAGGGCCGCGGTTACGTCCTGCGCCGCATCATGCGCCGCGCCATCCGCAACATGCGCCTCCTCGGCGCCACCGGCCCGGTCGTCAAGGACCTCATCGACACCGTCATCGCCATGATGGGCCAGCAGTACCCCGAGCTGGTCACCGACCGCGAGCGCATCGAGAAGGTCGCCGTCGCCGAGGAGAACGCCTTCCTCAAGACGCTCAAGGCCGGCACCAACATCCTCGACACGGCCATCACCGAGACCAAGCAGTCCGGCGGCAAGGTCCTCGCCGGCGACAAGGCCTTCCTGCTGCACGACACGTGGGGCTTCCCCATCGACCTCACCCTCGAAATGGCCGCCGAACAGGGCCTTTCCGTGGACGAGGACGGCTTCCGCCGCCTGATGAAGCAGCAGCGGGACCAGGCCAAGGCCGACGCCCAGGCCAAGAAGACCGGCCATGCCGGCGTCGGCGCCTACCGCGAGATCGCCGACAAGGCCGGTGAGACCGACTTCATCGGCTACACCGACACCGAGGGCGAGACCACGATCGTCGGCATCCTCGTCGACGGCGCCTCCTCCCCGGCTGCCACCGAGGGCGACGAGGTCGAGATCGTCCTGGACCGCACCCCGTTCTACGCCGAGGGCGGCGGCCAGATCGGCGACACCGGCCGCATCAAGGTCGACACCGGTGCCGTCGTCGAGATCCGCGACACCCAGAAGCCGGTCCCGGGCGTGTACGTCCACAAGGGCGTCGTCCTGTTCGGCGAGGTGACCGTCGGGGCCAAGGCCCACGCCTCCATCGACGGCCGCCGCCGTACGGCCATCGCCCGCGCCCACTCGGCCACGCACCTCACGCACCAGGCCCTGCGCGACGCCCTCGGCCCGACGGCCGCCCAGGCCGGTTCCGAGAACCAGCCCGGCCGCTTCCGCTTCGACTTCGGTTCCCCGTCCGCCGTTCCGACGGCCGTGATGACCGACGTCGAGCAGAAGATCAACGAGATCCTCGCCCGCGACCTCGACGTGCACGCCGAGATCCTGAGCCTCGACGAGGCCAAGAAGCAGGGCGCCATCGCCGAGTTCGGCGAGAAGTACGGCGAGCGGGTCCGCGTCGTGACCATCGGCGACTTCTCCAAGGAGCTGTGCGGCGGCACGCACGTGCACAACACCGCCCAGCTCGGCCTGGTGAAGCTGCTCGGCGAGTCGTCGATCGGCTCGGGCGTACGCCGTATCGAGGCCCTCGTGGGTGTCGACGCCTACAACTTCCTCGCCCGTGAGCACACGGTCGTCGCCCAGCTCCAGGAGCTGATCAAGGGCCGCCCGGAGGAACTCCCGGAGAAGGTCTCCGCCATGCTCGGCAAGCTGAAGGACGCCGAGAAGGAGATCGAGAAGTTCCGCGCGGAGAAGGTCCTCCAGGCCGCCGCCGGTCTCGTGGACTCCGCCAAGGACATCCACGGGGTCGCCGTCGTCACCGGCCAGGTCCCGGACGGCACCACGCCCGACGACCTGCGCCGGCTGGTTCTCGACGTGCGCGGCCGCATCCAGGGCGGACGGGCCGCCGTGGTCGCCCTGTTCACCATCAGCAACGGCAAGCCGCTCACGGTCATCGCCACCAACGACGCCGCCCGCGAGCGCGGCCTCAAGGCCGGCGACCTGGTCCGTACGGCCGCCAAGACCCTCGGCGGCGGCGGTGGCGGCAAGCCGGACGTCGCCCAGGGCGGCGGCCAGAACCCGGCCGCCATCGGCGAGGCCGTCGACGCCGTCGAGCGGCTCGTGGCGGATTCGGCCAGGTGAGCCGTTCCATGAGGAAGGGCCGTCGCCTCGCGATCGACGTCGGGGACGCGCGGATCGGGGTCGCCTCGTGCGACCCCGACGGGATCCTCGCCACGCCGGTGGAGACGGTCCCCGGCCGTGACGTCCCGGCGGCCCACCGCCGGCTCGGGCAACTCGTCGAGGAGTACGAGCCGATCGAGGTCGTCGTCGGTCTCCCTCGCTCCCTCAAGGGGGGCGAGGGCCCGGCCGCGGCCAAGGTGCGCGCGTTCGCGCAGGAGCTGGCCAAGGGCATCGCACCGGTCCCGGTCCGGCTGCTCGACGAGCGGATGACGACGGTGACGGCCAGTCAGGGACTGCGCGCCTCGGGCGTGAAGTCCAAGAAGGGACGTTCCGTCATCGACCAGGCCGCCGCTGTGATCATCCTTCAGCAGGCCCTCGAATCCGAACGGGTGTCAGGCTCGGCGCCGGGAGAGGGCGTCGAAGTGGTCATCTGATCGCGATACGGTAACGTTCCGCGCGATGCGGTGGTCTTCGAACAGCGACCGCACAGAAAAGAGGCGGGACGGGAGCCGGGCCCACCAGCCGCGCGACCGCCGCCTCGCGGCTCTAGGGGACAGATGACTGAGTATGGCCGGGGCCCAGGCTCCGAACCGTGGCATCCGGAGGACCCGTTGTACGGGGACGTCGGATGGGAAGGGCAGCAGGGCCACACCGGCCATCAGCCTGCCTACGGCGGCCAGTCGCAGCACCAGTACCCGCAGCAGCAGCAGGAGTACGGCGACTGGAACAGCGGCGGGCCCCAGCCCTACGACCAGCAGCAGTACCAGCCGTCCTACGACCAGCAGCAGTACGCCGGCCAGGGACAGCAGTACGGTCAGCCGAACCAGCAGGCCTACAACGAAGGTGGCTGGGACGGCACCGGCACCCACGCCCACATTCCGTACGCCGCCGACCCCGGTGACCCGTACGGCCAGCAGGCCGCGGCCTACGGTGCCGAGCAGCCCGACTTCTACGGCACACCGGACGCCTATCCGCCGCCGGAGCCGCCCGCGCGCAGGCGCGCCGAGCCGGAGGCGGAGCAACCCGACTGGGACCCCGGTCCCGATCAGGGCGAGCACGCCTTCTTCGCGGGCGGCGGCGCGGACGACGAGGACGACGACGAGCCGGAGGGGCGCGGCGACCGCCGCGGACGCGGCGGCAAGGGCGCCAAGAAGGAAAAGAAGAGCCGCAACGGCTGCGCCTGCCTGGTTGTTCTGCTCGTGTTCGGCGGCGGCCTGGGCGGTATCACCTATTTCGGCTACCAGTTCTACCAGAATCGTTACGGCGCGGCGCCGGACTACGCGGGCGCAGGCAACAGCCAGACCGTCAGCATCGAGATCCCCAAGGGTGCCGGCGGCGTCGAGATCGGCCGCAGGCTGAAGGACGCCGGCGTCGTGAAGAGCGTCGACGCCTTCGTGTCCGCCTTCACGAGCAGCGACGGCGACAAGATCCAGGCCGGCGCGTACATCCTCAAGAAGGAGATGTCCGCGGAGAACGCCGTGGAGATGATGCTCGACCCCAAGAGCCAGGCCAACGTGGTGGTCACGCCCGGCCAGCGGAACATCTCCGTCTACAAGGCGATCGACACCAAGCTCGGCCTCACCGCCGGCACCACCAGGGGCGTCGCCGAGAAGGACTTCAAGACCCTGGGCCTGCCCGACTGGGCCAACGCCGACGGCGACATCAAGGACCCGCTGGAGGGCTTCCTCTTCCCGGGCACCTATCCCGCGGCCAAGGGCATGAAGCCCGCCTCGGTGCTCAAGGAGATGGTCGGGGCGGCCGACGCGGCCTACGGCAAGTTCGACCTCGACGCCAAGGCCAAGGCGCTGAATCTGGAGGACCCGCTCCAGGTCATCACGGTCGCCAGCATGGTCCAGGCGGAGGGCAAGACGCACGACGACTTCCGCAAGATGGCCGAGGTGATCTACAACCGCCTCAAGCCGACGAACACCCAGACCAACCAGTTGCTCCAGTTCGACTCGACCTTCAACTACCTGAAGAACGAGAGCAACATCCACATCAGCGAGTCCGAGATCAACAAGAATCAGGACCCGTACAACACGTACACGCAGAAGGGCCTGCCGCCGGGACCGATCGGCAGTCCGGGGTCAGAGGCACTCGCGGCGGCGCTGAATCCGACGAGCGAGGGCTGGCTCTACTTCGTGGCGACCGACGGCGAGAACAACACGGAGTTCGCCAAGACCTACGCGGAGTTCGAAAAGCTGAAGGACAAGTTCAACGAGAGCGCCGGTAACTGAGGTCATGACCGACACCACCAGGGGCGGGTACGCCCACCGACACCGGGCCGCCGTGCTCGGCAGCCCCGTCGCGCACTCCCTCTCGCCGGTGCTGCACCGCGCCGCCTACCAGGCGCTGGACCTCCCGGAGTGGACGTACGACCGCTTCGACGTGGACGAGGCGGCGCTCTCCTCCTTCGTCGAGGGGCTCGGGGCCGAGTGGGCGGGACTGTCGCTGACCATGCCGCTCAAGCGCGCGGTCATCCCGCTGCTGGACGAGATCAGCGAGACGGCGGCCTCCGTCGAGGCGGTCAACACCCTGGTGTTCACCGAGGACGGCCGCCGCGTCGGCGACAACAGCGACATCCCCGGCATGGTCGCCGCCCTGCGGGAGCACGGCGTCGAGCAGGTCGACTCGGCCGCCATCCTGGGCGCCGGTGCCACCGCCTCCTCCGCGCTGGCCGCGATGTCCCGCGTCTGCACCGGCGAGGTCGTCGTCTATGTGCGCAGCGACGCCCGTGCCGCTCAGATGCGCCAGTGGGGCGAGCGCCTCGACGTCGACGTCCGTACGGCCCGCTGGGAGGACGCGGCCGAGGCGCTGCGCGCGCCGCTGGTGATCGCCACCACGCCCGCGGGTGCCACCGACGCGCTCGCGACCGCCGTACCGGAGCGGCCCGCCACCCTGTTCGACGTGCTGTACGACCCCTGGCCGACCGAACTGGCCGCCCGCTGGTCGATGTTCGGCGGAGCCGTCGTGAGCGGCCTCGATCTGCTGGTGCACCAGGCGGTGCTCCAGGTGGAGCGGATGACCGGGCGCACCCCGGCGCCCGTGGACGCGATGCGCAAGGCGGGAGAGCACGCGCTCGCCTCCCGCCGGTAGCGAGATCCGCGGGCCGGGGACCGCCGGCCGTCCGCCAGATGGACCGGCGATCGGATCCGTGTCACGGACGTGGGAGGATCGGGGGTGGCGGACCAGGGTCGCGCACCCGGTCGCGCCGTTGCCGTACGCGACGACGCGCGTACGCGGGGCAGTACCAGGCGCGAGACTGAGGAGCACCGTTGAGCAGGTTGCGCTGGCTGACCGCGGGGGAGTCCCACGGTCCCGCACTCGTGGCGACGCTGGAGGGCCTTCCGGCCGGCGTGCCGATCACCACGGACATGGTCGCGGACCATTTGGCGAGGCGCCGGCTCGGCTATGGGCGCGGTGCGCGGATGAAGTTCGAGCGGGACGAGGTGACCTTCCTCGGCGGTGTCCGTCACGGGCTCACCCTCGGTTCCCCGGTCGCGGTCATGGTGGGCAACACCGAGTGGCCGAAGTGGGACCAGATCATGGCGGCCGACCCGGTCGACCCCGAGGTGCTCGCCGGGCTCGCCCGCAACGCGCCGCTGACCCGCCCCCGCCCCGGCCACGCCGACCTGGCCGGCATGCAGAAGTACGGCTTCGATGAGGCCCGCCCGATCCTGGAGCGCGCCTCCGCGCGCGAGACGGCCGCCCGCGTCGCCCTCGGCGCCGTGGCCCGGTCGTACCTGAAGGAGACGGCCGGCATCGAGATCGTGTCGCACGTCGTGGAGATCGCCGCCGCCAAGGCGCCGTACGGCGTGTACCCGACGCCGGCCGACGTCGAGAAGCTGGACGCCGACCCGGTGCGCTGCCTGGACGCGGACGCGTCGAAGGCGATGGTCGCGGAGATCGACCAGGCCCACAAGGACGGCGACACCCTCGGCGGCGTCGTCGAGGTGCTCGCGTACGACGTGCCGGTGGGCCTGGGCTCGCACGTGCACTGGGACCGCAAGCTGGACGCCCGCCTCGCCGGTGCCCTCATGGGCATCCAGGCGATCAAGGGCGTCGAGGTCGGCGACGGCTTCGGCCTCGCGCGCGTGCCCGGTTCACAGGCGCACGACGAGATCGTCAGCACCCCCGAGGGCATCCGCCGGACCTCCGGCCGGGCCGGCGGCACCGAGGGCGGTCTGTCCACCGGCGAGCTGCTGCGGGTGCGCGCGGCCATGAAGCCGATCGCCACCGTGCCGCGCGCCCTGCGGACCGTGGACGTGGCCACCGGCGAGGCGACGCAGGCCCACCACCAGCGCTCCGACGTCTGCGCGGTCCCGGCGGCCGGCATCGTCGCCGAGGCGATGGTGGCGTTGGTCCTCGCGGACGCCGTCGCGGAGAAGTTCGGCGGCGACAGCGTCGCCGAGACCCGCCGCAACGTGCGGTCGTACCTCGACAACCTCCCCGTCCGATGAGCGGGCCGCTGGTCGTTCTGGTCGGGCCGATGGGCGTCGGCAAGTCGACCGTCGGGCAGCAGCTGGCCGACCGGCTCGGCGTCGCCTACCGCGACACCGACGACGACATCGTCGCCGCGGCGGGCCGCACCATCGCCGACATCTTCGTCGAGGAGGGCGAGCCCGCCTTCCGTGCCGTCGAGAAGGCGGCCGTGCTGCGCGCGCTCGCCGGGCACGACGGCGTCCTGGCGCTCGGCGGCGGCTCGATCCTCGACGAGGAGACGCGCGGCCTGCTGGCCGGGCAGCGTGTGGTCTACCTGTCGATGGACGTCGAGGAGGCCGTGAAGCGCACCGGCCTCAACGCGGCCCGTCCGCTGCTCGCCGTCAACCCGCGCAAGCAGTGGCGCGAGCTGATGGAGTCCCGCCGGCACCTCTACGAAGGGGTCGCCACGGCGGTCGTGCCGACGGACGGCCGTACACCCGAAGAGGTCACGCAGGCAGTCCTGGACGCTCTGGAGTTGAAGCAAGCATGAGTGAGGCAGTGACGCGGATCCGGGTCGGCGGCAGCGCCGGCTCCGAGCCGTACGAGGTGCTGGTCGGGCGTCAGCTCCTCGGTGAGCTGGGCGGGCTGATCGGCGACCGCGTCAAGCGGGTCGCCGTGATCCACCCCGAGGCGCTCGCCGACACCGGCGAAGCGCTCCGCGCCGACCTGGCGGAGCAGGGCTTCGAGGCGGTCGCCATCCAGGTGCCCAACGCGGAGGAGGCCAAGACCGCCGAGGTCGCGGCCTACTGCTGGAAGGCGCTCGGGCAGTCCGGGTTCACCCGCACGGACGTCGTGGTGGGCGTCGGCGGCGGCTCGACCACCGACCTCGCCGGGTTCGTGGCCGCCACGTGGCTGCGCGGGGTGCGCTGGATCGCCATCCCGACCACCGTCCTCGCCATGGTGGACGCGGCCGTCGGCGGCAAGACCGGCATCAACACCGCCGAGGGCAAGAACCTCGTCGGCGCCTTCCACCCCCCGGCCGGTGTGCTCTGCGACCTGGCCGCGCTGGACTCCCTCCCGGCCCACGACTACGTCTCCGGGCTCGCCGAGGTCATCAAGGCCGGCTTCATCGCCGACCCGGTGATCCTCGACCTCATCGAGTCCGACCCCGAGGCCGCGCGCACCCCGGCCGGCCCGCACACCGCCGAGCTGATCGAGCGCTCCATCAGGGTCAAGGCGGACGTCGTCTCCTCCGACCTCAAGGAGTCGGGCCTGCGCGAGATCCTCAACTACGGCCACACGCTCGCCCACGCCATCGAGAAGAACGAGCGCTACAAGTGGCGGCACGGCGCCGCCGTCTCGGTCGGCCTGCACTTCGCCGCCGAACTGGGCCGCCTGGCCGGCCGGCTGGACGACGCCACGGCCGACCGCCACCGCACGGTCCTGGAGTCGGTGGGGCTGCCGCTGCACTACCGCCACGACCAGTGGCCCAAGCTGCTGGAGAACATGAAGGTCGACAAGAAGTCGCGCGGCGACCTCCTGCGCTTCATCGTCCTCGACGGTCTGGCCAAGCCCACCGTCCTCGAAGGCCCCGACCCGGCGGTTCTGCTCGCCGCGTACGGCGAGGTCGCCGAGTAGGTCCGCAGTACGTCCGCAGGGGTCCCTTCCGTCCGATTCGCCTTCCGTACCGGGCACTTCACACCGCCCCCGGCCGTTCACCAAAGGACGGCAGGGGGCGGTGTGAAGTGCCCG
>NZ_MUBA01000580.1 GCF_002154575.1 Streptomyces bobili
TCGTGCGCCGCGCCGGCGCGGAGACCGACGACGACACGTTCCTCGCGCTCACCCACGCGAACGGCGTCCGCTCCCACCTGTACGCCTCCGCGACGACCGCCCAGCTCGGCCCGCGCTTCCGGGTGCTGGGGTCGAAGGCCGGCTATGTGAAGTACGGCCTGGACCCGCAGGAGGCGGCGTTGCGGGACGGCGAGCGGCCCGGCCCCGGCTGGGGCACGGAGCCCGAGGAGCTGTGGGGGCACGTCGGCGCCGGCGAGTCGCCGCTGACCGGCGGCGGAGACCCCGTGCCGACCCTGCCCGGCGACTACCCGGCCTATTACGCTGCGGTGGCGAAGGCCCTTGCCGAGGGCGGCCCCAACCCGGTGACCGCCGCGGAGGCGGCTGCCGCGCTCGACGTGCTGGAGGCGGCCCGCCGTTCGGCACGAGACGGAATGGCGGTGCAGCTGTGACGCACGAGATCACCCCCAGGTTCACCCCGGAGATCACCCCTCCGCTGGAGGAGCTGCAGGCGCAGGAACGGCGCCTGGTCTTCCGCCAGTTCACCTTCGACGACGCCTGGGCGCTCGGCTCGCTGCTGGTGGAGCTGGCCCGGGAACGGCAGGCCCCGGTGGCGATCGACATCCACCGGGCCGGCCAGCAGCTCTTCCACGCGGCCCTGCCCGGCTCGGCCCCCGACAACGACGCCTGGATCACCCGCAAGCGCCGGGTCGTGGAGCGCTACGGCGCCTCCTCCTACCTGGTGGGCTCCCGCCACCGCGCCAAGGGCACGACGTTCGAGGAGTCCTCGCGCCTGGACCCGGACGAGTACGCGGCCCACGGCGGCTCCTTCCCGATCAACGTCGAGGGCGTCGGCGTGATCGGCGCGGTGACGGTCTCGGGCCTGCCGCAGCTGGAGGACCACAGGTTCGTGGTGGAGGCCCTGGAACAGTTCCTGGAGAAGCACCAGGGTCTGCGCTGACGCGACGCGAGGGGGGCACTGGTCCCCGCGCTCAGTCCCCGCACTCCTCCCAGAAGTCCGGCGTGCCGTGGGAGAGGACCAGGCCGTACGACTCGACCAGCTCGCAGTCGTTCTGCTGGGTCCACTGGTAGGCCAGGAGCGTCCAGATCACGGCCACGATCACCGCGACGATCCCCGGCACACTCCAGCGGGACCGCCCCTCGGGACCCGGCCCGCCGCTCCCGGGAGGGCGCGGGGGCGGGCCCGAGGGCGGCTCCTTGGGAGGTTCCCAGCCAGGTCCCTGGTACCCCGGCGGCCGCCACCCTCCGCTGTTGTTCGGCATACGCCCAGTATCCGACCAACGGGTGGCGTCAACTACCCCTGAGACCAAGCCGGTTGCTCTGAGGACCACCGCCCGGACACGCGCGGGGGACGCCCCGTCAGGCGGGCTTCAGTTCCTGCCGCTGCCGTCCCAGTCCCTCGATCTCCAGCTCGACCACGTCCCCCGCCCGCAGGTACGGCTTCGGCTCGGGCTTGCCGAAGGCGACGCCCGCCGGGGTTCCCGTGTTGATGACGTCTCCGGGGTGGAGGACCATGAACTGGCTGACGTAGCGCACGACTTCACCCACGGGGAAGATCTGCTCGGCGGTCGTCCCGTCCTGCTTCAGCTCGCCGTTGACCCAGAGCCGCAGCCCGAGCGACTGGGGGTCGGGCACCTCGTCGGACGTCACGAGCCAGGGGCCGAGCGGGTTGAACGTCTCGCAGTTCTTCCCCTTGTCCCACGTGCCGCCCCGGTCCATCTGGAACTCCCGCTCGGAGACGTCGTGCGCGACGGCGTACCCGGCGACATGCGCGAGCCCCTCCTCGGCGGACTCCAGGTAGCGGGCGGTACGGCCGATGACGACCGCGAGTTCGACCTCCCAGTCGGTCTTCGTGGACCCGCGCGGCACGAGCACGGTGTCGTACGGGCCGACGACCGTGTCCGCGGCCTTGAAGAAGATGACGGGCTCGGCGGGCGCCGGGGAGCCCGTCTCGCGGGCGTGGTCGTGGTAGTTCAGCCCGATGCACACGACCTTGCCGATCCGGCCGACCGGCGGTCCGACGCGCAGCCCGGTCGCGTCCCGTGCGGGCAGTTCGCCGGACTCACCGGCGGCACGGATCCGGCCGAGGGTCTCGTCGTCGGCGAGCAGTGCGCCGTCGATGTCGTCGACGAGGCCCGACAGGTCCCGCAGGGTCCCCTCGGCGTCGAGCAGCGCGGGACGCTCCGCACCCGCCGTACCGACTCGCAGCAGCTTCATGGTCAATCTCCCTCGATCGCGGGCGCGCCCGCCGACGGGTGCAGCCACCGGAGGACTGGTCGATCCTCCGATCCGGACGTCCACTCCGCAAGACCCCGTTCACGTACTGGACCGTCACTACGGCCCCCTCGGGCCCCGTCACCGTCACCGTCACCGTCACCTTCACCTGTAGAGCACCGCGCGCTCGACCACGCTCCAGGCCGTGCTGGTGACGACGTACAGGGCGGCGGCCAGCGGTACGACGGCGACGGTGACGAGGGTGAAGAAGGACAGGAACGGCATCACCTTGACGACCGCGCCCAGGCCGGGCGTCCCCTCCTCGACCGTCGCCGCGCTCGCGGCCGTCGTACGCCGGGCGAGGCGGTAGCCGAAGGTGGCCACGGCCGCGACGACGGCGAACAGGGCGAGGTAGACGATCCCGGCCCCGCCGAACATCCCGCCGGCGGCGAGGGCGTCGGTCCAGCGGTCGCCGAGGGGCGCGTCGAGGAGCCGGTGGGTGAGCAGGCCGTTGGTCTCGCCGCCGATCGTGGAGTGCGAGAAGACGTAGTAGAGGAGGAGGAAGGCGGGCGCCTGGAGCAGGCTGGGCAGGCAGCCGGACAGCGGGGACACCTTTTCCTCGGCGTGCAGTTCCAGCACGGCCCGCTGGAGCTTCTCCGGGTCGCGCGCGTGCTTGCCGCGCAGTTCGGCGATCCGCGGCTGGAGCGCGGCCCGCGCCTTCTGGCCGCGTGCGGCGGCCCGTGACAGGGGGTGGACGAGCAGCCGGACGAGCGCGGTGAACAGGATGATCGCGGCAGCGGCCGCGGAGGCGTGGAAGAGGGGTTCGAGCACGTCGGCGAACCGCTCGACGAGGTGGACGAAGAGAGAGAAGACGGACATGGGTGAGGAGCCCTCCGGGGGTCTCGTCGTGCCGGGACGTGGATACGGCGGCATGACGGCCCGCGCGGGCGCACGGAGTTGAGGGGTGTGGTGCGGTGTGCCCTACGCGACGGCCGTCGGGAGGGCGGGTCCCGGTGCCCTGGGCCGGGGCCGTCCGGAGGCGTCGGGATCGCGCTGCGGCAGGAAGGCCGTACGGCGGTCACGGTCGCGGATGGCCGTACGCACCCGGGTACGGGGCACGGCGGGGGCGCAGCGGGCCGCGGCGAGGGAGCAGACGGCGAGGGCGGCACCGGCACCGGCTTCGTCTTCGACACCCAGGGCCACATCGTCACCAACAACCACGTCGTCGCCGACGCCGTCGACGGCGGCAAGGTGACCGCCACCTTCCCGAGCGGCAAGAAGTACGACGCCGAGGTCGTCGGCCACGCCCAGGGCTACGACGTCGCGGTCATCAAGCTGAAGAACGCCCCCTCGGACCTCAAGCCGCTCACCCTCGGCGACTCCGACAAGGTCGCCATCGGCGACTCGACGATCGCCATCGGCGCGCCCTTCGGCCTGTCCAACACCGTGACGACGGGCATCATCAGCGCGAAGAACCGCCCTGTGGCCTCCTCCGACGGCACCGGCAGCAGCGCCTCGTACATGAGCGCCCTCCAGACGGACGCCTCGATCAACCCGGGCAACTCCGGCGGCCCGCTGCTCGACGCGCAGGGCAACGTGATCGGCATCAACTCCGCGATCCAGTCCACCGGCAGCGGCGGCCTGGGCGGCACCGCCCAGTCCGGGTCGATCGGCCTGGGCTTCGCCATCCCGATCAACCAGGCCAAGTACGTCGCCCAGGAGCTGATCAAGGACGGCCAGCCGGTCTACGCCAAGATCGGCGCCTCCGTCTCCCTGGAGGAGTCCACCGACGGCGCGAAGATCACCGACCAGGGGGCCGGCGGCGCCGCGGCGGTCGAGGCGGGCGGCCCCGCGGCCAAGGCCGGCCTCAAGCCCGGCGACGTCATCACCAAGCTCGACGACACGGTGATCGACAGCGGCCCGACTCTCATCGGCGAGATCTGGACCCACAAGCCGGGCGACAAGGTCACGCTCACCTACGAGCGCGACGGCAAGACCCACACGGTCGACCTCACCCTCGGCTCCCGCAAGGGCGACAGCTGACCCCGGCCCCACCCCCAAGCCGACCCACACGCACCTGGCCACCCGTTACTCTTGTCCCCGCGTCACCCCTCACCGGGTGGCGCGAGGTGGGTTGCCCGAGCGGCCTAAGGGAACGGTCTTGAAAACCGTCGTGGCGCGAGTCACCGTGGGTTCAAATCCCACACCCACCGCGTAGCAGGTCAGAAGGTTGCAGGTCAGAAGGGGTGCCACTCTCCGGAGCGGCACCCCTTCGGCGTGACCTTGTCTCACCCTGATTCGCCGGTATCCCACATCTGACCAGCGCGTGCGGCCAACCTGCGGCCAGGAATCACGGCCCTTCTGCCTCGTCGTCGTGCTCTGCCAACCCCTGCTCGATCAGTGCGTTCATCTTTGCTTCCTCGCCGTCCAGCACCTTGGCGTAGTAGCGCTGGAGGACGGCGACGCTCTGCCCTGCGCGGCGGGCGGTCTCGGCAAGGCTCACCCCGGAGCGGAGCCAGAACGACACGCACGCATGCCGCAGGTCGTAGGGGATGGCGGCCAGGGGCGAAGCCACCTGCGCGGCGGTGAGCGCCTTTCTGCGAGCCTCCTTCCACGCCGCGCCGTACTCCTGCGACCGGATAGGGCCCCCTCGCACGGCGCTGAACAGGCGTCCTTCGGCCGTGGTGCCGCACGTGTCCAGGTGGGTGCGCAGGATGGCGACCAGGACAGGAGGAATGGGCACGGGCCGGACCGCCCGGCGGGCGCGGTGCTTCAACTGCCGCTCCTCGTACGGCTTTCCGTCATCCGTCCAGCCGGAACCCACCTGCGGACGGGCGCCGGCGAGCAGGAGCCGCCCCCATCCCTCCTCAGGCAGGTCGCACTGGTCAGCACTCAGCATGGACACCTCCTCCGGCCGCATGGCGGCGTAGTAGATGCATGCGAAGAACCCGACCAGGTGGGCGCCGCGCGGTCCCTGCGCACGGACCGCGTCCAGCAGTGCCCGCGCTTGTGCGGGCGTAGCGACGCTGCGCACGTCCAGCTCCTCTACCGCCTGGGGCGTCTCCCAGTGCACGCGGTGCAGGGGGTTGCCCGGCAACAGTTCTTGCTCCACTGCCAGGCGCAGGCAGTTGCTCAACACGGCCCGACGGCGCCGGAACGTGTTCGCGGCGGCCGGCTTGCCATCCTGGCGACTGGCCAGGTGCTCCAGGATTGTGCGCATGCGCTTGGCGCTGTCCAGGTCGACCACGGCTGGCGCGTTCCGTTCCACCCATGCCAGTGCCTTGGCCTCCGCCTCCGGCGGGTCCTGGTCGTGGCGTCCGACGTTGAACGCCCACTGGTAGAGGGCCCGGCGCAAGATCTCATCCGCCGGGCGTCCCTTGCCGGTCGGGCATACGGCCATCGTGGCGATGGCGAGACTCTCCGCGATGCTGGCGCGGTGCTTCGCTGCCGCAGTCGGCCACTTCCGCGCGACGTGCGCGCGAGCATGGGCGTACCAACTCGTGCGGTTGCGCTCGCGCACCTCCGACACGGGAAGTCCCGACTCGGTGTCGAACGGCTCGCCCTTGCGGGTCGCGGTCAGCAGCTCCGCGCGGCGGGCGTCCGCGAGTGTCTTGGTGGCGAACCTTTCCTGATACTCCGTCCCGTCTACCTGCCAGCGGAGTTGGAACGGAGCCGCCTTGCTCGGACGCTTCCGGACGTTCCAAATGCGCACGTCGTAGCTGTGCATCGTGCTCCCTCATGGGGAAGGGACCCCACCGCGCGGTGGGGTCCCTTCGGTCGGTCTACGGTCAGGCTGCGATCTCGTGCTTGGACCACCACGCGTCCAGGTCGCTGCGGCGGCAACGGATCTGCCCGTTCGGCAGCTTGATGAGCTTCGGAGCCGTGCCGCGGGCGCGCATCCGGTAGAAGGCGGCGCGGCTCATCTCGATCTCTTCGAGGACTTCGGGGAGTTTGAGCATCTTGGGGCGGGCCACGGTGCGACTCCTTCGAGGCTGCGGGGCGTTGCGTGTGTCCGAGGTGCGGATTTCTGCGTCATTGCGTCATCACCGTCATTCAGGCTGCTGACCTGCGGCTTTGTGTGACGTAGCGGCTCGATCGTGCGTCATCGCAGCGTCATGGGCTGCGTCATCGGTGACGTAGCCCATGACGCAGATGACGCAGGATGACGCAGAGTCGGCCGTCTGCGTCATGCCTGTAGCCGCAGGTGGGGGGCCGTTTTCCGTCCCGAATGACGCACATGACGCAGCGCTTCCTTCTTAAGACAAAGGAGGGGGCGTCTGTTGTGGTCGGTGGCGCCTCACATCGTGAAGAAGGAGCCGCTGCGCGGCGCGACCTGGGGCGGCTTCGCCGAACAGCAAGAGGAGCACGCCCTGCCGATGGTGGTGCTCCTCTTGCTTGTCCGGGGGTGAGCGGGCGGGTCAGTGCATCCGCTGCTGCTCGTGCGGGGCGGGGGCGGCCCGGCGGGTCATTTCGAGGTAGCGGCCCGCGCTGGTGCGGCCGGTGTCGATGAGGACACCACGGGCGGCCAGCGTGGGCTGGAGGCGCTTGAGCCGGTCGGAGAGGACTTTCCCGGTGGTCGGCCACCCCTTGGGTAGGGGGCGGCAGTCCTCGCCCGCGTAGAGGAGGCTGAGGCAGTGCAGCCACTCGGTGGAGGTCATCCGCTGCGCCGCGCCCGGTTCCATGGTGTCGGCGTGCCTGAGAACGGTCTGGGCGAGGAGGTCACCCTCGATCACGTCGTCGTTCAGGTCGTCCAGGCTGGCCCGGTAGGCGGCGAGCGCTCCGAGGCCGGTGGCCGCGTCGAGCTGCGCGCACAGGTGGGCGAAGTCGGCCATGCGAAGGTCGGTGGGCGTCTCCGCCTCGGCTGCCCGGACCTTGACCGTGAGGTCGAGGAGGGAGCCGAGAACGACGGGGAGAACCTCCGCGTAGTCCAGCCACAGTTCCGCCTCGGTGCGCCGGATGCTGGGCCGTTCCAGGCGCAGCGGCAGGAGCCGTTCGGCGAGGTCGGGACGGATGACGCCGACGTCGATGCCGGTCAGGAGCAGGGGCCGGCGGTAGCCGACGCGGAAGACGTCCCCGTCGGTGAACAGGGCGCGCTTGACGCTTTCGGCGCCGGTGACGATGCAGCACATGGCGTCGGACAGGTCCGGGGTCATGTGGGAGAGGTTGTCCAGGGCGGTGACCCATCCGGCTGCCACCGCTGCGATCAGGTTCTCTTCGTCCTTCGGCGCCCGGCGCAGGTCGCCGCTCATCCCCTCGATGATCCGGACGAGCATCCGGCCCCCGGTGGACTTGCCCGCGCCCTGCGGGCCGGTGAGGAACGGTGCGGGCACGGGAACGGACGGCCCCAGGCAGCCGATCAGCCACGCGATGGCCAGGCATTCGGTCTCCGCGTTGGCGAAGTTGCACAGCCGCATCAGCAGGTCGATGCCCTTGCCGTCGGTGTCCTTGACGGGCAGGGGCAGTTCGCCGGTGAGCTGGGTGCGCCGCCAGCAGACTTCGCGCGGGTCGGGGGTGAGGATGTCCCAGCCGGTGGGGTGGATACGGACGGACTGACCGTCGTCGCGTCCCAGGTCCAGCCACGTCGCCCCGTCGTATCCGGGGGCCACGCGGATGTTCACGGGCTGCACGTCCTCCGACAGTGCGAGCGCTTCGATCAAGTCCAACGCCTCCTTGAGTGCGGTCCCGTTGAACACGCCGATCCCGTCGCGGAACAGGCCGACCATGAGTTCCTGGCGGTGACTGCCGGTGGTGCCCTGGGAGCGGATCGGGCGGGCGACGGGGTGGCCGTTCTTCTGCGCGTACACGGTTCCGTCAGCGGTGCGGAAGTACCGGAAGTGCGCCTGCGCGTAGTCGGTGATGACCTCGCGGGCGGGGTTCTTCTCGTCGTCGGCCATGGTCACAGTCCCAACTGCGTGCGGGCGTTGGCCCACGCGTCGGTGCAGTGCCGGGGAGATTCGCCCTTGGCCTGCGCGGCGGTGAACAGCCGCGCGGTGTCCGCCTCGGTGAGGCAGCCGCACCGGCCGTGCGTGGACAGCACCGCGAGGAACGTCCGGTAGACGGTGGCGTGGATGCCGTCGCGGGCGGCGGTGATGCGCTGCTCGGCCATGGCGAGGCCACGCTCCAGGTAGGTCGGCGTGCGGTGCGGGCACACCCCGCCCCCGACCCTCGCGGGCACCGTGACGGCCGTCGTTCGCACTGTGGCGGGCTGCTTCACGGTCAGCGCGCGCACGACGTCCGGCAGCGCCGTGAGGGTGCCGGTGCCGGGACCGAGCCAGCGGGCGTACTGCATGGCCGACTTGACGTCCACGCCGGGCCGGACCGCGTTGGCGGACTGCATGACGCCCTGGTAGAGCCAGTGCTCACCACGAGTGGTGGGCACGATGCGGGTGGCGAGCAGGGTTTGACGGGCCCACCGGATGGCTTCCGTGCTGTCCAGGTCGACGACGGTCAGGCCGGCGCCGCCGGGGTGGTAGGCCACCGTCGCCGCCTCGCGCCACGCACCTGCCCACGTCGGTGCGTTGATGACGTGGGGGTCGGTGGTGGCGGCGGCCCAACCGTGGCAGGGCGCTGGGCAGGTGCAGGGGCCGGGGGCCTTCATGTTCGGCCGGCCGCCGCACGCGTTGCGGGTGCAGGCGGGGCAGTTGCCGAACGGCACCTTCCCGGCTCGTAACGGCAGCACCGGCACACCGGATGCGGCCAGGGTCAGCGCGGTCCGCAGAGGTTCGGACGGTGTGGTCATGCGGCGGCCCTCCCTTCGAGGGCGAGGAACTGGGTGGCGATCCACTGGGCGTAGGCCGGGGGGACGGCTTTGCGGGCTTCGAGGTTGGTCATCCAGGTGCAGCCCATGGCGTCGGCGTAGGCACGCTCGCCCTTGTGCTCGAAGGCGAGCAGTCCTTTGCGGTGCCAGCAGGGCGCGACCAGGTCCCCGCCCCCGCCCCACGACGTTTCGAAGTCGCGGTGGCGGCGGACGTTCAGGCCGAACTGCGTGCCGCACAACCGGTAGTCCGGCCGCAGCAGGCCCGCGGCTGCCGTCTCGGGGACGTTCTCCATCACCCACGGTCGCCCGGTCGCCTGCATCACCTCACGGCCCGGTCCGATCAGGTCGGGGTGGTTGTCGGGGTTGCCCCGCCACCTGGTGACGTTCGCGTAGCGCTCGCACGGCCAGGAGCCGTGGACCAGGTCGAAGGCGTGGCCGTGGTCGGCGGTGTAGTCGAGGCCGTCGGCCCGGACGAAGGGGAAGGGGTAGTTGGGCTGCGGGCGGATGTCGACGCCGACGACGTCGAACCCGGCCAGGTAGTAACCCATCGACAGGCCCCCGGCGCCGCAGCACACGTCCAGCACCCGCAGGCCGTTGGGCCGCCGCAGCGGCAGCACACGCGCCATCATGCAGCCACCTCCAGCGTGGGGGCGAGGGCTGCGCGACCGATGTGCTCGGTGTAGGCGGGCGGGATCGCCTCGGTCAGCTCCTCGCGCACGTTCGTCCATGTGATGCCCATGGCGGCCTGCAACTCGGAGACGGTCGGCTTGCCGCCCCCGTTGCCGTACCCGGCGACGTAGGGGCCGTCGTAGAAGCGACCGTGCCGGTAGCCGCGCACCCGCCCTCGGTGCGGGACGTGCGCCGGCTGCTCGGTGCGCCAGCCGCCCAGCTCGAAGTTGCGGTGCCGAATGACACCGAGTCCGAACATCTCGCCGCACAGCGTGAGGTCTTTACGGATCTCCGCGCGGCCGTTGGGCTGCTCAATCACGTACCGCAGGCCCGTCCGTTCGAGCAGATCGCGGACGGGCGGGACCAGGTCGACGTGCGTGCGGCCCCATCCCTGGGATGCGTTGGTGCCCACGGTCAGGGCGCAACCGTGCTGGCACGGCGGGGAGGCGTGGACGAACGTGTACCGGCGGATCTCGCCCGTCGCGATCAGATGGGCGAGGTAGGCGAGCGCGTCGCCCCGGTGGTACGGGAACGGGTAGTTGGGCCGGTGGGCGATGTCGCAGCCGTGGACGGTGAAGCCGGCGCGGGCGTAGCCCATGGCGGCGCCGCCGGCGCAGGAGAACAGGTCCAGCAGTAACGGCCGCTCGCCGTCTCGCCGGATGTCGGTGGGTTGAGTCATGCTGGAGACCTCCACAGGTCATTGCGTGGCAGGTGGACAAGGGCAGCCCCGGTTCTTGGCGGAATGGGGGGCCGCCCTTGGCGTAGCTACTGGTGCTCGGTGGTCCAGCGGGCGTACTGCTGGCGGACGTAGGCGCGCGGGTCGCAGATGACGGCCGTCTCGTCCAGTTCCATGAGGCGGCGGGCGATGTCGAGGGCCTGTTCGTCGGTGGCGGTGCCGCCGGGGGTCAGGCCGCAGGCCATGCGGTCGACGACGGCGGCACGGCGCAGCCACCACTCGCGGTCGCGCTCGTGCGGCTCGCGCTCGCACAGCCAGTTCAGTTCGCTTGGGGCGTCCGGCGCGGCGGCGTAGGCGTCGACCGGGCCGGGCCACTCCGAGAGCGGCGGGATGGGGCTGTCCGTGTGGTCGGCGAAGAGGTAAATGCGGTTCTGCGTGCCGTCGTGGGTGGGGTGGACGGTGATGGTTCCGGCGGTGAAGGCGCCGTCGAGGGCCTTGACGATGCGGTTGGTGTCGTCGGTGGCGCAGATGACTCGGATCTCGAACACGTGGGCTCCTGTCAGCCGTTGAAGCGGTTGCGCTTGAACGTGGCCTTGCGGATGTGGAAGGTGTTGCCGCCGCTCGCGCCGTTGCGGGCGCTGAACACCTGCACGGCGATCCATCCGCCGAAGAGGACGGCGGCCAGCGTGATGAGCTGAGCGATCAGCGCGGTGAGTGCGGTGATGAAGGTGGTGAGCATGAGCAGTCCGCCGCAGACTGCGAGGAACCCGACGCCTCCGAGGGCGACGTTCACCGCCGCACTGGACACGGCCGGCTTGGCGGCGAGCGGAGCGGGCTGCGTGTGCTCGACGGCGTAGCCGGTGACGACCCGCCCGTCGGGCAGGATCACGCTTGCCACCGCCGGAACGGCGGCGGGCTGCACGGGAACGAGCGGTGCCGCGTACGGCGCGGCGGGGGTGAGCGGGATCGGCTGGTGGACTTCGGCGGCCCGCACGACGGGCGGGTGGCTGGTGGTGCCGGGGTGCATGGGTGGTTCCCTTCCGGTGCTCGGTCGGGGCGGCGGGCAGGGCCCGCGATGTGTGCTGTGGAGGGGTTGGGCAGGGGCCGGTCGTTCCCCCTTTACCGGCCTTACCTTGCAGTTCAGAGGCCCCTACCTGCCCCTCTACCGGGGTAAAGAGCCCCCTCTACTCCGGGCAGGCCGCGGCGGGTCGCGCGCGCGGCCGGGTGGA
>NZ_MUBA01000581.1:0-308 GCF_002154575.1 Streptomyces bobili
GGGACCCGTTCACCGAGCGTGCAGCATGCCCGCCGGACCCCCCGAACTGCCGTGGCGCGGGTTTCGGTCACCCACGCCGTCGCGTGCTTCGGGTCACGCCTCCTCGGCCAACTCCAGCCACCGCATTTCGAGTTCCTCGCGCTCTCCGGCCAACCCGCGCAGTTCGGCGTCGAGTTTGGCGACCTTCTCGAAGTCGGTGGAGTTGTCGGCGATCTGCGCGTGCAGCTTGGCCTCCTTGTCGGAGACGCGGTCCAACTGGCGCTCGATCTTCTGCAGTTCCTTCTTGGCGGCGCGCTGGTCGGCGGCGC
>NZ_MUBA01000581.1:345-3577 GCF_002154575.1 Streptomyces bobili
TGGTGGGCTCGTCGAGGAAGAGGACGTTGGGCTCGTCCATCAGCAGCCGCAGGATCTGCAGGCGGCGGCGCTCACCGCCGGACAGGTCCCCGACCGGCGTCCACTGCTTCTCCTTGCCGAAACCGAACGTCTCGCACAGCTGGCCCGCGGTCATCTCGCGGCCCTTGCCGAGGTCGACGCGCTCACGCACCTGCTGGACGGCCTCCAGGACCCGCAGGTTCGGGTCGATCTCGGTGACCTCCTGGGAGAGGTAGGCCAGCTTGACGGTGCGGCCGACGACGATCTTCCCGCCGGCCGGCTGGGCCTCGCCCTCGGTGCGGGCGGCCTCGGCCATGGCGCGCAGCAGGGACGTCTTCCCGGCGCCGTTGACGCCGACCAGGCCGATGCGGTCGCCGGGGCCGAGCTGCCAGGTGACATGCTCCAGCAGCACCTTGGGGCCCGCCTGGACGGTCACGTCCTCCAGCTCGAACACGGTCCTGCCAAGCCGGGACGACGCGAACTTCATCAGCTCGCTGCTGTCCCGCGGCGGCGGCACGTCGGCGATCAGCTCGTTGGCGGCCTCGACCCGGAAGCGCGGCTTGGACGTGCGCGCGGGCGCCCCGCGGCGCAGCCAGGCCAGCTCCTTGCGGACCAGGTTCTGCCGCTTGACCTCCTCGGTCGCGGCGATCCGCTCCCGCTCCGCGCGCGCGAAGACGTAGTCGGAGTAGCCGCCTTCGTACTCGTGGACGGCGCCGCGCTGCACGTCCCACATGCGGGTGCAGACCTGGTCCAGGAACCAGCGGTCGTGGGTGACGCAGACGAGCGCGGACCGGCGCTCGCGCAGGTGCTCGGCGAGCCAGGCGATGCCCTCGACGTCGAGGTGGTTGGTCGGCTCGTCGAGGACGATCAGGTCCTGTTCCTCGATCAGCAGCTTGGCGAGCGCGATACGGCGCCGCTCGCCACCGGACAGCGGCGCGATCACGGTGTCCAGGCCCTGCGGGAAGCCGGGCAGGTCGAGCCCGCCGAAGAGTCCCGTCAGGACATCGCGGATCTTGGAGTTGCCGGCCCACTCGTGGTCGGCCATGTCACGGATGACCTCGTGGCGGACGGTGGCGGTGGGGTCCAGGGAGTCGTGCTGCGTGAGCACGCCCATGCGCACCCCGCCGGAGTGCGTGACCCTGCCGGTGTCCGCCTCCTCCAGCTTGGCGAGCATGCGGATCAGGGTGGTCTTGCCGTCGCCGTTGCGACCGACGACTCCGATCCTGTCCCCTTCGGACACGCCGAGCGAGATGCCGTCGAGCAGCGCACGGGTTCCGTACACCTTGCTGACGTTCTCGACATTGACCAGGTTGACGGCCATTTTTGCTCCTGCCAGGGGGATCGGTCAGCCTCCCAGCCTAATGGGAGCCACTCGGTCGCCGATCCCCCCGCAGGTCAGCGGCCCGCGGCCGCGGTGACGTCAGGACGCACCGACGACCGTGGCTCCCGGGGCCGGGCCGGACGCCGTGCGCACGCTCTTGCACGTGCCGGACGTCCGCAGCGCCTGCGCGATCTTCTCCGCGGCGGCGGTGTCGCGCGCCAGGAACGCGGTGGTGGGGCCCGATCCCGAGACGAGGCTCGTGAGCGCGCCGGCCGCCTCCCCCGCGGCGAGGGTGTCGGCGAGTTCGGGGAAGAGGGAGAGGGCCGCGGGCTGGAGGTCGTTGGAGACGGCCGCCGCGAGGGCGTCGGGGTCGCCCTTGGCGAGGGCGCCGAGGAGTTCCCGCGAGGCGACCGGCTCGGGGATGCCGAGTCCCTCGGTGAGGCGGTCGAACTCCCGGAACACGGCCGGGGTGGACAGGCCGCGCCCGGCCATCGCGAACACCCAGTGGAAGGTCCCGCCGGTCTCCAGCACGGTCAGCCGCTCGCCCCGCCCGATACCGAGGGCGGCACCGCCGATCAGGCTGAACGGGACGTCGCTGCCCAACTCGGCGCAGATCTCCAGCAGTTCCTCGCGGGAGGCGCCGGTGCCCCAGAGCGCGTCGCAGGCCAGGAGGGCGCCCGCGCCGTCCGCGCTGCCGCCCGCCATGCCGCCCGCGACGGGGATGTCCTTGGCGATGTGCAGGTGCACGTCCGGGGTGAGGCCGTGGCGCTCGGCGAGCGCGATCGCCGCGCGCGCGGCCAGGTTGCTGCGGTCCAGGGGGACCTGGGCGGCGTCCGGGCCCTCGCAGGTCACGCGCAGGCCGTGGGCCGGGGTGACCGTGACCTGGTCGTAGAGGCCGACCGCCAGGAAGACGTTCGCCAGGTCGTGGAAGCCGTCGGGGCGGGCGGCGCCCACGGCGAGCTGAACGTTGACCTTGGCGGGCACGCGGACGGTGACGACGCTCACTCGGAGTCCTTCTCCTGGTGCTCGGGGTCCTGCTCGTGCTGCTTGTTCTCGGCGATCCGGGCGAACTCCTCGACCGTCAGCGCCTCTCCGCGCGCCTGCGGGGAGACACCGGCGGCCACCAGCGCGGCCTCGGCCGCCGCCGCGGAACCGGCCCATCCGGCGAGCGCGGCCCGCAGCGTCTTGCGCCGCTGGGCGAACGCCGCGTCCACGACGGCGAAGACCTCACGCCGGGAGGCGGTCGTCTTGACCGGCTCGGCCCTGCGGACGAGGGACACCAGGCCGCTGTCGACGTTCGGCGCGGGCCAGAAGACGTTGCGGCCGATCGCTCCGGCGCGCTTGACGTCGGCGTACCAGTTGGCCTTCACGGACGGCACGCCGTACACCTTCGAGCCGGGGGCGGCGGCTAGGCGGTCGGCGACCTCCGACTGGACCATGACGAGGCTGCGCTCGATGGTCGGGAAGGTGCCGAGCATGTGCAGGAGCACGGGCACGGCGACGTTGTACGGCAGGTTCGCCACCAGGGCGGTGGGGGCGGGGCCCGGCAGCTCGGTCACCTGCATGGCGTCGGAGTGCACCAGCGCGAAGCGGTCCGCCCGCTGCGGCATGCGGGCGGTGATCGTCGCGGGGAGGGCGCTGGCGAGGACGTCGTCGATCTCCACGGCCGTGACGCGGTCGGCGACCTCCAGCAGCGCGAGGGTGAGGGAGCCGAGGCCCGGTCCCACCTCGACGACCACGTCCTCGGGATGCACCTGCGCGGTGCGGACGATACGGCGGACCGTGTTCGCGTCGATCACGAAGTTCTGGCCGCGCTGTTTGGTGGGGCGCACGCCGAGAGCTGCCGCGAGTTCGCGGATGTCGGCGGGGCCCAGGAGGGCGTCGGGGGTGGGG
>NZ_MUBA01000582.1 GCF_002154575.1 Streptomyces bobili
GACGGTGCGGTGCGCTTCCGCAGGGTGAACGTCGCTCACTGACGGTAGAGCCACAATTTGGGACCGCGCAAGTCATTGCGTAATCTGCTCCACGAACGAGTCAAGGAGGAAGTCGTGGCCCGCAGAACCAAGGTGACTGCTCGTCAGGCCCGACTGGGGACTGAGCTGCGCAAGCTCCGTGAAGCCGCTGGACTGAAGGGCCGGGAGGCCGCCGCGCTCCTCGGCACGGACTCTGCGCAGATGAGCCAGATCGAGTTCGGGACCGCGGGCGTCAGCGAGGCACGCGTGAGACGGCTGGCGGCGCACTACTCGTGCACGGACACCGATCTGATCGAAGCGCTGGTGGCCATGGCCACGGACCGGACGCGTGGCTGGTGGGAGGACTACCAGGGCAAGTTGCCCACGCCGCCCTTCCTAGACATCGCCGAGTTGGAGCATCACGCGGCATACCGACTCGACATGGAGTTTCTGAACATCCCCGGCCTCCTCCAGACTGAGGACTACGCCCGAGCGGTGTTCTCGTATCGGGTCCCTGAACTACCGGCGAATGACACCGATTTGCGTGTGGAGCACCGCATGCGGCGGCGGGCCGTCATCGAGGGCCCTGCCGCGATTCCCTACGAGGCAGTTATCCACGAGGCCGCACTTCGCATCCGTGTCGGCGACCGTGCCACCGCACGCGCCCAGCTCTCTCACGTCCTGGAACTGTCGCAAGCGGACAGCGTCACCGTGCGCGTCATTCCTTTCGACCTGGACGGCTTCGGAGGCGCGTGGAGCACGATGATGTATGCGGGTGGTGCTGTCGTCAAGCTGGACACGGTTGTGCGTGATGTCACCGCCAATGGCACAGCCTTCGTGGACTCCGAGGCTCAACTCGGTGCATTTCGAACGCTCTTCCGTAAGATCGAAGGAGTTTCACTCGAACCCGACCGTTCGAGGGACTTCATCCACCGACTTGCGAAGGAACTGTGAGGCAACCCATGACCGCTCCCGACAACTGGCAGAAGTCATCCTTCTCCGGCGGCGGGGACGGCTCCAACTGCCTAGAACTAACCTCCACCCCCACCACCCTCCACCTCCGCGAGAGCGACACCC
>NZ_MUBA01000583.1 GCF_002154575.1 Streptomyces bobili
GTGGGGTGCGCGTGCCGGTTTGCCTGGCCGTGGTGGGGTTGGGGTTCGTTACCCGTACCCGTGCCGTCGCCTCCGCTGTCGCGAAGGGTCAGGTCGCGCCTGGGGCCGAGACCAAGAGGTGCCTCGAGCCCGGTTCTCCGGTCGAGGGCCCCCTCCCCTCTTGTTCCCTCGATGAGCCTGCGTACGAGACTGACGAGCTCGGTGGGATCGAAGGGCTTGGAGAGAAAGGCGTCGACGCCGGCTTCGAGACCGGATTCCACCTCGTACTGCGTACAGGCGCTGATGATGGCGAGGGGAAGGTCGCAGGTGCGGGGATCGGCACGCAGCCGCGCGGCGGTCCGGAGACCGTCCAAACGAGGCATGACGACATCGAGGGTCACGAGATCGGGCCGCACCTGATGCACGACTTCCAGACACTCGGCACCATCGGACGCGGTCACGACCTCGAGGCCCTCCAGCTCGAGATTGACCCTGATCAGCTGCCGGATGACCTTGTTGTCGTCCACAACAAGCACCCGGCCCGAAGCGCCTGACACAACTCGAGAGTAGGTCCGGACCGGCCACCGCGTCCGGGTTTTCCCCACTTCCACCCCCTGCGAGGGACCCGCCCCTCCTTGACCCCCGGAAACCCGTTCCTGATCACCCCGAGGGAGCTGGTAGTGTTCTGTCCGTCGCCGCGAGCAACGCGACCGACACGCCCCCGTAGCTCAGGGGATAGAGCAACGGCCTCCGGAGCCGTGTGCGCAGGTTCGAATCCTGCCGGGGGCACCTTGCAGAAGGTGCCCAAAGACCCCGTCATCAGCGGAAACGCTGAGGGTGGGGTCTTCGCGTATGTGCAGGCAGATGCAGCCCGGAGCGGCCGTATGTCGGGGGCTGTGGACGAGGCGTGGGCGGGATCTTGAGGCATCGCCGCAAGTGATGGCCCGAAGAGGCATGTGAGCACAGGTTGTGGCTTGCCTCTGGGGTCTACGTACGACGCTGAACGTTCGCCGTCGGCCCTCGGACTGTCTCGCGTCGTGATCGAGGGACGCGCTTCCCGCTGGCGATTTGCCACGGATTGGTAGGCGACCGGTATGGCCGTGCTGCGCTGGCCGGCGGCCAGGCAGATTGATCCGCGATCAAACTGTTTCTGCTGGCCCATGAAGCACGGATAGTGTGCCGCTGGATGTCGCGCCGTCGCGAAACGGCGGTGCCTGCGGGACACGGGGGAACGGATGAGGATGCGGTCAGGCTGGATAGTGCTTGCCGTCGCAGTGTTGACAACCGCGGTGGGGTGCGGAAGGGGAAGCAGCGAGCCACCCGTCCTCTCATCCGCGGAGCTGCAGGGTCGGTGGTGGTCATGGGTATCCGCCGGACCTGACGAATCCGATCCCGTCGCGGACCAGGACGGAAGCTCATGTGCTCGGTCCCAACCGGACGACGTGTGGTTCCTTGCCGGCACGTACGGGGAATCCGTCCAACGCACCTGCACCGTTCCCGACGGCCTGCCTGTCGCCTTCCCACTCGTGAACAGGTACGGCACTTCAGAAGAATGCTCGGACTTCATGGCGAGTGCCACCGGGTCGGCCGCCCTCGACGGCAAGCGCCTGGATGCGGAAACCTATCGCGGGGAGTCGATTCAGATCGGCCGTTTCGCAGACAGTCGTGCCGCCGGCGGGGACAGTGGTTTCAGTACCATTGGGTGCGGATTGTGGATCCAGTTGCCGCCTCTTGAACCGGGCGCACACGTTCTGAAAATTCGCGGCGGGTCTGACAGCTTCCGGGTCAGCGTCGACTATGCGCTGACCGTCGATGCGGGGCAGAGCTAGGACGGACTCCACACGTCGCGTCCCTCACCCGTCCGTGGAGACCGGACCCGCCGGGTGAACTCGGTCGCAGAGCGCTCACTCACGTCGACCTGGTGACCGTGCCACGCCACCGTCATCAGCTCTCGCAGATCGGCCAAGGTCTCGTGTCCAGGCCAGTTCATGAGGTGAAGCCGTACCGGTGGACGAACTCCGCGTACTCCGCCTTTGTGTGCCACCCGTACCGGTCGTAGCAGAGCGCGGTCAGGATCAGGTCCCGCTCACGCCGGCCCGCGTCAGCAGCCCTTCAGCGCAGGTGACAGGCGCAGTAGCCCAGGCACAGCGGGTGTCCCAAATTGCTTCGGGACTAAAAGGTCGTGATTTACCAGGTCTGCCCGTCCTCGGGAGGAACGTTGACCGGAAGGCCGGCAGCCAGGAAGGCCCGGTCATCGTCCGCGAATTCGAAACCGTGCTCTCGCTCGATGCGCGCGAACTCGGCGTCCGACAGCCCCGGCTCGAGCTGGTAGAGGCCTGTCTCAAGGCACTGTCAGTGCCTGGGCCTACGGTCCGGACATGGCAATCAGACCATCAGCACGTTGGCGGGCCCGCGTGGGCGAACAGGCGACTGAAGTCGCCACTGGTGCGCGGGCCCCGAGCGACGCCTTCTTGTCGGAGCTCTTCCCTGAGTCGCTGTTGGCGGCGACTGACGCGGCACTGCAGGTGTTCGAGTCGGAAGTGGGCACGCTCCGGGACCGGGACGACGAACAGGTCTTCGAGGCGGTCAAGCGTGTCGTCCTGGCTCTGAACGAGATCAACGAAGACCATGACGGTGCCGGCTATGAGACCGAGGAGCGCGAGGAGTTGTGCCTGTACATCGACCAGGCCTTGACGGAGCACGGCATCGATGTGGCTGCTCTGGCATCGAGGCGGGGCATCAGCCGCACCGAGATCACGGATGACTGGCGGGACTGGTAGCCGCTCATGCACACTCCGGTCAGTTCGAAGGTATGAAGCCGGCGGACTGGTCGAGGTGGAATGCGGAGCCCGGAGCCGTCGGAGTCCAGCCCTCTCGCAGGGCAATGCGAACAGCCGCGGCGACACCGGACGTCGTTACAGGCTCCGCCTCGCGACCGATCCAGTTGCTCGGATGCGGCTGGCCTGTGGTGACCACGAGCGTCATACCCGGAGTATCCGCATGCTCGACCGCGAAGGAGCACGGCGACCAGGCCAGGCCCTGGAAGTACGTCGGCCTGCCTCGCAGTCGCCAGCGGTAGACCGTGCCGTCGACAACGATCCGTCGTGATCCCTTGCGGACCAGTGCCATGACGCCCCCTTCAACAGCCACGATGCTAGCCAGCCCGACCCCGCCGTCCGTCTCGGTTTCCGTCCCATGCAGTGCCGTACACGGCCCCGGTTGGTGCGTCGGTCATCCGTCGACGGAGACCATGCCGGTCTTCGGCTCCGGCCGTTCGGGGGATACGTGCGCCACCGCCGGCGCGTTTCCCGCCCTACGGGGCACCCCTGGTTGGGACGAAAGGGAAATACGATGCCGCTCTATCTGTCGAGGTTCAGCTACACGCCGGAGACGTGGGCCAGGCTGATCGGCCACCCCGAGGACCGCGCGCAGGCCGCGCAGTCGTACATCGAGTCCGTCGGCGGAAAGCTCCATGGCTTCTGGTACGCCTTCGGCACGCACGACGGCTACAACCTCTGGGAGGCCCCAGACAACGTGTCCATGGCCGCGGTCGCGCTGGCGATCAGTGGAGGTGGCGCGCTCAGCTCGTTCGAGACGACTGTTCTGCTGACTGTCGATGACACACTCGGTGCCCTGCGCAAAGCCGAGCACGTGCGGTACCGGGCTCCTGGCGCGTAGCTGAGTCGATGACTGCGCCGGCAGAGCAGGGCACGTGGGGGGAGCGGATTCAGCGGTCGTTTCGGCGGTCTCGGGTGGGGGGCGATGTGCTGTCGCGGACTTGTAGGTCCACGGGTACGACCGTCAGCGGCGGTGGGGGTGACGTCGGGGCGTCGATGCGGTGCAGGAGGACGTGGAGGGCTCGGGTGCCGATGTCCGTGAAGTCCGTGCGGACGGTGGTCAGCGGGGGGAGGAAGTGGGCCGCCTCCGGGATGTCGTCGTAGCCGACCACGCTGACGTCGTCCGGGACGCGGCGGCCCGCCTCGTGCAGGGCGCGCAGGACGCCCAGGGCCATCTGGTCGTTGGACACGAACACCGCCGTGATCTTCGGGTTCCGTGCCAACTCGCGGCCGAGGTCGTAGCCGGAGTCGGCGCTCCAGTCACCCAGGAGGGGGGGCGGGGCCGGAACGCCGGCCGCCTTCAGCGTGGCACGCCAGCTTTCCGACCTGCGGTCGGCCGACGCCCACCCGCTCGGGCCCGCCACGTGCCAGACCGTGGCGTGGCCCAGCGACAGGAGGTGCTCCGTGGCCGTGCGGGCGCCGGTGCGGGCGTCCGAGGTGACCACCGGGGTGCCGTCGCCGAGGTCG
>NZ_MUBA01000584.1 GCF_002154575.1 Streptomyces bobili
CGGGCTGCGCGGCGTCACCGGTCCGGGCTCCCGGCTCACCCTCCTGTGCCATTCGTACGGCTCGGTGGTGTGCGGGCGTGCGGCCGACGGTCTGGACGTGGACGACCTGGTCCTCCTCGGCAGTCCGGGCACCGGCGCGGACTCGGCGGCGGACCTGCGCACCCGCGCGCGGGTGTGGGCGGCCCGCGGCGGCGGCGACTGGGTGGCGGAGGTCCCGCACACCGACGTCGACCTGTTCGGCACGACGGTCGGCTTCGGCACGGACCCGGTGTCGCCGGCCTTCGGCGCCCGGGTGTTCTCCGCCGGGGACGGCGGCCACAGCGACTACTTCCGACCGGGCTCGGCCTGCCTGGCCAACCTCGCCCGGATCGTCCTCGGTGCGACCTCGGAGGTCACCCATGCCTGAGACGACCGAGGTCCGGCCCCTGACCAGAGGCCTCCTCCCGACCAGCGGCGTCCTCCCGACCCGGCACGTTCTCCCGGCCCGTCCCGGCATACGGAGGGCGGCCGGCCGGCTCGACGGGCTCACCCCGCCCGATCGGGACCGGGCCGTCGACGCCCTGCGCGCCCTGGCGATCCTCGGCGTCGTGCTCGGCCACTGGCTGGTGACCGCGCTCGTCGCCGACGGAGGCACCCTGCGCGCCGCGAGTCCGCTGGGCCCCATGCCGTGGCTGGCGCCGGTGTCCTGGGCGTTCCAGACGCTCGCCGTGTTCTTCATGGTGGGCGGCCATGTGGCGACGAAGAGCCACGCCTCGGCCCGCGCCCGGGGCGTGAGCTACGGCGGCTGGCTGCGGGCCCGGCTGGCCCGCCTGTTCGTGCCGGTGGCCGCCATGACGGGCCTGTGGACGGTGGCTACGGTGTGTCTGCTGCTCGGCGGGGCGTCCTTCACCACCGTGCACACGGTGGTGAAGCTGGCGCTGTCGCCGCTGTGGTTCCTGCTGGTGTTCGCCGCGCTGACGGCGGTGACCCCGCTGGTTGCCCGGCTCAACCCGTTGTGGCCGCTGGCCGTCGTCCTCCACGTGGACCTGGTCCGCTTCGGCCTGGGCGGCCCGTCCTGGCTGGGCTGGGTGAACCTGGCGGCGGGCTGGCTCGTGCCGTACACGCTGGGCGCGGCCTGGACGCGCGGTGAGCTGGAGCGTCGCCGCGCGGGACGGCTCCTGTGCGCGGGAGGGGCGGTGGCGACGGCCGTCCTGGTCGCCTGGGCGGGCTATCCGGCGTCGATGGTCGGCGTGCCGGGCGCCGCGGTCTCCAACCTCAACCCGCCGACCCTCGCAGCCGTCACTTTCGGTCTGGCCCAGTGCGGCGCCGCCCTGCTGCTGCGTGGCCGGCTGCGGCGGGCCATGCGCCAACCGGTGCTCTGGGCCGCGGTGGCCCTGGTGAACCTCTCCGCGATGACGGTGTTCCTCTGGCATCAGACGGCGCTGATGGCGACCACGGCCACCGGTCTGCCGGCCGGCCGCCTGCCCGGTCTGCACACCGTGCCCGACGGGCTGGGCTGGGTCGCTGCCCGGCTGCTCTGGCTGCCCGTGTTCGCCGCGGTGCTGGCCGTGTGCTGGGCGGCCTTCCACGGGTTCGAGAACCGGGGCGGGCGGCGCCCGCGGACGGGACCGGCCGGGTCGCGGGCGGTGCGGGTCGGACGGCTGCCGGAGACCTCGGAACTCCAGGAGGCCCGTCGTGCATAGGGTGGGCCGGATGAACGGGGTGGAGGAGCGGGTGACGCGCGTCCTGCGGGTGCTCCGCGACGACCTGTGGACGCTCCGCACGGATCCGCTGCCGCCCTCGGTGTGGCTGCGCTGGCTGCCGCACGGCCTGGTCTGTCTGGTCGCGTTCGGCACGCTGGTCGCCAACGGCGACTTCCTGGGCGACCGTTATCAGCTCGGCGCGCAGTTCGGCCCGCTGTGCGCGATCGTGCAGGGTGTGGCCGTGGTGCTGGCGCTGTGGCGTCCGGTGCCGGCGTGGTGGCTGTCGACGGTGGTCACCGTGGTGGTCGCCCTGGTCGCCCTGGTCGCCCGGGGCCGTCTGTTCCACGATCCGCACTCGGGGGACCCGAGCTGGCCGTGGGGGCCGCCCGGCCTGATAGCCCAGTGCACGGTCCTGCTGTTGCTGTCGCTGCGGGTGCCGACCCGGGTGTCGGTCGAGGCGCTCGCGCTGACCGCCCTGGCCACCTATGTCGTCCAGGGCGTGATCGGCGGCGCCAACTACGGGCCGTCAGGCATGCTCGCGGTGACCCTGTTCGCTGTCGTCGTCCTCCTCGGAACCGCCCTGCGCGGTCGCCGTGAGGCCCGGCACCAGCTCGTCGAGCAGGCCGGCATCACCGCCGAGGAGCGGGCCCGTCGCACCGTGCTGGAAGAGCGCAACCGCATCGCCCGCGAGCTGCACGACGTGGTCGCCCATCACATGTCGGTGATCTCGATCCAGGCGCAGGTGGCCCCACATCTGGTGGAGAACCCGTCCGCCGAACTGCGGGAGAATCTCGAAGGGATCCGGAAGAACGCCCTGGAGGCGCTCACCGAACTGCGCAGAGTCCTCGGCGTGCTCCGCTCCGAGAACCCCGAGGACCCCTACGGCCTCGGCGCGGCCGGCGGCGGAGCCGCCCCGCACACCCCGCAGCCCACGCTCGACCGGCTCGACGCCCTGATCGACAACACCCGTGCCGCCGGGTTGGACGTCGTGACCCTGGTGCGGGGAAAGGCACCGGCGTATCCGCCGGGCATGCAGCTGTCGGCGTACCGGATCGTTCAGGAGGCGCTGAGCAACGCGCTGCGGCACGCGCCCGGTTCGCAGGTGCGGGTCGAGGTGACCCACGACCGGCGGGGCCTGTCCCTGGAGGTCACCAACTCCCGTCCGCGCGGTCCGGTCCGGTCCTCGCCCGGCGCGGGGCACGGGCTGCTCGGCATGCGGGAGCGGGCCGTCATGCTGGGCGGTCACGTCGCCGCACACCCGACACTGCACGGCGGGTTCACGGTCCTGGCGTTCCTCCCGAAGGACGGCACGGACCTCCCGCCCGTCGAGGACACCGGCCCGCCCGCCGACCTCGAACTGATCTTTCCCGAGCCCCGCCCGAAGCCGCCGACGGCAGGACCGGCGGCCGGGTCTCCCTCAGGCCCCCTGTCAGGTCCCGCCTCGGGGCTCTCCTCGGGGCTCTCCGGGAAACCCGTCAGGCCCGCCTCAGGACCCTCGGCCGAACCCCCGACAGGAGACGCAACCAGATGACGAGCGGCACGATCCGCGTACTGATCGCCGACGACCAGCAGATGGTCCGGCAGGGCTTCACCGTGCTGCTCAACGCCCAGCCGGACATCGAGGTGATCGGGCAGGCCGTCGACGGGCTCGACGCCGTGGCGCAGGTCGCCGAGCTGTCCCCGGACGTCGTCCTGATGGACATCCGCATGCCCGAACTGGGCGGCATCGAGGCCACCCGCCGTATCACCGTCGCCACCCCCGAGATCAAGGTGCTGGTGCTCACCACCTTCGACCTCGACGAGTACGTGTACGAGGCGCTGCGCGCCGGGGCCTCCGGGTTCCTGCTCAAGGACGCATCCGCCGACCAGCTCGCGGAGGCGGTGCGTGTAGTGGCGGCCGGCGACGCCCTGCTCGCGCCCGGCATCACCCGCAAGCTGATCGCCGAGTTCTCCCGGCTGGACGGCACGCCGCGTGCCCCGCGGAAGGAACGCGTCGGTGACCTCACCGAGCGCGAGACGGAGGTTCTGGCCCTCATCGCGCAGGGCCTGTCCAACGCGGAGATCGCCCGCCATCTCGTCGTCGCCGAGCAGACCGTGAAGACGCACGTGGGCCGGATCCTGGTGAAGCTGGGCCTGCGGGACCGCACCCAGGCGGCGGTGTTCGCGTACGAGTCGGGACTGGTGAGACCCTCCGGTTACTGACCTCCCGCCCCGCGGTTCCTCCCGACCCGCGGTTCCGCCCCGTAGTACTTGAGAGGGACCCGGCGGAACCCCTCTCACTGGTGACGACCGCTACCCCCGTCTCGGCCTACCGTTCTGATGTGACCGAGACGACCCAGACGCACACGACACCGCCGGACGACCCGTACGCCGCCTACAAGCCGCGCAGCCCGGAGATCCGGGCGTTCATGGGAGCCCTGCGGGGGCTGCGGGAGGACCTGTTCGACGATGCCTTCGCCTACCGCCCGCTGCCCCGCCGTGAGCCGGACGGCCGCTTCACCCGCAGGCTGACGGGACGCAAGCGGGAGTACGCGACCTGGTCGCGCCACCTGCTCGTCGGGGCGGGCGGCGCGCTGGCCGTGCTGGTCTCCATCGCCGACGGCGGCGGCGGCATCACGGGCCTGCTGTGCGGGCTGCTGGCCCTGGCTCCGGTCCTGCTGACGCTGGTCCGCCCGGCGGGCGCCTTCTGGCTGTCGCTGGTGTCGACCACCCTGGTCGCCACCATCGGCACGGCGTGGAGCGAATGGCCGTGGCTGCCGGGCAGCTTCGTCTCCCACCTCGTGGTGCTGACGGTCGTGGCGATACGCACCCGGCCGCGCACGGCGGCCTGGATGTGGCTGCTGACCGCCGCCTACGGCTTCGTCGCCGAGACGGCCTTCAGCTGGGGCCACTACGGCACCAACGTCTCGCCGATGATGGTCTTCTCCGCGCTGATCCTGCTGGCCGTCACGGTCTGGCACATCCGCCGGCAGGCGGAGGAGGAGGTGACCGCCCAGCAGACGGTGACGGCGCACGAGCGCTCCCGGCGCACCCTGCTGGAGGAGCGCACCACGATCGCCCGCGAACTGCATGACGTGGTGGCCCACCACATGTCGGTGGTCGCTATCCAGGCGGAGGCCGCGCCCTACCGGGTGGAGAATCCGCCGCCGGAACTGGAGAAGGCGTTCGCGACGATCCGGGAGAACGCGGTCGCGGCCCTGACCGAGCTGCGCCGGGTCCTGGGCGTGGTCCGCGCCGAGGACTACGAGGCCCCCGACACCCCGCAGCCCACGCTCGCCGAGCTGGACGGCCTCCTGGCCAATGTGCGCGAGGCCGGCCTCCCGGCGGAGAAGGTGGTGACCGGCGCGGTGCGGGAACTGCCGCAGGGCGTGGAGCTGTCGGCGTACCGGATCGTGCAGGAGGCCCTGAGCAACACCCTGCGGCACGCGCCCGGTGCGAGCGCCCGTGTGGAGATCGGCTATGTGCTCGGCGGGCTGGGCCTGCGCGTGGTCAACGGTCCGCCGCCCAACCCCGCCCTGGTGAAGCCATCGCCGGGAGCCGGGCACGGCATCACGGGCATGCGGGAGCGGGTGACCATGCTGAACGGCGAGATGACGGCGGACCCGACGCAGGAGGGCGGTTACGAGGTGGCGGTGTTCCTTCCGGTGCCGATGGCCACCGTGGACGAAGGTGAGGCATGACCATCCGGGTACTGATCGCGGACGATCAGATGATGGTGCGCGAGGGCTTCTCCGTCCTGCTGAACGCGATGGCGGACATCGAGGTCGTCGGCGAGGCGGTCAACGGCCGTGAGGCGGTGGACCGCGTCCGTGAACTGGCCCCCGACGTCGTCCTGATGGACATCCGGATGCCCGAGATGAACGGCATCGAGGCGACTCGGGAGATCGTGGCCGCGGACGGCGCGGCGAAGGTGCTGGTCCTCACCACCTTCGACCTCGACGAGTACGTCTACCAGGCACTGCGCGCCGGAGCCTCCGGCTTCCTGCTGAAGGACGCCTCCGCCCGCCAGCTCGCCGACGGGGTCCGGATCGTGGCCGCCGGAGAAGCGCTCCTCGCCCCGTCCGTCACCAGACGCCTGATCACCGAGTTCTCGAAGCTGAGCGACGGCCCCCGGCTGCCCCGCGGCGCCCAGGCGTCCTACGGCGACCTGACCGACCGGGAGACGGAGGTCCTGGTCCTCATCGCGCAGGGCCTGTCCAACGCGGAGATAGCCGGGCGGCTGGTGGTGGCGGAGTCCACGATCAAGACGCACGTCAGCAGGATCCTGGTGAAGCTGGGCCTGCGGGACCGCACCCAGGCGGCGGTGTTCGCGTACGAGGCACGGTTGGTGAGACCGGGGTAGGTCACGCGCAACCATGTCGCGGGACCTCCTTCCCCACCCCCGCGTTCACCGTCCTCATCGACCACCTGAAGGGTCACCCCTCATGGAACAGCGAGTCACTCTGATCACCCTCGGCGTCTCCGATCTCGCCCGGTCCAAGGCCTTCTACGAAGCCCTCGGCTGGCGGGGCCAGGAGGTCGAGGAGACCGTCTTCTTCCAGGCGGGGGGCCTGGGACTGGTCCTGTGGGGGAGGGACAAGCTCGCGGCGGACTGCGGGCTGGAGGCCGGGAAGGCGGGCGGGTTCGGCGGCATCGTGCTCGCGCACAACGTTCGGTCCGACGCCGAGGTCGACGAACTGCTCGCCGCCGTGGAGCGAGCCGGCGGCACCGTCACGAAACCCGCTGCGGTCAACGAGATCGGCTTCTACTCCAGCGCGTTCATCGACCCTGACGGCCATGCCTGGGAAGTCGCCTGCAACCCCGGGTTCCCGCTGGCGGAGGACGGCTCGGTGACCATCCCGGACTTCGGCCAGGCGCAGTAGAGGGATGAGACACAAACACCCCTGGTCAGGCGGGGGGCTGCCGGGCTAGCGTCCGTGCATGGCAGCCTTCGATCCCTGGGACCCGGCGTTCCTCGCCGACCCCTACCCCGCGTACGCCGAGCTGCGTGAGCGTGGCCGTGTGCAGTACTTCGAGCCCACCGGGCAGTGGCTGGTGCCGCACCACGCGGACGTCTCGGCACTGCTGCGGGACCGGCGGCTGGGGCGGACGTACCAGCACCGTTTCACGCACGAGGACTTCGGGCGGACGGCGCCTCCTGCGGAGCACGAGCCGTTCCACACGCTGAACGACCACGGGATGCTCGATCTGGAGCCGCCGGACCACACCAGGATCCGGCGTCTGGTGTCGAAGGCGTTCACCCCGCGCACGGTCGAGCGGCTGAAGCCGTACGTGGAGCGGCTGGCCGGTGAGCTGGTGGACGGGCTGGTGGCGGCCGGCGGGGGCGACCTGCTGACGGACGTCGCCGAACCGCTGCCGGTGGCGGTGATCGCCGAGATGCTGGGGATCCCGGCGTCGGAGCGGGCCCCGCTGCGGCCGTGGTCGGCGGACATCTGCGGGATGTACGAGCTGAGCCCGTCGGAGGAGACGGCCCGCCGGGCGGTGCGTGCTTCGGTGGAGTTCTCCGAGTTTCTGCTGGAGCTGATCGCGGCCCGCCGCAAGGAGCCCGGCGACGACCTGATCTCCGGGCTGATCGCGGCCCACGACGAGGGCGACCGGCTCACCGAGCAGGAGATGATCTCGACGGCCGTGCTCCTGCTGAACGCGGGCCACGAGGCCACGGTGAACGCCACGGTCAACGGCTGGTGGGCGTTGTTCCGCAACCCGGACCAGTTGGCGGCCCTGCGCGCCGACCACGGCCTGGTTCCCTCCGCCGTGGAGGAGTTGATGCGCTACGACACCCCGCTCCAGCTCTTCGAGCGCTGGGTCCTCGACGAGATCGAGATCGACGGCACGGTGGTCCCGCGGGGTGCGGAGATCGCGATGCTGTTCGGCTCCGCCAACCACGACCCGTCGGTCTTCGCCGCCCCGGACCGCCTGGACCTGACCCGCGGGGAGAACCCGCACATCTCCTTCAGCGCGGGCATCCACTACTGCATCGGCGCCCCTCTCGCCCGTATCGAGCTGGCCGCGTCGATGGGGGCCCTGCTGGCGAAGGCCCCCACGCTGCGTCTGGCGGCGGAGCCCGAGCGTAAGCCGAACTTCGTGATCAGGGGACTGGAGGGCCTCAGCGTCGAGGTCGGGTAGAAC
>NZ_MUBA01000585.1 GCF_002154575.1 Streptomyces bobili
CCGACACCCACCCCGGCCGCGTGGACGGCACATCCCGAGCCCGAGATGGGTGCCGTCCTCTCCCTCCCCGCCGAGTACCAGGAGTTCGCCCGGCAGGGCGGCCCCGACGAGCAGCCGCGGCTCGTCGTCTACTCGGCCGGCTCCGTCGACGTACGCCTCACACAGTGGGACAGGGCGCCGGGGTCGCCGCTCGGGCGGGCGGCCGAGGCGCACGAGACCTGGAACAGCTACGACGGGGACGCGCGCACGCAGACGACGCGGACCACCTTCCAGGGTCACGAGGCCGTGCTCGCCGACACCGCCTACAGCCTGGACACCTCGCCGACGCGCGTGATGGAGCTGTTCGTGCTCACCGACGACAGCCGGATGTACGAGCTTCGGGTCGACATGCCGAAGGGCACTGCGGACGAGAAACAGGGCACGGCGGTCTTCAAGGCGGCCCGCGACCGGCTGCGTATCGACGTCCCGTAGAACCGCCCGTGAGAACCGCCCTGATCAGCAGGTTCGTTGCCAGTGACCACTGGCGTCATGTGTGCGGTCGGTGAATCACTATTACCGACGGGTACCAAAAGCCTTCCCCACGTCATACCCTGCGGCTCATGACCGACTCGCAGGCCCCGGAGAAGACCGGTACCAACCCCCTCGCCCCCACC
>NZ_MUBA01000586.1 GCF_002154575.1 Streptomyces bobili
CACCCCCGCGAGCCGCCCCCCGATATCCCGCACGCCATGTCTCCGTAACCATCGGTTCAGACGACCTTGCGACGCTCAGCCAATGAACCGTGCCGTGCCCGAGCCTTCGCCTCCCCCCGAGGACAAACGCCTCGACGGGAACGCCGCCGCGCTCCCCCGCGCACGTTCCGACGCGCCGGTGTCGCTGTCGGCGCGGAAGAATGGGGCCATGAGCCAGTCGCACGCCCAGGCCAAGGTCCAGCACGAGCAGCCCTCCGTGGGCTCCATAGCCGCGCACCGCCCGCACACGGTGGCCGCCGCGGTCTCCGATCTGGAACCCGACATCGACGCCGACCTCGACGGATACGAGGAGTCGCCGTACGACGGGCCCCAGCTGCCGCAGGGCCGCTTCCTCGACCGGGAGCGCAGCTGGCTCGCGTTCAACGAGCGGGTTCTCGAACTCGCCGAAGACCCGAACACGCCCCTGCTCGAACGGGCCAACTTCCTCGCCATCTTCGCGAGCAACCTCGACGAGTTCTTCATGGTCCGGGTGGCCGGGCTCAAGCGCCGTATAGCCACCGGCGTAGCCACCCGCTCCGCCTCCGGCCTCCAGCCGCGCGAAGTGCTGGAGATGATCTGGGCCCGCTCCCGCGAGCTGATGGCCCGGCACGCCGCCTGCTACCACGAGGACGTCGCCCCCGCCCTCGCGGAGGAGGGCATCCACCTGGTCCGCTGGAACGAACTGGCGGAGAAGGAGCAGGCCCGCCTCTTCACCCTGTTCCGGCATCAGATCTTCCCGGTCCTGACCCCCCTGGCGGTCGACCCGGCGCACCCCTTCCCCTACATCTCGGGTCTCTCCCTGAACCTCGCGGTGATCGTGCGCAACCCGGTCAGCGGGCACAAGCACTTCGCGCGCGTGAAGGTGCCGCCGCTGCTGTCCCGCTTCCTGGAGTGCTCCCCGGGCCGGTTCGTCCCCGTCGAGGACGTCATCGCCGCCCACCTGGAGGAGCTGTTCCCGGGCATGGAGGTGCTGGAGAGCCACGCCTTCCGCCTCACCCGCAACGAGGACCTCGAGGTCGAGGAGGACGACGCCGAAAACCTCCTCCAGGCCCTGGAGAAGGAACTCATGCGGCGCCGCTTCGGACCGCCGGTGCGCCTGGAGGTCGAGGAGTCCATCGACCGCGAGGTGCTCGACCTGCTGGTGCGCGAGCTGAAGATCAGCGAGGCCGAGGTGTACCCGCTGCCGGGCCCCCTCGACCTCACCGGCCTCTTCCGCATCCACGGCCTCGACCGGCCCGAGCTGAAGTACCGCAAGTTCATCGCGGGCGTCCACCGCGATCTGGCGGAGGTGGAGTCGGCGTCCGAGCCCGACATATTCGCCGCGCTGCGCAACCGGGACGTGCTGCTGCACCACCCGTACGACTCGTTCTCCACCTCCGTGCAGGCCTTCCTCCAGCAGGCGGCCGACGACCCGGACGTCCTCGCGATCAAGCAGACCCTGTACCGGACCTCCGGCGACTCCCCGATAGTCGACGCGCTCATCGACGCCGCCGAGTCCGGCAAGCAGGTCCTCGTCCTGGTCGAGATCAAGGCCCGCTTCGACGAGCACGCCAACATCAAGTGGGCGCGCAAACTGGAGGAGGCCGGCTGCCATGTCGTCTACGGCCTCGTCGGCCTGAAGACCCACTGCAAGCTGTCCCTGGTGGTCCGTCAGGAGGGCGAGACGCTACGGCGTTACAGCCACGTCGGCACCGGCAACTACCACCCGAAGACCGCCCGGCTGTACGAGGACCTCGGCCTGCTCACCGCCGACCAGCAGGTCGGCGCGGACCTCTCCGACCTGTTCAACAGGCTCTCCGGCTACTCCCGCCGCGAGACCTACCGCCGGCTGCTGGTCGCCCCCAAGTCCCTGCGCGACGGCCTGATCTCGCGGATCGACAAGGAGGTCCAGCACCACCGTGCCGGACGTCCCGCCCACGTCCGCATCAAGGTCAACTCGATGGTGGACGAGGCGATCATCGACGCCCTGTACCGGGCCTCCCAGGCCGGTGTCACGGTCGACGTCTGGGTGCGGGGCATCTGCGCCGTACGGCCGGGCGTGCCGGGCCTGTCGGACAACATCCGGGTCCGTTCGATCCTCGGCCGGTTCCTGGAGCACTCCCGGGTGTTCGGCTTCGGCAACGGCGGTGAACCCGAGGTGTGGATCGGCAGCGCCGACATGATGCACCGCAACCTCGACCGTCGTATCGAGGCACTGGTCAGGGTCGTGGACCCGGCCCACCGCGCGGCCCTGAACAGGCTGTTGGAGACCGGAATGTCGGACGCGACCGCCTCCTGGCACCTCGGCCCGGACGGCGAGTGGACCCGGCACGCGACCGACGCGGACGGCCAGCCCCTGCGCAACGTCCAGGAGATGCTCATAGACGCCCGGAGGCGCCGGCGTGGCACAGCAACACCATGACCTGACGGATTCCGCGGCCGGGCCCGCCGCCCCGCCCGTGACCGGAGAGGCCCTCGCGGGCTATCTCCGGGGCCAGGCCACCGAGTTCCTCCGGGCGCTGCGCCTGCACCGGGAGACCGGCGGCGGGCCGAGCGGCTCGGGCGGGGGCACGGCGGACGCCGTCGACGCGGCGCGCGCCCTGCGCCGCTCGGCCCGCCGGATCAGCGCCAGTCTGCACACGTTCCGCCCGCTTCTGGACCCCGGCTGGTCGGAGGAGATCCGCCCGGAACTGGCCTGGCTGTCGGGCACGCTGGCGCTGGAGCACGCCTGCGAGTCCCGCCTGGACCGGCTGCTGCTGGCGCTGCACCGGCTGTCGGGCGCGACGACGGTACCGACGCAGACCATCGGCACGGGCACGGGCACGTCCTGACCGACACGTCGTAGCCCGCACGCCGGCGTTCGTATACGGCAGGCCCCACGGATAGGCGGTGACCGGTGAGCATTCCCCACGACACTCCCGACGGCACTCCGCACGGCAGCGACGGCAGCGACGGCGGTCCCGACCGGACCACCGCCCAGACCGCCGACCGGACCTCCGGCCCGACCACCGTCCGGGCAGCCGGCTGCGTCCTGTGGCGCCGGTCGCCGGTCGGCGGTGAGCTGGAGCTATGTCTGGTCCACCGACCGAAGTACGACGACTGGTCGCACCCCAAGGGCAAGCTCAAGCGTGGCGAGGACTGGCTGGCGTGCGCCCTGCGCGAGGTGGCCGAGGAGACGGGGTACGCGGCGTGTCCGGGCCCCTACCTGCACGCCGTCCGCTATGTCGCCCAGGACCGCCCCAAGGAGGTCCGCTACTGGGCGGCCGAGGCGGAGGCCGGCCGTTTCGTCCCGAACGACGAGGTGGACCGGCTGCTCTGGCTGCCTCCGGCGGCGGCCCGCGAACGCCTCACCCAGCCGAGGGACGGCGCCCTCGTCGACGCGCTGCTGACCGCTCTGCACCTGACCTAGGCCTGTCCCAGCCCTGGTTCCGGCCGGAATCACCCTGTGTCCTCGGCGTGAGCGTTCCGTGACCTAACCACACCGCCTCCAGGGGTTCACCCCGCGTTCATTTAGGCCCATAGGCGGCTTCACCTGTTCTGCCTAATTTCGGCCTTACCCGGTGCGGTGCGCGACCTTCAAGGGAAGCGCTCGTGCCGCCACAGTCTTCGCACGCCGCCGGATTCAGGACGGCGGCTCCTGGAAGGATCTCCCTCAAGTGAAGCTTCAGCGCATGAACCGGCGGGCCCTCACCCTCGGTGCTCTCGCCGTCTCCGGCGCCCTGGCCCTCACGGCGTGCGGCTCCGACGACACCGGTACCAAGGGCAGCGGCAGCAACTCGGCCGCGGCCACGGGCGCCAGTGACATCAAGTGTGACGACGCCAAGGGCCAGCTCCTCGCCGACGGCTCCTCCGCGCAGAAGAACGCGATCGACGCCTGGGTCAAGAACTTCACCCAGGCCTGCAACGGGGTCCAGGTCAACTACAAGGGCTCCGGTTCCGGCGCCGGTATCACCGCGTTCACGCAGGGCACGGTCGCCTTCGCCGGCTCCGACTCCGCGCTGAAGCCGGAAGAGGTCGAGGCTTCCAAGAAGGTCTGCACCGGTGGCCAGGGCATCGACCTGCCGATGGTGGCCGGCCCGATCGCCGTCGCGTACAACCTGTCCGGTGTCGAGGACCTCGTCCTGGACGCGCCGACCATGGCGAAGATCTTCGACGGCAAGATCAAGAAGTGGAACGACGCGGCCATCGCGAAGCTCAACCCCGACGCGAAGCTTCCCGACCTCCAGATCCAGCCGTACCACCGCTCGGACGAGTCCGGCACCACGGACAACTTCACCAAGTACCTGATCGCCGCCGCGCCGAACGACTGGAAGTACGAGGGCGGCAAGGCCTGGCAGGCCAAGGGCGGCCAGTCCGCGTCCGGTTCCTCCGGCGTGGCCCAGGGCGTCAAGCAGACCAACGGCGCCATCGGCTACATGGAGCTGTCGTACGCCAAGGACGGTCTCGGCACCGTCGCCCTGAACACGGGTGCCGCCGCCCCGGTCAAGGCCTCCTCCGACGGCGCCACCAAGGCCGTCGCGGCCGCCAAGGTCGTCGGCACGGGCAACGACCTGGCGCTGAAGCTCGACTACACCACCAAGGCCGAGGGCGCGTACCCGATCACCCTGGTGACGTACGAGATCGCCTGCGACAAGGGCAACAAGGCCGACACCCTGCCGGCCACCAAGGCCTTCCTGCGGTACCTGGCCAGCGAGCAGGGCCAGGGCATCCTCTCGGGCATCGACTACGCGCCGATCCCCGACTCCATCATCACCAAGGTCCGCACCACCATCGAGGGCCTGAGCTGATCTGAAGGTGCGGTCCGGCGCCGGGGTCACCCGGCCCGGACCGCACCGTCCGGTGCACCGCCGCCAGGGGCCGCACGCACACCCGGCCCCGCCCGAGCCGCCCACCCATGAGCGGCTCCGCAGACCGGAGAACCCCAATGGACATATCGACACAGAAGACTGACCAAGCACCTCCCCCCACGGCCCCGCCGACCACGACCGAGCAGAAGCGCGCGGCGCGCGGCGCCACCCGGCCCGGTGACCGGATCTTCCTCGGTCTCTCCCGCGGGTCGGGCATCCTGCTGCTCGCGATCATGGCCGCGATCGCGGGCTTCCTCGCGTACCGGGCCTCGCTGGCCATCAGCAAGGACGACGCGAACTTCCTCACCGCCTTCGAGTGGAACACCGGCGTGATCCCGCCGAAGTTCGGCATCGCGGTCCTCGCCTTCGGCACGGTGGTCTCCTCGGTGATCGCCATGGTCCTCGCGGTCCCGATCGCCGTGGCCATCGCGCTGTTCCTCACCCACTACGCCCCGCGCAGGCTGCGCAGCCCGATCTCGTACGTGATCGACCTGCTCGCCGCCGTACCGTCCATCGTGTACGGCCTGTGGGGCGCCCTGATCCTCGTACCGCAGATGGACGGCCTCTTCGGCTGGCTGGACGAATACCTGGGCTGGACCGGGATCTTCTCCTGGGACCAGGGCGCTCCGCGCTCGATGCTCACCGTCGGCATCCTCCTGGCGATCATGATCCTGCCGATCATCACCAACGTCAGCCGCGAGGTCTTCCGCCAGGTCCCGCAGATGCACGAAGAGGCGGCCCTGGCCCTCGGCGCCACGCGCTGGGAGGTCGTGCGGATGTCCGTGCTGCCGTTCGGCCGCTCCGGTGTGATCTCCGCGTCGATGCTCGGCCTCGGCCGCGCCCTGGGCGAGACGATGGCCGTCGCCACGGTCCTCTCCCCCGACTTCGACATCCACGCCAGCCTGCTCAACCCGGGCGGTGGCACCTTCGCCCAGAACATCGCCAGCAAGTTCAACGAGGCGTCGGAATTCGGCCGGGACGCGCTCATCGCCTCCGGTCTGGTCCTGTTCGTCATCACGCTGCTGGTCAACGGCGCGGCCCGCGCGATCATCGCCCGCCGCAAGGAGTACTCGGGGGCCAACGCATGAGCCACGCCGTCGTCAACGACAAGCGCCCCAGCACCCTGCGCGGCGCCAGCCTGCCGAAGTGGTCCCCCTGGGCCATCGCGGCCGGCTCCATCGCCCTGGCCGTGGTCATCGGCCTGGCCGGGGGCCTCGACAGCCGCGCCCAGTGGGGCCTGATCGCCGGCCTCCTCTTCCTGCTGGGCACCTATGGCATCGCCGCTCGCGTCGAGGGCCGCCGGCAGGCCAAGGACCGCATCGCCACCGCCCTCGTCTGGGTCGCGTTCCTCATCGCCATCGTGCCGCTCGCCTCGCTGATCTGGGCGACCGTGCAGCGCGGCACGAAGGTCCTGGACGTCTACTTCCTGACCCATTCCATGGGCGTCGTCGCCGACTCCGAGGCCGGCGGCGGCATCTACCACGCCATCATCGGCAGCCTGGAACAGGTCGGTCTCGCCACCCTGATCGGCGCCCCGATCGGCATCCTCACCGCGATCTACCTGGTGGAGTACGGGCGCGGGAACCTCGCGCGCGCCGTCACCTTCTTCGTGGACGTCATGACGGGCATCCCGTCGATCGTCGCGGGCCTGTTCATCCTCAGCCTCATGCTGATGTTCGACATGCAGCCCTTCGGCTTCGCCGGTTCGCTGGCGCTCGCCATCCTGATGATGCCGGTCGTCGTACGCTCTACGGAGGAGATGCTCAAGCTCGTCCCCAACGAGCTGCGCGAGGCCTCCCTCGCCCTGGGCATCCCCAAGTGGCGCACGATCCTGAAGGTGGTCGTCCCGACCTCCATCGGCGGCATCATCACCGGCGTCATGCTGTCGGTGGCCCGCATCGCGGGTGAGACCGCCCCTGTCCTGCTCCTCGTCTTCGGCAACCCGTTCATCAACACGAACCCGTTCGAGGGCGCGCAGGCGTCCCTGCCGCTGTACATCTACCAGCAGTACTCGCAGAGCGCGGGTTCGACGGCGGCGTACGACCGTGCCTGGGCGGCCTCGCTCACGCTGATCGCCTTCGTGATGATCCTCAACATGGTGGCCCGCGGCATCGCCCGCTGGAAGGCCCCGAAGACCGGTCGCTGACGGCGACCCCCACAGCGACCGACTCCGGAAGTGAAGTAGAAGACATGGCCAAGCGAATCGACGTAAGCGGACTGACCGCGTACTACGGCTCCCACAAAGCGATCGAGGACATCTCGATGACCGTCGAACCGCGTTCGGTGACGGCGTTCATCGGCCCCTCCGGCTGCGGCAAGTCGACGTTCCTGCGCACGCTGAACCGCATGCACGAGGTCACCTCCGGTGGCCGCGTCGAGGGCAAGGTGCTCCTCGACGACGAGGACCTGTACGGCCACGGCATCGACCCGGTGTCGGTGCGGCGCGAGGTCGGCATGGTGTTCCAGCGCCCGAACCCGTTCCCCACGATGTCGATCTTCGACAACGTGGCGGCGGGCCTGCGGCTGAACGGCAAATACAAGAAGAACGAGCTGCAGGACGTCGTCGAGAAGTCCCTCAAGGGCGCGAACCTGTGGAACGAGGTGAAGGACCGCCTCAACAAGCCCGGCTCGGGCCTCTCCGGCGGCCAGCAGCAGCGTCTGTGCATCGCGCGGGCGATCGCGGTGGAGCCGAACGTCCTGCTGATGGACGAGCCCTGCTCCGCGCTCGACCCGATCTCCACCCTCGCGATCGAGGACCTGATCGGTGAGCTGAAGGAGCGCTTCACGATCGTCATCGTGACGCACAACATGCAGCAGGCGGCACGTGTCTCCGACCGCACGGCGTTCTTCAACCTGTCGGCCGTCGGCCAGCCCGGCCGGCTGATCGAGATAGACGACACGGAGCGCATCTTCTCCAACCCGTCCGTCCAGGCCACCGAGGACTACATCTCGGGCCGCTTCGGCTAGAGATCCCGGACCCCTCGCGGTGCTGCATGGCGGTGCCACCGCGAGGACGCAGAAGAGCCCGCCCCCTGGCTCCCGGGGGGCGGGCTCGCGCGTTGTACGGGGGCGGCACCGGCACAGCGGCACCGCCCTGGCGGCGTCCCTACAGGAACACCAGGTTGACGATCCAGAAGGCGCAGGCCGCGACGACCCCCGCCGCCGGCATGGTGATGAACCAGCCCAGCACGATGTTCTTGGCGACGCCCCACCGCACGGCGTTGACCCGCTTGGTCGCGCCCACGCCCATGATCGCCGACGTGATGACGTGCGTCGTCGAGATCGGCGCCTTGAAGAGGAACGCCGACATGAACATGATCGAGGCGCCCGTCGTCTCGGCCGCGAAGCCCTGCGGCGGGTCCAGCTCGATGATCTTGCGCCCCAGGGTCCGCATGATGCGCCACCCGCCGGCGTACGTACCGAGCGACAGCATCACCGCACAGGCGATCTTCACCCACACCGGAATCGGGGCGTCGGCGCTCTGCACATCGCCGATGACGAGGGCCATCACGACGATGCCCATCGTCTTCTGGGCGTCCTGGAGGCCGTGCCCGAGCGCCATCCCGGCCGCCGACACGGTCTGCGCGATCCGGAAACCGCGCTTGGCCTTGTGCGGGTTGGCCCGGCGGAACAGCCACATGATCGCGCACATCACCAGATAGCCGGCGATCAGGCCGACGACCGGCGAGACGAACATCGGGATGACGACCTTGTCCAGCACGCCGGACCAGATGACGTCCGTACCGCCCGCCAGTGCCGCGCCCACCATGCCGCCGAACAGCGCGTGGGACGAGGACGAGGGCAGCCCGAAGTACCAGGTGATCAGGTTCCAGACGATGGCGCCGACCAGCGCCGCGAAGAGGATGCCCATCCCCTTCGAGCCCTCGGGCGTCTCGATCAGACCCTTGCTGACGGTGTGCGCGACCCCGCTGCCGAGGAACGCGCCCGCGAGGTTCATCACCGCGGCCATGGCGAGCGCCGCCCGCGGGGTCAGCGCCCGCGTCGACACCGACGTGGCGATGGCGTTCGCCGAGTCGTGGAAGCCGTTCGTGTACGTGAATCCGAGCGCGACCCCGATGGTCACGATCAGTGCGAAGGTGTCCATGAAGAGGTCAGGACTCCTTGACCGCGATGGTCTCCACCGTGTTCGCCACGTGCTCGAAGGCGTCCGCGGCCTCCTCCAGCACGTCCACGATCTGCTTGAGCTTCAGCACCTCGATCGCTTCGTACTTGCCGTTGAAGAGGTGGGCGAGCAGCTTGCGGTGGATCTGGTCGGCCTGGTTCTCCAGCCGGTTGACCTCGATCCAGTACTCGGTGAGGTTGGACATGGTCCGCAGGTTCGGCATGGCCTCGGCGGTCAGCTCGGCGGCCCGCGCCAGCACCTCGATCTGCTGCTCGACGCCCTTGGGCAGTTCCTCGACGTTGTAGAGGACGACGAGGTCGACGGCCTCCTCCATGAAGTCCATGATGTCGTCGAGGGACGACGCGAGGTTGTAGATGTCCTCGCGGTCGAACGGCGTGATGAAGGAGGAGTTCAACTGGTGGAAGATCGCGTGGGTGGCGTCGTCACCGGCGTGTTCAGCGGCCCGCATACGCTCTGCGATCTCGGCCCGGCCGGCGGTGTCCGCCCCGAGCAGTTCCATGAGGAGTTTCGAGCCCGTGACGATGTTGTCCGCGGACGCGGCGAACATGTCGTAGAAGCTCGTCTCCCTGGGGGTCAGACGAAAGCGCACGTGGGGTCCTCAGGATGCATCGGTTTCGGTCAGGCTGATGCTAGGCGCATCATCCGGCCACGGCTAATGGGCCGCCCACCAGTGTCACCCATCGCCTGCGGCGACCGGCAGCGGGGCCGCCCGGTGGTCCGGTCCACAGGCCGCCGACAGCGGCGGCCACAGGCCCTATACCCGGCAAAGTTCGGTACGATATACCCAGTAGGGGTATATGTCTGGAGGACATCATGACGACCACCGAGGCCGGGGCGGCCACCGAAGAGGTCGTGACCGACCACGACCGCGGTGTGCACGGCTACCACAAGCAGAAGGACGAGCACCTCAAGCGCCTGCGCCGCATCGAGGGGCAGATCCGCGGCCTGCAGCGCATGGTCGAGGAGGACACCTACTGCATCGACATACTCACCCAGGTGTCCGCCTCCACCAAGGCACTGCAGTCCTTCGCGCTGCAACTGCTGGAGGAGCACCTGCGCCACTGCGTCGCCGACGCCGCCGTCAAGGGCGGCGACGAGATCGACGCCAAGGTGGAGGAGGCCACGAAGGCCATCGGCCGCCTGCTGCGGACCTGACCACTCCCCCGCGTCCACGGGGAGCGTCGGCAGGAGGCCCGCCCGTCATCCGGCGCGGGCCTCGCGCTCCTCGGCCACCCTGAGCACCTCGTCGATGCTCTCCAGGCTGAGCCGTTCCTCGGCGGCGGAGGCCGCGATGATCAGCTCCCCGCACAGTTCGATCTCGGCGAGGGCCACGTGGTCCTGAACCGCCGTACCGCGAACCGGAGCCACGCGCATCACCTCGTCCCTGCCGTCACCGACTTCCTAGAGTAGGGAGCGGCGTACAGACCGCGCATGGCACGGACGGGCTAGTCCTCATACCGGTTCCATGGCCGAATCCAGCCCCCACCACACCATCACGCCCCGCCACGC
>NZ_MUBA01000587.1 GCF_002154575.1 Streptomyces bobili
CGCCGCGGCCGTCACGGCCGCCGCCTGCCTCGGCACGCCGGCCGCCGCGGCCGACGCCCCGACAGCCACGGAACCCGTGGTCTCCCGCGGGGTCACCATCCCCGCCTTCTACACTCCGCCCGCCTCGCTGCCGGCCACCGACGGCGCGCTGATCCGCACGGAACGTCTCCCCCTCGCCCTGAGCCTGCCCGGCATCGACGGTCCGCTGCCCGGCCGGGCGACCCGCCTGATGTACAGGTCCACGGACTCGGCGGGCCGGCCGATGGCCGTCACCGGCGCCTACATCGAACCGACGGCCGCCTGGAAGGGCACCGGACCACGGCCGCTGGTCGCGGTCGCCCCCGGCACCATGGGACAGGGCGACCAGTGTGCCGCGTCCCTCGGCCTGGAGCGTCCGCTGCTGCTCAACGGGCAGACGGTGTCGGTCGGTTACGAGGTCCTGGCCATCTACCGCCTGCTCGCCCGCGGTGTCGCCGTCGTCGTCACCGACTACACCGGCCTGGGCACCACGGACCGGCTGCACACCTACGTCAACCGGGTCGACGAGGCCCACGCGGTGCTGGACGCCGTCCGCGCGGCCCGCGCCCTCGACGGCACCTCGCTCACGGACGGCTCGCGAGTGGCCCTCTTCGGCTACAGCCAGGGCGGCGGGGCCACCGCCGCCGCCGCCGAACTCCAGCCGGCGTACGCCCCCGACGTACCACTCGCCGGCACCTACGCCGGGGCGCCGCCCGCCGACCTCGTCTCCGTCACCGCGGCCATCGACGGCAGCGACCTCGCCGGGGCGCTGGGCTGGTCGGTCAACGGCTTCCTGGAGTCCGACCCGGAGCTGAAGCCGATCGCGGACGCGCACCTCAACGCGGCCGGCCGGGCGGCCCTCAAGGATCTGTCCACCATGTGCGTGGGGGACGCCCTCCTCGCCTACAACTCGGCACGCAGCACCGCCTGGACGACCGACGGCCGCTCCCTGGGCGCCATCATCGAGGCAGAACCCGCGCTCAAGGCGTTCCTGGCCGATCAGCGCATCGGCAGGCTCAAGCCCGCGTCACCGGTGCGGGTGGCGACCGGTACCGCAGACAACCTCGTACCGCACGGACAGGCCCGGGACCTCGCCGTCGCCTGGTGCGCGAAGGGGGCGGACGTCACCTACAAGCCGGTCGTCCTGCTGCCGCTGGGCAACTCCCTGCTCAACCACTTCGCCCCGCTGCTCACCGACCAGGGCGACGCGATCTCCTGGCTGACCGACCGGCTCGCCGGCAGGCCGGCCGGCTCCAACTGCGCCACCCTGCCCTACAAGCCCTGAGGCCGGGCGCACGACGGCCGTCCCCCTGGCCGGACACCGCCCGGGGGGACGGCATCGTGTCGAGGCGGAGATCGTGCGTTGCCGGTGTCGCCGGGCTCCGGTTCCGGGCGCGCCGCGGTGCACTCCCCCTGCCGGACGGGATGTCGGCCGTCGCCGGGCCGGCGTTGCACATCCGCGACGACCGGAGCGCCCACCGCGTGCGGCCGACCGCCGTCTGCCGTCTACAGGCCGTCGAGCAGCCCCAGCCGGGCGACGATCCGCTTGCCGACCGGCTCCCGGACGACGTCGACGTCCTGGGCCACGGCCATCACGATCTCCAGGCCGTGCTGCCCCACTCTCGTCGGATCCGCCTCGCGCGCCGTCGGCAGCGCCGGTTCGCTGTCCCAGACCGCGATCTCCACGGCGGCACCGGCGATACGCAGATGCAGCAGGACCGGGCCGGGCGCGTGGCGCAGGGCGTTGGTCACCAGTTCGCTCACCACGAGCTGGGAGAGATCCAGGGTGCGGGCCGACACCGGCACCCCGTGCTCGCGCTGCACGCTCGTGAGGAAAGCGCCCGTCAACTCCCGCGCCCCGGCGATGCAGCCGCTCTTTCCGTCCAGGGCCACCGTCGTCTCGACCCGGCCCCGCTCGGGACGCGGGGAGCCCTCGCCGGGAGGGACAGGTTCCATGCGGACCGCCTTCATTACCCCGTTCATGACCGCGCGCATACCCCCGAATCCGGCTCCTACGCCCCAGCCGCACCACTGCCGGAGGACACCGGGACGGACGCCCGTTCCCGGCGTCCGGCGGAATACCACGCCCCGGCCGCCAGCAGGCCGGTTCCCGCGGCAAAGCCGGCCGCGAGGCCGTTCATCCACCGGTAGGCGTCACTGCTCGGGTAGGTGGTGCCGTCGTCGCGCACGCAGTCGAAGGCCGGCGGGACGTAGGAGGAGCGGTAGTCCACGAGGTGCCGGACGGCCTCCGCGGAGAAGCCGTCCCGGCAGGAGGGCGGAGGCCACGAGTCGGCGCCCGAGCGGGACTCGTGCACCGAGAACTGCACCAGGCCGGCCGACATCAGGTATAAGGCGACGGCGGCCGCCGCCGCCATCCCGGCGGACCAGCGCAGCAGGCGCACGCCCCAGTCCGGACGACGTCCGGGAAGGGCGACGGCGATCAGCCGGACGAGGACGGCGAGCAACCAGACGGGACTCCCCAACAGGGCGGCGATTCCGAGCAGTGCGAGCACGCGGCCTCACTTCCGTCGGTACCGCCGGTCCGGCGGCGGGCGTCCGCCGATCCTGCTCGCCATCCCCTCCCCACGGCTGTGACGCGGGCCACGGCCCGCGTCACAGCCACGTCACAGTGCCGTCAGCCGATGTGGAAGCTGTCGCCGTACACCTTCCAGTCCAGGGGCGGTTGGAGGTCGAGGTTGCCCTGGCGCAGGAAGACGCGCTGGGCGGTGTCGACGCGGCTGGTGTCGCTGTGCGCCTCCTCCTGCTTCATGGCCCACACACGCGCGTCGAGGAAGGCGTGGAGGTACGCCGTCTCGTCGCCGCCCTGGGCCGGGGGCTTCGCCCTGGACAGGGCGCGCCGGCGGATGCTGCCGAAGCTCGCGGAGTCGCCGCCGTCGCCGTGCATGACGATGGCGTCGTAGTACGCGAACTGGCCGAGGACGCGCAGGCCGTCGGCCTTGGCGCGGCGCACGGCCGGGTCGAAGTAGACACGGTCGCGTTCGTCGTTCTGCGCCTGCTGGAACGCCGTGTCCTGGGCCGCCTTCCGCCAGTCCCGCGGGTAGTTGGGGTCGAGGCCCTGGTGGGAGTCGGTGCCGTCGACCTCGCGCAGGGCGGGGAGGTACTTGGCGAGGACGTTGCCGGGTTTGCGGGCGGCGTACAGCTCGACGAGGTCGAGCATGTCGCCGGTGCCGGAGCAGAAGCCGATGATGCCGGCGGTGTAGCCGCGGCCGTCGCCTATGTCCTCGATGTACTTGTACTGGGCCTTCCAGTCGAGCGAGGAGTTCTCCGCGCTCGACACCAGCTTCATGGCGATCTCCTTCTTCGCCGGGTCGTCCAGGTCTGGCACCGCGAGGAGCCGGGGGGCCGCGGACGCCTGCGGGGAGGCGAGGAGCGGCGCCGCCGTCAGGGCGGCGAAGAGGGCGAGGACGGTGCGGCGGGACGCGGCGGTCGGGTCCTGCGCGCCGGGGGACTTGTGCACCACAGTGACTCCAGTCGGGGAGTGGGGGGTGGAGGGAGGTGGATCTGCGGGCAACTCTGCGTGCGACTCAACTGACAGGAAGGTTTCCTATCAAGCTTGAGGGCAAGAGGTAACCCTCACGAACGCAGGTTCGTACGATCGAACAAGCCATCCGGGTCCCTCACCGGACCCCGCCGGGCCGTCAGGGAGCGCCGGGCGCGTCTCCCCGCCAGTCGAAGTGGCGGGCGTCCCCGTGCCGTTCTTCGTACAGAGCCCAGCCACCGGGGCCGTAACGGCCTATCTCGGTGGTCAGCGCCACCTCGCGCAGGTCGCCGCCGGGGCGCTCGGTGACGTCCAGCAGCAGCCCGTCCAGCGGGCCGCCCACCAGTTCCGCGTACTCGCGGTCCGGGCGGGGCGCCGCGTCCTCGTGATCGGCGCCGTAGACCCGGCCCCGCATGAAGTCAGCCTCGTCCATGACCAGCAGCTTCGCACCCGCCACTGACAACGGCCCGTCGAGCCGCCGCACCCCCCTGCCGCACTTCGGCCAAGCCGATGGCCGAAAGGTGCCGGGCGGGGGCATTTCATGACACTGCGGGTAGCTATCCGTTCCTGGCACATCGCGGTGTACGGCGTGGGGGGTGCCGGCTCTGGGGGCACGCAGGGGGAAGCGAGCGTCGGTGGGCGGGTCCTGGCGTGCCCGCCGGCGCCGCACCGTGCGCGAGCTGCGCGCGTCGGGCCGCTACGGACCGCGGCTGCGCGAGGTGCTGCCCGCACTCGCCGTACTGGTCCTCGCCGTGGCTGCCGCGACCGCGGCCCTGGCGCTGGCGGGCCGCGCCGTCGGCAACTGGGTCCCGGCCCTGGTCCTGGTGACGCTCGGCGTGGCCGCCGTCTACGCGCTCCGCCGGTCCCGGCGGCCGGCGCGGCGGCGTCACGGTTACTACACGGCCGAGGAGTTGGCGGATCTGGACCCGTCGGCACTGGTGCTCGCGGTGGCACGGATGCTGCGCCGGGACGGCTGGCGGGTGCTGCCGCCGTCCGCCCACGACACCGTCCATCTCGCCGCCCGCGACCGGCGAGGCCGGCTGCTCGACGTGGCGTTCCGGCCGGTGGCCGAGCCGCTGCCGGACGAGGACGGCGCCTGCTCGTGCCGGGCGCGGTGGCGGTCCGGACGCCGGGTGCGGCTGGTCGTGCACCGCGGCACGTTCTCGCACCGGGACGAGGTGTGGGCCGCGCGTCAGACGCACACCCATCTGCTGGACGGAGCCCGCCTGTTGCTGTGGGCGGGCGGGACGCCACTGACCGAGATCACGGCCCTCGGCTCCCCGGCTCCGCCCCGCCGCGCCTGAGTCAGCCGGCCGTCCCCACCGTCCGCAGATAGGCGCCGAGGCGGGCGATCGCCGCCGGGTTGCGGGGGCTCTCCACGAGGTCGACATAGTCGAGGACGACGATGCGGCGGTGCTTGACGGCCGAGACGTCGCGCAGCGGGGCGTAGGACAGGAGGAAGTCCTTCTTCTGTTCGGCGCCGACGTCCCCGTAGTCGCAGATCACGATGACGTCCGGGTCGCGTGCGACGACGCTCTCCCAGCCGACCGTCGTCCAGGAGTCGGCCACGTCGTGCATGAGGTTGGTGCCGCCGGCCTCGCTGATGATCTGGTCGGGGGCGGCGTACCGGCCGGAGGTGAAGGGCTGGTCCTGGCCGCTGTCGTAGAGGAAGACCGTGGGCCGGGCACCGCCCGCGGGGATCTGGGCGCGGACGGCGGCGACCTGCTTCTTGAAGCCGGCGATCAGGCCGGCCGCGCGCTTCTCGACGCCGAACAGCTTGCCCAGGTTGGTGAGGTCGGCGTAGAGCGCCTCCAGGGGCTCCATGATGCCGCGGGAGCTCTTCGTGCGGCCGTTGCGGCAGGACTCGGTGAGGATGTACGACGGGATGCCGAGCTTCTTCAGGGCGTCCGGGGTGAAGCCGCCGTCCTCGCGGAAGCCGTAGTTCCAGCCGGCGAAGACGAGGTCGGCGCGGGCGTCGAGGACGTTCTCCTTGGTGAGCTGGTCCTTGGACAGCCACTTCACCTTCTCGTAGCCGTCCTTCCAGGGGACGCCGCTCAGATCGCCCTTGTCGTCGGGCATGGCGAACCCGGCCATGCGGTCCTCCAGGCCCAGGGCGAACATCAGCTCGGTGATGCCGACGTCGTTGGTGACGACGCGTTCGGGGACCTTGTCGAAGGTGACCTCGCGACCGCAGTTGGTGAGCGTGACGGCCTTGGCGTCGGTGGTCGCCGTCGGTTCCACGGTGGCGCCGCAGCCGGTGGCGGTCAGGGCGAGGGCGGCGGCCAGGACGAGGGGGCGCAGGGCGGGCACGGGGTTCCTTAGGGGAGGAGGTCGAACAGGAGCTGGACGGTGCCGGTGACGGGATGCCGTACGGGGTGGGCGTGGACGCCGAACACGTCCGCGAGCAGGGCCGGCCGGAGCACCTCGGCCGGGGTGCCGGTGGCGACGATGCGGCCGTCGTCGATCACGTACAGCAGATCGCAGTGGGCGGCGGCGAGGTTGAGGTCGTGCAGGGCGGCCAGCGCGGTGAGGCCGCTGCCGCGGACCAGGGAGAGGATCTCCAACTGGTGCGCGATGTCGAGGTGGTTGGTGGGTTCGTCCAGAACGAGCACGCGCGGCTGCTGGGCCAGCGCGCGGGCGATGAGCACGCGTTGCTTCTCACCGCCGGACAGGGCGAGGAACCCGCGGTCGGCGAGATGCGCCACGCCGGTGCTCTCCATGGCGTGGGCGCAGATGTCCCGGTCGGTGCGCGCGGTTCGGTCGCGGTGCGGCAGCCGTCCCATGGCGACCACCTCGGTGACGGTGAAGTCGAACTCGGCGGAGGACTCCTGGGGCAGGGCCGCCAGGACGCGCGCGGCTGCCGCCGGCCGCAGGGTGCGTACGTCGTCCCCGCCGAGGCGGATCACGCCCGCGTCGGGGCGCAGGGCGCGGTAGGCGCAGCGCAGGAGCGTCGATTTGCCGCTGCCGTTCGGGCCGACGAGTCCGACGAACGCGCCCTCGGGCACGGCGAGCCGGATGTCGTCGACGATGCGGGCGCCCG
>NZ_MUBA01000588.1 GCF_002154575.1 Streptomyces bobili
ACCCAGGCCCGCGCCGCCGCCTCGTCGACGACCGGCACGCAGGACTCCACCGGTCCGTCGCTCTCCTGCGTCACCTCGGAGTGGTAGACGACGAACGGCGACCCGGCGACGCCCCCGCAGGCCGCCCGCGCCCCCTCCTCCAGCCGGCCGAGCGACGCGCCGATCCAGGCGGGCAGCTCGTCCGCCAGCACGTGCCGCTTCTCGGTGATCACCACCTGCGCGGGTACCTCGACCGTCTCGACCTCGAACGTTGCGTACATCTCGGAGTTCCTTCCCGACAGACGTGCACGGAGGTACTCGGTGAGGGTGCGCTGGGCGGCGATCCGCGTCTCGACGCCCGCCCAGTAGGCGGTCAGCCGCTCGGCGGCCTCGTCACCGTCCGCCGCGCCGATCACCTCCGCGATCCGCGCGAGCGGCATGTCGAGCTGCCGCAGCAGGGCCACCAGCCGGGCGCGCTCCGCCTGGCCGGCGCGGTAGTAGCGGTAACCGCTCACCTCGTCGACGTGCGCCGGAGCCAGCAGCCCCAGCCGGTCGTACAGCCGTAGTGCCTTGGCCGACAGCCGGGCCCGCGCGGCGAACGCGCCGATGGTGAGCAGCGCCTCGTCGTCCACCTGAATCCTCGTCCTCCGTCGCCGGGCGGCCTTCTCCGCCCGGCGACGGGAACGCTCGGCTCTGCCCCAGGGGCAAGGTCAAGCGGGCAGGTCAGCCCAGCTGCTTCTCGATCGCCGCGACGATCTCGGCCGACTCCGGCTCGGTCTGCGGCGAGAACCGGGCGGCCACGGCGCCGTCCCGGCCGACGAGGAACTTCTCGAAGTTCCAGCGGATGTCCCCGCTGTGTCCCTCACCGTCGGCGAACCCGACGAGCCGCTCGTACAGCGCGTGCCGCCCGTCCCCGTTCACCTCGGCCTTCTCGGTCAGCGGGAAGGTGACGCCGTACGTCGCCGAGCAGAACTCGGCGATCTCCTCGGCGCTGCCGGGCTCCTGCCCGAGGAACTGGTTGCAGGGCACCCCGAGCACGGTGAAGCCCTGGGCGGCGTACCGCTCCTGGAGCTTCTCCAGGCCGTTGTACTGGGGGGTCAGGCCGCACTTGGAGGCCACGTTCACGATCAGGACGGCCTGGCCCGCGTACTGCGAGAGGTCCGCGGAACCGCCCTTGAGGGCACCGATCTCGACATCGAGGGGGGAAGCACCGGCATCAGTAGTCATCCCCGGATGCTAGCTCCGCGGGGTGACGGGACGGTTTGCGGGGGCTGTCTCCGGTTCCTGCCGGGCCCGCACCAGCACCTCTCCCGCCCCACTGCGCGAGTACAGCAC
>NZ_MUBA01000589.1 GCF_002154575.1 Streptomyces bobili
GACCTGAGGCCCCGCGCCGGGGAGGTCCCGGCGCGGGGCCTCAGGTCGGTCCCGGTGCGGGGCCTCAGGTCGGTCCCGGTGCGGGGCCTCAGGTCGGTCCCGGTGCGAGGCGTCAGGTCGGTCCCGGTGCGGGGCCTCCGGGAGGTTCCGGTGCGGGGCCTCCGGGAGGTTCCGGTGCGAGGCGTCAGGTCGATCCCGGTGCGGGCCCTCCGGGCGGTCCAGGGAGCGGCCGTCCGGAAGGTCCCGGTGCAGGCCCTCGGGAAGGTCCCGGTGCAGTTCCTCCGGGATGTCCAGGTGGCGGGAGCGCAGCCATTCGCCGAGCGCCTTGGCCTGCGGGTCGAAGCGGTGCTGGGAGGCGACGCCGGCGCCGAGGAAGCCTTCGACGACGAAGTTCAGGGCGCGCAGCCGGGGCAGGACGTGCCGGGTGACGCGCAGCTCGCCGCTCTCCGGGATCAGTTCGCGGAACCGGTCGACGGTCAGGGTGTGGGCGAGCCACCGCCAGGCCGCCTCCGACCGCACCCACACGCCCACGTTGGCGTCCCCGCCCTTGTCGCCGCTGCGGGCCCCGGCGACGAGCCCGAGGGGCGCCCGCCGCACGGGCCCGGCCGGCGGCGGCTCGGGCAGCGGCGGCTGCGGTACGTCGTCCAGGCCGAGGGTGTCGATGGCGGGGGGTACGGGGACACGGCGGCCGTCGGCGAGGACGGCCACGTGGTCCACCTCGCCCTGCGGGACGTACGCGGCCTCGAACACGCCGTAGGGGGCGCCCTTGCCGGGCGGCGCGAGCACGTGGAAGCCGGGATAGCTGGCCAGCGCCAGCTCCACGGCCGCACCGCTCAACGCCCGCCCGACGACGGCCTGTTCCGGGTCGCGGACGACGAGCCGCAGCAGCGCGCTCGCCGTCTCCTCCGTCCCGGCGTCACCACGGTCGGTGCGGACCAGGTCCCAACGGACGTCCTGCGGCGCCGACTTGTCGAAGGCCTCCGCCATCTGCCCGCGCACCAGCTCCGCCTTGGCCTCGATGTCGAGGCCGGTCAGCACGAAGACGACCTCGTTGCGGAATCCGCCGATCCGCGTGCGCCCCACCTTGAGGTCCGGCGGCGGCGCCTCGCCCCGCACTCCGTCGATCCGGACGCGGTCCGGGCCGTCCTGGGTGAGCCGTACGGTGTCCAGCCGGGCGGTGACGTCCGGTCCCGCGTACCGGGCGCCGCCCGTCTCGTACAGCAGCTGGGCCGTGACCGTGCCGATGTCGACGAAGCCGCCCGTGCCCGGATGCTTGGTGATGACGCTGCTGCCGTCGGCCTGCAGCTCGGCGAGGGGGAAGCCGGGCCGGCGGACGTCACCCTCCCCGAAGAAGGCGTAGTTGCCGCCGGTGGCCTGCGTCCCGCACTCCAGGACGTGCCCGGCGACGACGGCTCCCGCGAGCCGGTCGTACTCGGTGGGCCCCCAGCCGAAGTGGGCGGCGGCGGGCCCGGTGACCAGGGCCGCGTCCGTCACGCGCCCGGTCACCACGACGTCCGCGCCCTCGCGCAGACAGGCCGCGATGCCGAAGCCGCCGAGGTAGGCGTGCGCGGTGAGGCTGCCGGGGTACCGGGGCCCGAGGTCGTCACCCTCGACGTGCGCGACCCGTACGGGGATGCCGAGCCGGTCCGCCAGCGCCCGTACGGCGTCGGCGAGTCCGGCCGGGTTGAGGCCCCCGGCGTTGGTGACGATCCTGACCCCGCGCTCGTGGGCGAGGCCGAGGGTCTCCTCCACCTGGCGCAGGAAGGTGCGGGCGTACCCGGCGGAGGGGTCCTTCAGGCGGTCCCGGCCGAGGATCAGCATGGTCAGCTCGGCGAGATAGTCGCCGGTGAGGACGTCGAGTTCGCCGCCGGTGAGCATCTCGCGCATGGCGTCGAAGCGGTCGCCGTAGAAGCCGGAGGAGTTGCCGACGCGCAGAGCCCTCACCCGCCGTCCCCTTTCGGCGAACGGCCGGGGCCGGGCGGGCCCGCGAAGGCCTGCGCGATGTCCAGCCAGCGGTCGGCGTCGGGGCCCTCGGCGTGCAGCGCGAGGTCGGTGCGGTGGGCGCGCTGGGTGACCAGCAGGCAGAAGTCGAGCGCGGGACCGGTGACGCGCTGGGGGGCGTCCTCGGGGCCGTACGCCCACGACTCACCGGAGGGACTGCGCAGTTCGACCCGGACGGGGTCGGCGGGGGCGGGGAGCCCGTGCACGCCGAAGGAGAAGTCGCGGGTGCGGACGCCGAGGCGGGCGATGTGCCGGATGCGGTCGGTGGGGGCGCGGGTGACGCCGAGCGCCTCGGCCACGTCCAGGCCGTGGGCCCAGGTCTCCATGAGGCGGGCGGTGGCGAGGGAGGCGGCCGCCATCGGGGGGCCGTACCAGGGGAAACGGGCGCCGGGTGGGGCCTTGCGCAGCGCCTCGTCGAGGGCGGCACGGCCTTCGCGCCAGCGGGCCAGCAGCTCGGCGGGCGGGAGTCCGGCGGCTTCTTCCGCGCCCTGGTCGACGAAGGAGTCGGGGGCGGCGAGGGCCTGTTGGACCAGGGTCCGGAACCCGTCCTCGTCGGTGGCGGCGACGAGGGCCGAGCGGTCGGTCCAGGCGAGATGCGCGATCTGGTGGGCGACGGTCCAGCCGGGGGCGGGGGTGGGAAGGCCCCAGCGATCGGGACCCGCCCCGGCCACCAGCCGGTCGAGTTCGTCGCTTTCGGCACGCAGGTCGTCGAGCACGGGCGTCGGGTCGGCCATGGGGAGGAGCATGGCAGCGAGCCAATAAACAAGCAAGCATGCTTGCATTATTTATGAGGGCGGAGGAGACGGAGTCGAGGAGGAGGTCGGCCGCGGACGATTGGCAGATACAGGCCGGCGACACGCCGTAGAACCGGCAGATCGGTGGCCTGTATCTGCCGATCAGCGTCCTCCGGGCCTCGGCCTTGCCGTCAGGTCAGGTCATGTCACCGCCGCCGGCGAAGGTCACGGTCACTCCGCGCCCGGGGTCCATCGACACGAGCAGGGCCGAACCGAAGGCCTGGGCGATCCTTTCCAGCAAAGGGAACGTCGGCATGCACTTTCCGTGTTCCAGCCGGGAAATCGCCGCTTGCGTCAGACCGGAGAGTTCCGCGAGCCGCGCCTGCGTCATCCCTGTTCTTCCCCGCCATTCCCGCACGGCTCTTCCCAGGGTTTCCTCCAGCCTTTCATCATGAATTTCCCCGCACTCGGCATGCGCCCAGGCCATCCCCCGTTGATGACGCTGCACCTTCACTCCCGGATCGCTCGACACCGACGAACCTCGGAACGGACATCCCTCCGAACACTAGTCCAAGTGCCGCCCCGCAACGCCCACTTGAGCAACATCTGAGCTTGCCCTCACCGGCTCCGCGCAATATAGCGAGACTGGTATATGCCCCCACATCTCACCCATCGAGCGAGGTCAGAAACGCGGAACATTCTGTTCCGATTTCCTCCGCCGGCCAACTCGTCAAGAAGTCAATTGATCCCGTTGCGCGGACATGCCATGGTTGCCGCCAACCACTCCGAAAAGGAAAGCAACCATGACCAAGTTGCGCACCGCACTCCCCGGAATCGCCATTTCTGGCATCCTTCTCGCCACCGCGGCCACGCCCGCGATAGCGGATTCCTCAGCCGCCGAAAATTCCGCCTCCCCGTCGGCCACCGCCGCCGTGACCAAGGCGCAGAAGCTCTCCAAACTGAAGAGCCTCACCGGGGATTCGAACGCCTCGTCACTGAGGTGGAGCGATGCGCTCTCCCTGCACCTCGGTCACAAGCAGGCGATCGAGAAGTACCGCTTCAACTGGAGCACCAACTACTGCAACTCCTCGCCGGACACCCTTCCCGGCGGCTACGACTTCAGGTGGGGCTGCTACCGCCACGACTTCGGCTACCGGAACTACAAGACGCTGGCGGGCAACTACTACTTCAAGCGGGATCACAAGCTGCGCATCGACAAGGCCCTCCTCAGGGACCTGAACACCGCTTGTGGGTACCGCCCCTGGGCCGACCCGTACACGCCCGCTCAGCGCAAGAAGCTGAAGGAAGCCTGCCTCAAGACCGCGAAGAAGTACTACCAGGCGGTACGCGCCACCGGCTGACCACCGGCGCGGGACGGGCACATACGGCCGGCGGGGCACGGAGTTTCCTCTCCGTGCCCCGCCGGCCTGTCGGTCCGAAACGACTCGTCCGGTCCGTCTGTCTCTTGTCCGGTCCGTCTACCTCATATCGATATCGGTCCCGTCAGTCTGTCGCGATGGCGTTCAGGACGTTCATCCGTGCCGCCCTGAACGCCGGCACCAGGGCCGCGAACAGGCCCACGAAGGCCGAGGCGATGAAGACGCCGATGATCGTCGGCCACGGGATGTCGAGGACGGTCAGGCCCTCCAGTGCGAGGAGTCGCTGGGCGGTGGCGCCCCAGCCCATGCCCAGGCCGAGGCCCAGCAGGGCGCCGAAGACCGCGATCACCACGGACTCCAGGCGGATCATGCGGCGCAGCTGGCGGCGGGAGAGGCCGATGGCCCTCATGAGGCCGATCTCCCGGGTCCGCTCGACCACGGAGAGGGCCAGGGTGTTCACGACACCGAGGACCGCGACGATGATCGCGAGCGCGAGCAGGCCGTAGATCATGTTGAGCAGCTGGCCGATCTGGTCCTTCAGTGCCTGCTTGTAGTCGGTCTGGTCGCGCACGGTGTACTCGGGCATGCCGTGCAGGGCCGACTTCAGCGCCTTGTAGGCGGCATCCTGCTGCCCCTTCTCGGCGGTGGCGAACAGCATCAGGTCGAGCGGCATCCGGTCGGCGGGCACGTACTTGGCCGCCGTGGTGATGGAGGCGTACATGGCCCCCTTGTCGATGACTACGTCGTCGCTGGTGATGGCACGGACCGTCAGCCTGGCCGTCGTACCGTCCTCGAAGTCGACGGCGACCGCGGAGCCGAGCTTGATCCCGTGGGCCTCGGCGAAGTCCTCGTTGACGGACATCGAGTCGGCCCGGTAGGCGTCGGCGAGGTTGCCGGCGACGGTCTCGGTGCGCAGGTCCTGGGCGTACGTCGCGTCGGCCGCGTTGATCGTCTCGTCCTTGGTGACCTTGCCGTCGGGGGTGGTCAGGGTGGCCTCGAGCAGCTTGTACTCGGTGACGCGGGCCACGCCCGGGGTCTCCTTCACGGCCTTCACGGCCTGCGGGTTGATGAGCGCGCCCTCGTTGTCGCTCTGGATGATGAAGTCCGTGCCGACGGTCTTGTCCAGCTGGTCGGTGGCGGATGCCACCATCGAGGAGCCGACCACCGACAGGCAGGCCACCAGGGCCAGGCCGATCATCAGCGCGGCGCCGGTGGCCCCGGTGCGGCGCGGGTTGCGCAGCGCGTTGCGCTCGGCCATCCGGCCGACGGGGCCGAACATCCGCAGCAGGACCGCCCCGAGGACGCGGACCAGGCCGCCGGCGATCAGCGGGACGACGACCACGAGGCCGACCAGGGTCAGGACCACGCCCAGGCCCAGCCACGCCGAGCCGTCCTTGGCGGTGTCCGCGGTGGCGGCGGCGTACAGGCCCCAGCAGCCGGCGGCCGTCAGGACCAGGCCGGAGACGGCACGTACGACACCTGCTCTGACGTCCGCCGGGGCGCCGGCCTCGCGCAGTGCGGCCATCGGGGAGATCCGCCCCGCGCGCCGGGCGGGCAGGTAGGCCGCCAGGACGGTGACGACCACGCCGAGGAGCAGACCGAGTGCCGGAGTCGTCCAGACGACGGTCAGGTCGCTGCTGGACAGGTGCATGCCCATGAGGCCCATGAGTTTCATCAGCCCGATGGCGACGCCGATCCCCGCGCCGACGCCGAGGACGGAGCCCACCCCGCCGAGCAGCAGGGCCTCCAGGAGCACCGATCGGTTGATCTGCTTGCGGGAGTAGCCGAGGGCGCGCATCAGGCCGATCTCGCGGGTGCGCTGGGCCACCAGCATCGAGAAGGTGTTGACGATCAGGAAGATGCCGACGAGGAAGGCGATCCCGGCGAAGCCGAGCAGCGCGTACTTCATCACGTTGAGGAAGCCGTTGACGTTCTGCTGGTTGGCGTCGGCGACCTCCTTGGCGGTCTGCACCTTGTAGCCGCCGCGGAGTTCGGCGGCCACGCTCTGCTTCAGCTGGGCGTCGGTGACGCCCTGGGCGGCCGTGACGTTGACGTTGGTGTAGACGCCGGTCCGGCCGACCAGGGTCTGCTGGGCGGTTTTGGTGTCCAGGTAGAAGATCGCCGCGCCGGGGTTGGTGACGGTGAAGGTGGCGATGCCGGACACGCGCGCGTGGTGCGTGCCGACGACCGTGATCACACCGATCTCGTCGCCGAGTCCCAGGCCGTGCTTGTCGGCGGTGTCGGCGTCGACCAGGATCTGGTCGGGCCCCTTGGGCGCCGCACCGGAGGTGATCTCCATGGTGCGGGCCTCGTTGCTGTTCCAGTTGCCGACGATGGTCGGCGCCCCGCTGCTGGGCGAGAGCTTGTCGAGGTCGCCGTCCACGACGGTCGCCGAGGTGGAGAACACCGTCCCCTCGGCCTTCAGGACGCCGTCGGCCTTGCGCACCTCGTCGAGCACGGAGGCCGGCATGACCGGCGGCTTTCCGGTGCGGGAGGTGGTCTCGCCGGTGTCGGAGGCGCCCTTGGCGCTGACCGTGACATCGGACGCGGTGGCCTGGAAGAGCTTGTCGAAGGTGGTGGTCATCGTGTCGGTGAACACCAGCGTCCCGCAGACGAAGGCCACCGACAGCAGCACGGCCACGGCCGACAGGGCCATGCGTCCCTTGTGCGCGAGGAAGTTGCGCATCGAGGTCTTCATGACGGTCATGAGGTACGCCCCCGGGCGTCGAAGTCCTTCATGCGGTCCAGGACCTGCTCGGCCGTCGGCTGGTTCATCTCGTCGACGATGCGGCCGTCGGCGAGGTACAGGACGCGGTCGGCGTAGGAGGCGGCTACGGGATCGTGGGTGACCATGACGATGGTCTGGCCGAGTTCGTCCACGGAGCGGCGCAGGAATCCCAGGACCTCCGCACCGGCCCGCGAGTCGAGGTTTCCGGTCGGCTCGTCGCCGAAGATGATCTCGGGGCGGGCGGCGAGGGCGCGCGCCACGGCGACGCGCTGCTGCTGGCCGCCGGAGAGCTGGGTGGGCCGGTGCTTGAGCCGGTCGGCCAGTCCAACCGTCTCGACGACCTGCTGCAGCCAGCCTTTGTCCGGCTTGCGGCCGGCGATGTCCATGGGCAGCGTGATGTTCTCCAGCGCGTTGAGCGTCGGCAGCAGGTTGAACGCCTGGAAGATGAACCCGATCCGGTCCCGGCGCAGTTGCGTCAGCTTCTTGTCCTTGAGGCCGGTGATCTCGGTCTCGTCCAGGTAGATCTGCCCGGACGTGACGGTGTCCAGGCCGGCGAGGCAGTGCATCAGGGTGGATTTGCCGGACCCCGAGGGGCCCATGATCGCGGTGAAGCGGCCACGGGCGATGTCCACGTCGACGTGGTCGAGGGCGACGACGCGGGTCTCCCCGGACCCGTACGCCTTGACGACCTGCCGCGCTCGAGCGGCAACGGCCGTACGCCCTCCAGTACCCCCGTGCCTGGGAATGGTCACAGCCGAAGTCACGTGAATCTCCTCTGTCGGAAGTTTGGTGCGCGGGTCTGACGCGTTCGGTGCTACGTCGAAGAGTCTGTCGGCGCGACCGGGTGCGGCGCGCTGGTGCTCGGGCCCGTCTTCGAGGGGGGTTAACCCCACCTCCGGCCGGTGGGGTTGCCCGCCCCGGCGACGTAAAGCCAGGTTAAGGAGCGGAGTGGGCCTCTCTCGTCCTCCGGCGGTACGAGCCCTCCCCGAGCCGTAGTACGGAGAGACCCCTAGGGGCTGTCCACCGGTGGGTGGAGTGCGCCTCGGGGTCGTGTCCACCCTCTGACCCGGTCAGGCTCCACCCTCCCCTCGCGTCAGGGTCAAGTGGGAAGCTGTCCGCGGCGATAGGTGCAAGGGGCACGGGAACGCGGGACGGACAGGGGTGGGGCATCGGATGGGCGACATCGGACCCGCGACACGGGAAGCCGCCGGGCAGGGCACGGACACCGGGGACACCGGGAAGCGCGGTGCGGTCGTCGCCGCGCTCATGCTGTCCATGGCGCTGGCCGCGCTGGACTCCACCATCGTCTCCACCGCCGTACCGCAGATCGTCGGCGACCTCGGCGGGTTCTCCGTCTTCTCCTGGCTGTTCTCCGGCTATCTGCTCGCCGTCACGGTCACCCTGCCCGTCTACGGCAAGCTCTCCGACACCTTCGGCCGCAAACCCGTGCTGGTGGCCGGCGCGGTGCTCTTCCTGCTCGGCTCGCTGCTGTGCGCGCTGGCCTGGAACATGGGTGCGCTGATCGCGTTCCGGGTCGTGCAGGGCCTGGGCGGCGGCGCCTTGCAGGGCACCGTGCAGACCCTGGCCGCCGACCTCTACCCGCTGAAGGAACGCCCGAAGATCCAGTCCAAGCTGTCCACGGTGTGGGCGGTGTCCGCGGTCGCCGGACCGGGTCTGGGCGGGCTGCTGGCGGCGTACGCCGACTGGCGGTGGATCTTCCTCGTCAACCTGCCCATCGGCGCGGTGGCGTTGTGGCTGATCGTGCGTCACCTGCACGAGCCGCAACGGGAGTCGCGGGCCCGCGCGCGGGTCGACTGGGCGGGCGCGCTCGCGGTGTTCGCGACCGGCGGGGTGCTGCTGACCGCGCTGGTGCAGGGCGGGGTGGCCTGGCCGTGGCTGTCGGCGCCGTCGCTCGCCCTGTTCGCCGGGGGTCTCGCCCTGGCCGGCCTGGTCGTGGTCATCGAGCGCCGGGCCGCCGAGCCGATCATCCCGGGCTGGGTGTGGCGCCGCCGTACGATCGCCGCGGTCAACCTCACGCTGGGCGCGCTGGGCCTGCTGATGGTGGCGCCCACGGTGTTCCTGCCGACGTACGCCCAGGCGGTGCTGGACCTGGATCCGGTGACGGCCGGGTTCGTGCTGTCGGTGTGGACGCTGAGCTGGCCGCTGTCGGCGGCCCTCAGCCAGCACGTGTACCGGCGCATCGGCTTCCGCGACACCGCCCTCCTCGGCATCGGGGCGGCGACGCTGATCCTGCTCGCGTTCCCCTTCCTGCCGTATCCGGGCGCGGCCTGGCAGCCGACGCTGCTGATGCTGCTGCTCGGCGCGGCACTCGGGCTGTTCCAGCTGCCGCTGATCGTCGGCGTGCAGTCGACGGTCGGCTGGTCGGAGCGGGGCACCACGACGGCGTCGGTCCTGTTCTGCCGTCAGAGCGGGCAGACGATCGGCGCGGCACTGTTCGGGGCGGTGGCCAACGGGGTGCTGGCGGCGCGGCTGGGCGGCGCGGGAGACCTGGACTCCGTCGCCCGCGACCTGGAGGCGGGCGCCCCGGCGGAGGCGACCCGGCACGCGGTCGCGGACGCCGTGCACGCCGTGTACCTGGGCGCGGCCGGTGCCGCCGCGCTGGCCTTCCTGGTGCTGCTGTGCGTGGCCCCGCGCCGCTTCCCGGTACTGGGCGAACCGGACGACTGACCCGCCGGGACCGGGCTGCCTGACGAACCGGTGCTGACCTGACTGATCGTCATCTCCCGGCGCCCCCCTTTCTCCCGCCCGTCTCCTCGAAATCGTCAGCGTTAACGCGGGTAACACCCCAGCTCGGCGGCCCTGCGGCGATGGCAAGCGCATACCGACCACTCAGTTTGTCGAAACTCTCGCGCGCGAGAGTTTCGACAAACT
>NZ_MUBA01000059.1 GCF_002154575.1 Streptomyces bobili
TCGCAGACCGCGAGGGCCTGCCAGTCGAGGTGGTCGGCGCCGCGTACCGAGGCCGGCCGTGGCTTCGTGCCCACCTTGACGACCTGCGCGCGGGGTTCGCGCACGATCTCGGTCCTGACGCGTCTCGGTTTCTGCCGGACGCCGTTGACGGTGCGCNNGGAAGCTGCCGGGCGCGACGGACGTGGTGTCCTGGCCGCGCAGGATGATCCCGGCCTCCTCGACGGCCTCGCGCACGGTCGCCGCGTTGGTGCGGACGGTGCGGGCCCGGCCGTCGGCCATGATCGTCAGGGCGCGTTCGGTACGGACGTCCAGCGCCAGTCCCTCGCGCCCGATGGGCCGGGAGCGCGAGACGGAGAGGTACGCGCCCTCGGCCCGCACCCCGAGCTGTCTGAGCGCCTCCTCCACGGTGTGGGCCGTCGTCCACCCCTCGCGCGGCCTGCCGTCCAGCATGAGGCGGACGGGGCGGCCGTACCGCACGGCGATCTCGTCGCCGTTGTCGAGGGCGGTGCCGGGGGCGGGCGCCACCATGTCGTGCGCGCCGACCCGCAGGCCCTCCTCCGCGAGCAGTTCGCCCACGTCGTCGGCGAAGGTGTGCAGGGTGCGGGGCTTGCCGTCGACGGTCAGCTCGATCGCCTTGTCCTTGGCGACGAAGGCGGTGGTGCCGCCCGCGAGGAACGCGACGACCAGCGCCTGGGGCAGCAGGGGGAACAGGGGCAGCAGGCGGCGCAGCGGGGAGTCCGAGCGCTCGGACCGGCGCGTCCCGCGCCGGCGTGCGGCCCGGCCGCCCGGCCCGGTGTCACCGGCGTACGCCTGGCGGGGAAGCACCGGCTGGGGCGGCTCCGGGGGCTCCTGCGACGCCCGTGGCCCCGGTGACTCGTAGGCGGGCCGGTAGGTGTCCTCGTACAGCGCCGCCGTCCCGACCGGCGTGCCCTGCTCCCAGGGGGCCGCGTACACCCCGTACGCGAGGGTCTCGGCGTTGTGGACGCCGACGTCGACGTACGTGTCCCCGGCGCCGGGCGGGAGGGGCTCCGGGTGCTGTGGGTACTGCGCGTCCCGCAGGTGGTGCACGTTGCTCACGCCGACACGCTCCAGGGGTCCTGGGGTCCGAAGGTGGTCCGGATCGGGCCCCCAGAACCTAGCGGAGCGACCGTCACTCTCCAAAGCGACGCGGCTACCCAGAGTTGTGTTCGGGTGCGGTGTCCACGGGTCAGTAGCCGAAGGCGCGGGCCGTGTTGGCGGCCAGGGCGCCCGCCAGGGTGTCCTCGTCGATGCCGCGTACGGCGGCCATGGCGCGGACCGTGACCGGAACGAGATAGGGCGCGTTGGGCCGTCCGCGGTAGGGCGCCGGGGTGAGGAAGGGGGCGTCGGTCTCGACGAGGACCAGCTCCAGCGGGGCGACGGCGAGGGCGTCGCGCAGATGCTGGGCGTTCTTGAAGGTGACGTTGCCTGCGAAGGACATGAAGTATCCGGCGCGGGCGCAGATCTGCGCCATCTCGGCGTCGCCGGAGTAGCAGTGGAAGACGGTCCGCTCGGGGGCGCCCTCCTCCTTCAGCACCCGCAGGACGTCCGCGTGGGCGTCGCGGTCGTGGATGACGAGGGCCTTGCCGTGCCGTTTGGCCATCTCGATGTGGGCGCGGAAGGAACGCTCCTGCGCCTCCATGCCCTCGGGGCCGGTGCGGAAGTGGTCGAGGCCGGTCTCGCCGACGCCCTTGACCTGGGGGAGCGCGGCCAGGCGGTCGATCTCGGCGAGCGCCGTGTCGAGCGCCCCGGCGCCTCCGGCCTCGCGCGCCCCCTGCCGGGACCATCCGTCGGGGTCGCCGTGGACGATGCGGGGGGCTTCGTTGGGGTGCAGGGCGACCGCCGCGTGGACGCTGTCGTACGCCGCTGCCGTCTCGGCCGCCCAGCGGGAGCCGGCGACGTCGCAGCCGACCTGGACGACCGTCGTCACGCCGACCGACGCGGCTTTCGCGAGGCCCTCCTCGACGGTGCCCGACTGCATGTCGAGGTGGGTGTGGGAGTCGGCGACCGGTACCCGCAGGGGGGCCGGGAGCGGCGGCGCCGCGTTCTTGTCGGCGTTCGAAGGCATGCCCCGATCCTACGGAAGGCGGGCTCCCGCGCTCCGGCCCCCTTCGGCTCAGCCGGCCCGGTGCTGGAAGGGGTGCAGGAGGTCGGACAGGTGCCAGTGGTGCTGGTCCGCCGGCCGTTCCGCGGCGGCCACCGGTGCCTGCAC
>NZ_MUBA01000590.1 GCF_002154575.1 Streptomyces bobili
CAGGGCCCCCGCCCCGGCCGGCTCCCGCCTCGGCCTGATCATCGGCATCGTCGCGGCGGTCGCGATCGTGGCGGCGGTGGCCTGGCTGGCGCTCAAGTAGGAACAACGCGGCGCCGGCGCGCAGGTGGGATCAACACGGCGTCGGCGCTCAAACAGGAACAGCGGGGCGCGCCTTGACCGCGCGGGGCCTCGGACGCGCCGGCACGGCGGCGCGTCCGCCCGTACCCACACCCGTCCCGTCCTCGGTCAAGCCGACGGCGTCACTCCCACCTCACCGACACGTCCCGTGTCTCCACACGCATGCCCAGGGGGACGCGCCAGGCGTCCACGCACACCGTCCAGGTGCCGCGCTCGCGGGCGCCGGGGGCGATCGGCGCGGGGATCTCCTCCGTGGACTCGATCGTCGCCCAGTCGACGCCCAGGGCGCCGATGATGTGCGTCCCCAGGGTCACCGAGCCCGAACGGACCTCCGTACCGCCCGAGTTGTGGAAGGTGAGCGTCACCTGCTCGCACCACCGGCGGTCCGTGGCGGCGCGTTCGGGCTCGCCCACGTCCAGGACGGCAGGGCCGGCGGGTGGTGCCGTCGGCGAAACCGGCACCGGGGACGGTGAGTTGGAGGGGGTGGATGCCGGGGCCGAGCCGGGGCCGGCCGGTGCTCCGGGCGACGACGGGTGCGCGTTCGGGGCCGACGGCGGAGGCGGTGGAATCGGCGGGGCGTCGCTCGCCGACGGTGTCGGGGCGGCCTTGCCCGAGGGGGACGGCCCGGACTCCTCGCCGTCCAGCGGTATCAGCCGCACCCCGGCCGAGGGCGGCGCCGCGGCGCCCGAGGGGCCCGGCGCCGCGCCTGTCGCCACGTATCCCCCGTCCTGGCCGCCGCCTTCCACGGCCAGGAGTCCGAGTCCTCCCGCACACATGACGACGGCCGCCGACGCGCCCATTACGGCGCCCCGGCGGCCCTGGGTCCACATCGGCCGGCGCATCGCGCCAGTGTGGCTGACGGTTCGTCAGGAAGGAACCCCGCTGACGGGCCCGGCGGCCCGCCTCGGTGGCTCAGTCGGAGATCAGGCCCTCGCGGAGCTGGGACAGCGTGCGCGTGAGGAGGCGGGAGACGTGCATCTGGGAGATGCCGACCTCCTCGCCGATCTGTGACTGCGTCATGTTGGCGAAGAAGCGGAGCATGATGATCCGCCGCTCGCGCGGCGGCAGCTTGGCCAGCAGCGGCTTCAGCGACTCGCGGTACTCCACACCCTCCAGCGCCGTGTCCTCGTAACCGAGGCGGTCGGCGAGGGAGCCCTCGCCACCGTCGTCCTCGGGGGCCGGGGAGTCGAGGGAGGAGGCCGTGTACGCGTTGCCGACGGCCAGCCCGTCGACCACGTCCTCCTCGGACACGCCCAGGACGACGGCCAGTTCGGCCACCGTCGGCGAGCGGTCCAGCTTCTGGGCGAGTTCGTCGCTGGCCTTGGTGAGGGCCAGCCGCAGCTCCTGGAGGCGGCGCGGGACGCGCACCGACCACGAGGTGTCACGGAAGAAGCGCTTGATCTCGCCCACGACCGTCGGCATCGCGAAGGTCGGGAACTCGACGCCCCGTTCGCAGTCGAAGCGGTCGATCGCCTTGATCAGGCCGATGGTGCCGACCTGGACGATGTCCTCCATCGGTTCGTTGCGCGAGCGGAAGCGTGCTGCCGCGTACCGCACGAGCGGGAGGTTCAGCTCGATGAGCGTGTCCCGGACGTACGCGCGCTCGGGGCTCTCCTCGTCGAGCGCGGCCAGCCGCAGGAACAGGGAGCGGGACAGGGTGCGGGTGTCGATGGCCCCCGTGGCCGGAAGGGCCGGGACGGGAGCGGCCTCGAGGGCCGTGACGGCGACGAGCCCGTCGGGCTCGACGGTCGTGACGGGCTCGGTGGGCGCGGACTCGCTCTTTGTGAGCATGAGCACCTTCGAGCTGCCCTGGTCTGCGGACATGCCACCCCCTTTGGGTCGCGGGACGGTCGTGACGAACGCTCCGGATCGAGGAACGCCAGCCTTCACCTGAATACCGGAGCCGAAGCCCTGGCAAACGCGCTTCCGGCAGAATGTCACATGTCGGCAACACGCTGTAGTGACATGTCGACATGTGAGTCACGAAACGGCCCTGGAAAGAGGGGGTGTGACGGTGTTTCAGCGCACTTCAGCCCGGAAGTGCGCCGTTGAGGGATTCGCCCGTCACGGTGATGGATCGCTCCCGCGTTCGGTTACGCGTCTTCACTCCGAGGGGGGCACCCCCGACGGGCCACCCCCCGAGTGCCGCGCGAGCCCTCGCCCCCTGCCAGGGTCCTTCAGGCGTCGATGCGGTTGGCCGACCGCAGCCGCTGGAAACTGCGCGCCAGGAGGCGTGAGACGTGCATCTGGGAGACCCCGAGTTCCGCGCTGATCTGGGACTGGGTCAGGTTGCTGTAGTAGCGCAGCAGCAGGATCCGCTGCTCGCGTTCGGGGAGCTGGACCAGGAGGTGGCGGACCAGGTCGCGGTGCTCCACCCCGTCCAGCGCCGGGTCCTCGTAGCCGAGCCGGTCCAGCAGTCCGGGCAGCCCGTCGCCCTCCTGCGCGGCCTCCAGGGAGGTCGCGTGGTACGAGCGGCCGGCCTCGATGCAGGACAGCACCTCGTGCTCGGGGATGCGCAGCCGCCCGGCGATCTCGGCGGTGGTCGGCGTACGGCCGAAGGCGGTGGTCAGGTCCTCGGTCGCGCTGTTGACCTGCACCCACAGCTCGTGCAGCCGGCGCGGTACGTGGACGGTGCGCACGTTGTCGCGGAAGTACCGCTTGATCTCGCCCACGACCGTCGGCATGGCGAAGGTCGGGAACTGCACGCCCCGGTCGGGGTCGAAGCGGTCGATGGCGTTGATCAGGCCGATGGTGCCGACCTGGACGACGTCCTCCATCGGCTCGTTGCGGGAGCGGAAGCGTCCGGCGGCGTAGCGGACGAGGGGAAGGTTGGCCTCGATGAGCGCCCCGCGCACGCGGTCGTGCTCCGGCGTGCCCGGCTGGAGGTTCTTCAACTCGGAGAAGAGCACCTGGGTCAGTGCCCGGGTGTCCGCGCCGCGGCGCCGCTCGGGCGTCATCGGGGCGGGTGCCTCTTCCTGAGGCGGCGCAGTACTGGCCGACACGGTCAACGCCACCTCTTCGTCAGGTCAACTTCGGTCAACTCATCCATCAAAAGCGGTCATAGCATCACAAGACATGTGCACTGTGTGCAAGCACCCCATAACACCGTGTTGAGGGAGAAGTTGGCCGCAGGACGCGCGAAAGCCCCCCGCCGTTCCGGCGGAGGGCTCAGTGGAAGGCGCCTCAGAACGCGTAGTCGGCGATCACCCAGGTGGCGAACTCGCGCCAGAGGGCGACGCCGGCCTGGTGTGCCGGGTGCTCGAGGTACCGCTTCAGGGCGTCCGCGTCCTCGACCGCCGAGTTGATCGCGAAGTCGTAGGCGATGGGCCGGTCACTGATGTTCCAGCCCAGCTCCCAGAAGCGCAGTTCCTCGATCTGCCCGCCGAGGGCGCGGAAGGCCGCTTCGCCCTCCACCACCCGGGGGTCGTCACGGGTGACGCCCTCATTGAGCTTGAAGAGGACCAGATGGCGGATCAAGGGCACTCCCAGTGGCTACTGCCGCGCAGCCGCTTCTACTTCGCTCCGTCGGCGATCCAGGTGAAGAAGTCGCCGATGGCGCCGGCGGCGTCCGATATGCCCTCGAAGCCTATCTGGACGTAGTCCGCCGCCTTCTCCGGGTCCGTGATGATCACATAGAGCACGAAGACCACGAGTGCGTAGACGGCGATCTTCTTTGCGTTCACCGCCACCGCGGCCTCCCTCTGAGTACTGCCCCTAGGGCCCCCTGTTTGCCGGCCGCGAGTGTAACCCTCACATCATTTCCTCCGACCAACGCCACGACGGGCGGGGCGTTTTCGGGGGGTACGTGGCATCGGCCGTACAGCAAGACACCCCCTGACCCGTGTCGCCACGGTTCAGGGGGTGTCATCAGCGGTAGCGGAGGGATTTGAACCCTCGGTGACTTGCGCCACACTCGCTTTCGAGGCGAGCTCCTTCGGCCGCTCGGACACGCTACCGAGAGAGACCTTACAACAAGGTGAGCCCCGCTTTGAAATCGGATTCCCAGGCAGGATTCGCGACGCGATCAGCGGGAGCGGAAGAACTCGGTGAGCAGCGCGGCGCAGTCCTCGGCGAGGACCCCCTCGACGACCTCGGGGCGGTGGTTGAGCCGCCGGTCGCGGACGACGTCCCAGAGGGAGCCGGCCGCGCCCGCCTTGTCGTCGCGCGCGCCGTAGACGACGCGGTCCACGCGGGACTGGACGAGCGCGCCCGCGCACATCGTGCACGGTTCCAGCGTCACGACGAGCGTGCAGCCGGTCAGCCGCCACTCCCCGGTCCGCGCGGCGGCCCGCCGCAGGGCGAGGACCTCCGCGTGGGCCGTGGGGTCACCGCCCGCCTCGCGTTCGTTGTGGCCGGTCGCGAGGACGGTGGTGCCGTCGGCGCCCAGCACGACGGCACCGACGGGGACGTCGCCGCCGAGGGCGGCCAGCGCGGCCTCGTCCATGGCGAGCCGCATCGCGGCCCGCCATGGGTCACGTACGGGGTCGGCGGACCGGCCCCCCTCGGTCGGTGCGGTCAGCGGACGGTCTCCAGGACCTCCGAGGCCCCGAGGGACTCGGCGATCTCGGTGAGCGCGTCCGAGGACAGCGACTTCAGTTCCTTCTCGCCGACGCCGAGGTCGTCCAGGATGCCGGCGTCGCCGACGGGGCCGTGCGGCACCGCCTCGGCCGGGCCGGCGCTCGCCACGCCGTCCCCGTCGTCCTCGTCGACGTCGTCGCTCTCGTCGTCACCGTCCTCGGTGCCGTCGAGGTCGAGGGCGTCCAGGTCGTCGGCGTCAGCCGGATCTCGGCCCAGCAGTTCGTCGGTGAGCAGGATCTCGCCGTAGGAACTGCGGGCGGCTGCGCTCGCGTCGGAGACGAAGATGCGCGGGTCCTCCTCGCCGTCGATGCGGACGACTCCGAACCAGGAGTCCTCCTGCTCGATCAGCACGAGGACGGTGTCCTCGTCGGGAGAGGCTTCCCGGGCCAGGTCGGCCAGATCCGACAGGGTTTCCACATCGTCGAGCTCTGTGTCGCTCGCTTCCCACCCGTCTTCGGTGCGCGCGAGCAGTGCGGCGAAGTACACCGTGACTCTCCCACTGGTCATAGGCGTGCCGGTTGGGGGTCCCCCCGGCGGAGGTTGCGGGCGGAGAGAGCTGGAGGCTCCGAGCCCCACCCACTCGGAATCGTGGCAGAAACAAGGCGTCCAGGGGACATCTTCGGCTCCCTGTGTCCGGACGTTTTGATCGCGGGTCCACGGGGACGTCCGCGAGCGACGCGACCAGCGCACTCGTTGCCACCACCGCGGATCGTACGCGGCTTTGCCGTACGGCCACGCACGCCCACCCCGTAACGCGCGTGAGGTCGGCGATCCTCCCAACGGGCGCCGGGCGAGGGGCTACCAGCGGAAGGTGCGCATGCGCATCGCGTGTCGCAGCCGGGCGGTCTTGGCGCGGCGTGGCTGGACGCGGTCGCGCAGTTCCCGGGCCTCGGCCAGGTCGCGCAGGAACTGGGCGCGTCGCCGGCGGCGCTCGCCCTCGGTCTCCGCAGGCCTCTCCGCGGGCCCCTCCGAAGGGCCCTTCGGCGGCTCCTCCGGTCGCGGCGCCGCACGCTCTGGCAGGTCAGCCATTGGTCCACCACCCTGGTCCGTGTCCCACCACCTTCCCTGCGAAGGACGGTTTGATGCCGACGGAACCCTTGAGTCAGGGGGAGAGGCTCACTGTCTGTGGGGACGCTGGGCGGGTCGGGCCCGGTTACTGTTGTGGACATGCGTCTCCACGTCGTCGACCACCCCCTGGTGGCCCACAAGCTCACCACGCTGCGCGACCGCCGCACGGACTCCGCGACCTTCCGTCGCCTCGCCGACGAGCTGGTCACCCTGCTCGCCTACGAGGCGACGCGGGACGTGCGGACCGAGCAGGTCGACATCGTGACGCCGGTCGCCGGCACC
>NZ_MUBA01000591.1 GCF_002154575.1 Streptomyces bobili
TCTTCTCGTGGGACGGCGCGGCCGAGGTGGGAAACGGTCTCTTCCCGCGTTTCCTGGACCTCGCCAAGGAGCACGGCGCGGCCATGACCTTCTTCCTCTCCGGGCTCTACCTCCTGCCCGAGTCCAAGAAGCGGCTCTACGACCCGCCCAACAATCCCCGCGGCGCTTCCGACATCGGTTACCTCACCGACGACCACGTGAAGGCGACGCTGATCAACGTCCGCCGCGCCTGGCTGGAGGGCCACGAGATAGGCACCCACTTCAACGGGCACTTCTGCGCCGGTTCCGGGTCCGTCGGCAACTGGACCGGAAGCCAGTGGCGCGACGAGATCGACCAGGCCAAGTCGTTCGTGAAGGAGTGGCGCACCAACACCGGGTGGACCGACCTGCCCGCGCTGCCCTTCGACTACGACAAGGAACTCGTCGGCGCCCGTACGCCCTGCCTCCTCGGCCAGGAGAGCCTGCTGCCCACCGCCCGCTCCCTCGGCTGGCGCTACGACGCCTCCTCGCCCGGCGGCCGTCAGGTCTGGCCCGACAAGAAGCAGGGCATGTGGGACCTGCCGTTGCAGCAGATACCGTTCCCCGGCCGTGGCTTCGAGGTCCTGTCGATGGACTACAACATGCTCGCCAACCAGTCGGTCAACTCGACGAAGGCGCCCAGCCACAACTACCCGGGCTGGCGCAAGCAGTCGGCGCAGGCGTACATCCAGGGCTTCCGCCGGGCGTTCGAGACGAACCGCGCGCCGTTCTTCGTCGGCAACCACTTCGAGCAGTGGAACGGCGGCATCTACATGGACGCCGTCGAGGAGGCGTTCAAGCACATCGCGCGCGAGAAGGAGAAGGGCGCGGACGTGCGCCTGGTCTCCTTCCGGCAGTTCGTCGACTGGATCGACGTACAGAAGCCGGAGGTCCTCGCCAAGCTGCGCACGCTGGACGTGGGGCAGGAACCGGCCGGTGGCTGGAAGACGTTTCTCGCTGGGGCCTCCGAGACCGCCGGCGCCGGTACCGCGTCCAGCTCCGCGAACGCTGCCTGAAATGCGGTTCTCTGCCCGCAAGGGGGGTGCCCAAGATCCCCGGAACGGGCATGCGAAACTTTTCACATGAGTGCCGCCAGCCGCACCCCGTTGTCCGCCGCCGTAGCCGTCGCCGCGGCGTTGCTGTTGTCCGCCTGTACCTCCGGAGGCGTCTCCGGCGGGGGCGGTGACACCAACTTCATCATGGGCAAGGACGGCATCTCGACCGCCGAGAAGGGCAAGCGGGACCCGGCCCCGGACCTGTCCGGCAAGACCATCGACAACAAGCAGCTGGCGGTCTCCTCCTTCAAGGGCAAGGTCGTCGTCCTGAACGTGTGGGGATCCTGGTGCGCCCCCTGCCGGGCCGAGGCGCCCAACTTCCAGAAGGTCTCCACCGACCTGAAGGCGCAGGGCGTGCAGTTCGTCGGCATCAACGTCGCCGACGCCAAGGAGTCGAGCGCCCTCGCCTTCGAGAAGACGTACGGCGTCACCTACCCGAGCCTGTACGACCCGAGCAGCAAGCTGATGCTCCGGTTCAAGAAGGGCACGCTGAACCTCCAGGCGATCCCCTCCACGCTCGTCCTCGACCGGGAAGGGAAGATCGCGGCCCGTTCCCTGGCCGCGCTCAGCGAGGAGAAACTGCGCTCCATGATCGACCCGGTCCTCGCGGAGAAGTGACGTGAGCGCGGTCACCACCCTCGCGGCGGAGGGCTACAACGGCACGGTGCTCAACGGAGCCCTGCTGGTCGCCCTGCCCGTCGCCCTGCTCGGCGGACTCATCTCCTTCTTCTCGCCCTGCGTCCTGCCGCTCGTGCCCGGCTACCTGTCGTACGTCACCGGCGTCGCGGGCACCGATCTGGCCGAGGCCCGGCGCGGCCGGATGGTCGCCGGCGCCTCCCTCTTCGTGCTCGGCTTCACGGCGGTGTTCGTCTCCAGCGGGGCCCTCTTCGGCTTCTTCGGGGACACCCTCCAGGCCAACAGCGGTGTCCTGTCCAAGGTGCTGGGCGTGCTCATGATCCTCATGGGTGTCTTCTTCATGGGCCTGATGCCCTGGATGACCCAGCGGGAGTTCCGCTTCCACCGCAGGCCCGTCGCCGGACTGGCGGGCGCCCCGCTGCTCGGCGCGCTGTTCGGCATCGGCTGGACCCCCTGCATCGGCCCCACCCTGGCCTCCGTGCTCGCCCTGTCCTCGCAGCAGTCGAGCGCGGGCCGCGGTGCCATACTGACCGTCGCCTACTGCCTCGGCCTCGGCCTGCCGTTCGTGCTCGCCGCGGTCGCCTTCCGCAAGGCGCTCGGCACCTTCGCCTGGGTCAAGCGGCACTACGTGTGGGTCATGCGCGTCGGCGGCGTGATGATGATCGGGACCGGTGTGCTGCTGCTGACCGGCGCGTGGGACTACCTCGTGCAGGACCTGCAGTCCTGGTCCAACGGCTTCACCGTGGGGATCTGATCGATGAACAAGACCACAGCCGACGAGCCCACCACGGCCCCCGACGACCAGGGACTCGGCGCCGCCGGCTCCCAGCTGTCCACGGCCCCCACCGACACCCTCGCCAGTGGGCCCGGCCTGGGCGTGATCGGCTGGGCCCGCTGGTTCTGGCGCCAGCTGACCTCCATGCGGGTGGCGCTGCTGCTCCTGCTGCTGCTGGCGCTCGGCGCGATCCCCGGTTCGCTGATCCCGCAGACCGGCAGCGACGAGACGAAGGTCGCCGACTTCCGCGCGGCGCACGAGACGCTCGCGCCGCTCTACGACCGGCTCGGGCTGTTCCACGTGTACAGCTCGGTGTGGTTCTCCGCGATCTACATCCTGCTGTTCGTCTCCCTCGTCGGCTGCATCGTGCCCCGCACCTGGCAGTTCGTGGGCCAGCTGCGCGGCCGTCCGCCGGGCGCGCCCAAGCGGCTGACCCGGCTGCCCGCGTACACGACGTGGCAGACGCGGGCCGCGCCCGAGGAGGTCCGCGAGGCCGCACTCGCGCTGCTGAGGAAGCGCCGTTTCCGGGCCCATCTGGCCGGTGACGCCGTGGCCGCCGAGAAGGGCTACCTCCGTGAGGTCGGCAACCTCGCCTTCCACATCGCGCTGATCGTGATGCTGACCTCCTTCGCCTGGGGCCAGCTCTTCAAGTCCGAGGGAAACAAACTCCTCGTCGAGGGAAGCGGCGGTTTCTCCAACACCCTCATCTCCTACGACGACTTCAAGTCCGGCAACCTCTTCAGCGTCGACGACCTGACGCCGTTCAGCTTCTCCCTGGACGAGTTCACCGGCACGTACGAGGCGAGCGGCCCCAACAAGGGCACCCCCCGTACCTACGAGGCCTCCCTCACCTACAGCGTCGGCGCCCACGGCAAGGACCGGAAGACCACCGTCCAGGTCAACCACCCGCTGGAGATCGGCGACTCCAAGGTCTACCTCACCGCCCACGGCTACGCCCCGGTCGTCACCGTCCGGGACGGCAGGGGCAAGGTCGTCTTCAGCGACGCCGTACCGCTGCTGCCCCTCGACTCCAACGTCACCTCCTCCGGAGTGGTGAAGGTCCTCGACGGCTACAAGAACGCCAAGGGCGTCACCGAACAGCTCGGCTTCCAGGCCTTCTTCCTGCCGTCGTACGTCAAGGGCATGGAGACGGCCTCCACCTTCCCGGCCCTGCTCAACCCCGTACTGAACCTCGCGCCCTACCACGGCGACCTCGGCGTCGACTCGGGCATCCCGCAGAGCGTCTACCAGCTCGACAAGACCCACATGAAGGCGTTCAAGGACGCCAAGAAGCTGCAGCTGCGGGAGAACCTCAAGCCGGGCGAGACCATGACCCTCCCGAACGGCGCCGGCACGGTGACCTACGAGGGCACCAAGGAATGGGCGAACTTCCAGGTCACCCAGCAGCCCGCCAGCGGCTGGGCGCTGGGCGGCGCGCTCACCGCGATCTTCGGCCTGGCCGCCTCCCTGTTCATCCAGCGCCGCCGGGTGTGGGTGCGTGCGGTGCGGGGTGCCGACGGCGTGACGGTCGTCGAGATGGCCGGGCTCGGCCGCAGTGAGTCCGCGAAGGTGCCCGAGGAACTCGGCGAGCTGGCCGGGATCCTGTACGACCGGGCTCCCGGAGCCCCCGAGGACGACGCCGACACCCCCGAATCCCCCGACACCCCCGATCTCCGAGCCGTACCTGCCGAAGGGTCTGAGAAGTGACTCTCGCCGCCGCAACCGACCTCGCCGGCGCGGTGAACCTCGCCGCCGCGACCAACGAGAACCTCGCGAGCATCAGCAACACGCTGATCTACTCCGCGATGGCCGTCTACACCCTGGCCTTCTTCGCCTACATCGCCGAATGGACCTTCGGCGGACGCAGCAAGGTCGGCCGTACCGCCGCCGCGCTGACCGCCCAGGCCGCGGCCAGGAAGGCGGCCCCGGCCGTCACCGTGCAGAAGGGCGGCGGCACCGCCGTCCTGCAGCGGCCGAAGGTCGTGGTGCGGTCCGCCACCGGTGCCCGCGACGTGCCCGACGGTCCGGGCGCGCACGGCGGGGACGAACAGGGCGACCTGTACGGCCGTATCGCCATCTCCCTCACTGTGCTCGCCTTCGCGATCGAGTTCGGCGGGGTGCTCACCCGCGCGCTCTCGGTGCAGCGGGCGCCGTGGGGCAACATGTACGAGTTCAACATCACCTTCTCCACGGTGGCCGTCGGCGTGTATCTCACGCTGCTGGCCCTGCGGAAGAACGTGCGCTGGCTCGGACTGTTCCTCATCACCTCGGTCCTGCTCGACCTCGGCCTCGCCGTCACCGTGCTGTACACGGCGAGCGACCAGCTGGTCCCGGCGCTGCACTCGTACTGGCTGTACATCCACGTCTCCACCGCGATCTTCTGCGGCGCGGTGTTCTACGTCGGCGCGGTCTCCACGATCCTGTACCTCTTCAAGGACTCCTACGAGAACAAGCTGGTGAGCGGCGGCAAGCCCGGGAAGTTCGCCAACTCGGTCCTCGACCGGCTGCCCGCCGCGGCGACCCTCGACAAGTTCGCCTACCGCGTCAACGCGGCCGTGTTCCCGCTGTGGACGTTCACGATCATCGCGGGCGCGATCTGGGCGGGCGACGCCTGGGGCCGCTACTGGGGCTGGGACCCCAAGGAGACCTGGTCCTTCATCACCTGGGTCGCCTACGCCTGCTACCTGCACGCCCGCGCCACCGCCGGCTGGAAGGGCCGCAAGGCCGCCTACCTGGCCCTGGCCGCCTTCGGCTGCTGGCTGTTCAACTACTACGGCGTCAACATCTTCGTCACCGGCAAGCACTCGTACGCCGGTGTGTAGACGGCAGCCTTCGGAGCAGCCCCTGGTGTGAGTCTCGACGTGAACCCCTGGTGTGACCCCCGGTAACAACGCGAAAGCGGTTCCCGGGGGTCACTCTGGTGTCATGAGCGGTTCCATCGAACAGGGCTCCAGCCAGACCCACGGGAACACGCGCATCCTGCATTTCCTGGTGCGGCTCCCGAGACCCGTCGAGGCGGTCTGGCCGGCCCTCGCCACCGCCGACGGGCTCTCGGGCTGGTACGGCCCCGTCGACGTCCTCGAACCCCGGCTGGGCGGCGTGATCGGCCTGCCCGGCCTGGGCGCCGGGCAGGTCACCGCCTGGGACGTGGAGCGGGTCGCCGAGTACACGGTGGAGGGCGGCGGCCGGATGCGCTTCCACCTGGAGCGCGACGACGAGGGCGGCACCGCCCTCCGCTTCACCCACGAGTTCCAGGGCGAGGGCGAGACGGAGCCCCGCTGGCGGGCGAGATTCGAACGGTTGATCGAAGCGTGAAGGGGGCGGTAGGACTTCCCGGCCCCGTCGGCCGGCTTCGGTGACTACGACGGCGGCAGGCACTCCTTCGCCGGCGGCTTCCCCTCCGGCCACGCGATCCGCACGAAGCGGGAACCGCCCTCGGGCGTCAGCTCCACGATCGGTACGGCCTTGTCGTACGGGTTGCCGTGCACGTCCAGGCAGATCCAGCCGCTCGCCCCGTTCACCCGCAGCGAGCCCTTGACCTGCGGCCACTGGAGGCCGACCTCCGCCAGCGGCGGCACCGCCGCGCCGTCCGGTGTCGCCTCGCGGACACCGTGCACCGCCAGCCGCACCGCGTCGTACCCGATGATCAGCTGACCGTCCTCCAGGCCCCTCCCGCCGGTCTCCCCGATCGGCCCGACCGGCGCGCGCCCGGCGCGGGCCAGCAGGTCGGTCAGCGTCCGCGCGTCCCGCGCCGAGCCGCCCGTCACCGCCGGGTCGCTCGGCCAGGCGTCCGGGTGGGCGAGGGCGGTGTAACGCACGGACAGGTTGTGCGTGAGAGCGGTTCGGTCGAGTTTCGTGTCGCCCGTCAGATACGAGCCCTCGTCACCCGTCAGCAGCGTGAACCGCCGGTCCTGGCAGCCGCGGGTGCCCAGCGCGTTGATGAACTGCCGCAACTGCGTGTGCCGGCCGGCGAACAGGATGGTGTCCGTGCCCGGCGCGGTGTCGCACACCAGATGCGTGATCTGCCGGAACGTGTTCGCCGTCGTCCCCTCCCGGGTCCGGTCGGCCGGCGGCGTGAACGGCTGCGGCTCGTACGGCGAGCCCTCGATCAGCGCGGCGAACGACGCCTGCAGCGTCCGCGTGTACGGATCACCCGGCTTGTCGTACACCAGCAGCGCCCGCCCCGCGCTCACCTTCGCGAAGGAGGCCAGCGCCCGCGCCTCGTCGGTGTTGGTCGGGGCGACCCGCGCGAGACCGGGGAACGGGTCCTTGCCGTCCTGCCCGTTGGCGAGATCGTCGGCGGTGATCGAGGCGCCGATCACCGGGATGCCCCGCCGGGTCAGTTCGGTGACGGCCTTCTTGTTGTTGTCGGTGCTCTGGCCGACCCCCGCCACCGCGCGCAGCCGGTCGGCGCTCTTCGTCATCCGCTCCAACTGGTCGACCATCACCTCCCAGTGCTCGCTGGTGGCACCGGGATTGGCGAGCACCAGCCGGATCGCCGGAGCCTGCCCGTTGGAGGTGTGGTTGGCCTGCCACTGCGCCAGGTAGGCGCCCTGCACCTCGTGCAGGATGTCGCTCAGCGTCGACGGGGTGGTGGCCGTGTACGGCAGCATCAGCGCCACCGTCACATAACTCCCCGCCTTCAGCGCGTCGTTCTCCCGGTCGATCGCCCGCACCGCCTCCCGCAGCCGCGGCTGCCCGAAGTCGTAGGCGTCCGTCGCCACGCCCACGCACTCCCCGCTGCCCTCGGGCCGGGACACTCCGGGCGCGCACGAACGGTCCTCGCGGGTCACCGTCCGCACCGCGAAGAACGCTCCGGCGACCAGCGCGAGGGTCACCAGCAGGGCGATGTACCGGTAGAGGCGGATCTCCCACACCTCGCGCAGCCACCGCACCAGCGGACCGCCCGTCCCCGCGCCTCCACCGCCACCGCTTCCGCCGCCGCCACCCGCGCCCGCCATCACGCCTCCCCGTCCCCGTCGTCTTCGCCGTCGCCGGCCGCCCCTTGCGCACACCGGCCGACGACGGCGAAGACGACGGGGACGGGGAGGCGTGATGGCGGGCGCGGGTGGCGGCGGCGGAAGCGGTGGCGGTGGAGGCGCGGGGACGGGCGGTCCGCTGGTGCGGTGGCTGCGCGAGGTGTGGGAGATCCGCCTCTACCGGTACATCGCC
>NZ_MUBA01000592.1 GCF_002154575.1 Streptomyces bobili
CCCACACCCACATCCGCCCATGCCCATGCCCACGCCGACGCCCCGCCCCCCTACTCCGAGAGCCCGCCGCCACCCGCCTACTCGGAGGTCCCGCGGGGTGGTTTCGACCCCCGCGCGCTCACGGACTTCCAGTTGGACGAGCTGACCCACCGTCTGACGGGGCGCATCACCCGCCTCCTGCGTACCGAACTCCGCCTGGACCGCGAGCGCGTCGGCCGCCTCCGCGACCCCCGGCACTGACCGCCTCCCGATCTCCTCGCCCCGCCGCCCCCGCTGAACCAGAAAGGCCCCTCGATGTCCCGCGAACTCGACCCGGGCTCCACCATCTTCTTCACCCTGACCATCGACGGGGAGAGCCTCGGTTTCTTCAACGGGTGCGAGGGACTGTCCTCCCAGGTGGAGATCGAGCAGCGGCAGGAGGGCGGCAACAACGGGTTCGTCTGGCAGCTCCCGTCGCGCGTCACCTTCTCCACGATCCGGCTGACCCGGCCCCTCACCCCGGACACCACCAAGGTCGCCAAGTGGATCTCGTCGGTCACCACGGGCGTGACCCGGCCGACGGCCCAGATCGCGGCGCTGCGCGCGGACGGTTCCGAGGTGGCGAAGTGGGGCCTGATCGACGTGCTGCCGGTCAGCTGGCAGGGCCCGTCGCTGGACCCGGCGAATCCGGGCGTCGCGACGGAGGTCCTGGAGATCACCCACCACGGCTTCACGGACTGAGCGGGGGAGCAACGTCATGGCCAAGGGAAGCAAGGGCGGCGCGGGCAAGAGCCTCGTGCGGGCCACGCTGGCGATCCACGAGCCGCCCGTCGGTTCGAGCACCACACCGGGCGGGCTCATCAGGTCGTTCGCGTTCGACTTCAACCCGTCGCAGCTCCAGCTGGGCCGCCGCGCCCAGTGGAAGGTGACCCCAACGGCGGCCGTCCGCGACGGTTCCGTACCGGAGTTCATGGGTCCTGAGCCGCGCGAGATGACCGTCGAGATCTTCCTGGACTCCTCGGACAAACCGGGCAGCAACACGGTCCTGAAGAAGGTCGAATCGCTCCTGGAGTGCTGCGAGGTGACGACGAAGAGCATCGCCGCGAAGCAGCCGTCGCCGCCGTGGGTGGTGTTCCAGTGGGGTTCGTTCTCGACGGCCCGCTTCACGTCGTACGTCAGCAGTGTCGATGTCAGCTATTCGCTGTTCGGGACGACGGGCGTGCCCATCCGGGCGACCTGCCAGGTGCGGTTGCACGAGATCCCCAGCAAGACGAAGGGGCAGAACCCGACGTCGGGCGCGCTGACCGCGCAGCGCGTGCACCGGGTCGTGGCGGGCGACTCGCTGCAGTCGCTGGCCTGGCGGGAGTACGGCGACACGGCGGCCTGGCGGACCATCGCCGAGGCGAACGGCATCGACGACCCGAACCGGCTGGCCAACGGCACCGAACTGGTGCTGCCCGCCGTCGAGGAGGTGCGTTTCTGATGGTGCAGTCGGCGTATTCGAGCGTCATCCAGGTCACCCTGGGCGGCCGGCCGCTGCCTGCCGACTTCGCGCCGCTCCTCGTCGAGGGGTGGGTGGACCAGGGCCTCGGGGTCCCGGCCGCGTTCCGGCTCACCTTCCGCGACCCCTACCACCAGATCCTCGGCAAGCTGGGCGTGAAGTTCGGCACGCCGGTCGTCCTGGCGCCCGTCGCCGACGGTCAGGGCGCGGCGAACCCGCTGTTCACGGGGGAGGTGTGCGGGCTGGAGGCGGACTACGACGGCACCGGCTCCTTCACCGTGATCCGCGGCTACGACCACGGTCACCGGCTGATGCGTCAGCGCCGTATCGCCGCCTACCGCAACCAGAGCGCCTCCGACATCGCGCGCAAGCTGGCCGCGCAGGACGGTGTGCCGGTCGGGAAGATCCAGGCCACGAAGACGGTCTACGAGTTCATCAGCCAGGCCAATGTCACCGACTGGGACTTCCTGGCCCGGCTCGCCGACGAGAACGAGATGGTCATGTCGGTCGACGCGAAGGGGAAGTTCCAGTTCGTGCGCCCGGACCCCGCCTCCGGCGCGCCGGCCACCTCCACGCCCGGCGACAAGAGCCCGTTCGTGCTGGAGGCCGGGACGGACATCCTGCGGCTGCGGGCCGCCGTCACCTCCGCCGAACAGGTCGCCACGGTCGAGGCGCGCGGCTGGGACGTCACGACGAAGAAGAAGCTCACCGCGACCGCACCGGCGAAGACCAACCCGGGCATCAGCATCGGCACGACACCCGGCGAGGCCGCCGCCAAGTTCAAGCCGGCGAAACTGGTCGACGCGCAGCAGCCGTACGACCGGCAGTCCGAGGTGAAGTTCGCCGCGGAGGCCCTCGCCGACGAGGTGACCGGCTCGTTCGCCGAGCTGGAGGTCGTCGCGCGCGGCACCCCGAAGCTGAGGCCCGGCCTGCCCGTCACGCTCGCCGACGTGGGCGCCCCCTTCGAGGGCAAGTACACGGCGACGTCCGTACGGCATGTCTTCGGCGACGGCCGGCACTACGAGGCGTGGGTCACCGTCAGCGGCCGGCAGTGGCGGTCCCTGTACGGGCTGGCGTCCGGCGGCGGCGGTGACCCGCAGAACGGCCTGCGCCTGCCCGGCACCGCGAACGCCCTGGTCACCGACATCCTGGACCCGCTCAAGCAGGGCAGGGTCAAGCTCCAGTTCCCGTGGCTGGACGACGCCTACGTCAGCGACTGGACGCGGGTCGTGCAGTGGGGCGGCAAGGACGGCGGCTCGATCTTCCCGCTCGACGTGGGCGACGAGGTGCTGGTCGCCTTCGACCGGGGTGCCCTGGACCATCCGTACGTCATCGGCGGCCTCTACAACGGCAAGGACAAGCCGACGCCCGTCAGGGACGTGCCCCTGCACGACGGGGCGCGACGCCGGGCCGCCCGGCACACCCTGTCCGACCGGGACGGCAACCGCGTCGACCTGCTCAGCCAGAAGACCGGCGGCCGCAAGCAGGGCGTGCGGGTGACGTCCGGCGACGACCGGCTCGTCATCAACCTGGACCGGACGAAGACCGAGATCACCGTCGACAGCAAGGGCGCCGTCAGCATCACCGGCTCCCGGTCGGTGACCGTGAAGGCGGGCACCGACCTCACCCTCAGCGCCGGCCGCAACCTCGCCATCAGAAGCGGCGGTTCCCTCACCCTGAGGGGCGGCCTGGTCAACATCAGGTCCCTGACGGGCGTGGTGTCGGTGGACGCGGCGGGCCTGCTCAACCTCAAGGCCCTCGGCGCCGCCACGATCAGCGCGGGCACCACCGTCCAGGTCAACTCCACGACCAACGTGGGCATCCGGGCCGCGACGGTCATGCTCCAGGGCGCCGTACTCGTCAACGCCAAGCCGTACCCGCTGCCGTGACGGCACACCGACGGCACGCCGTGAACACCAGGAGAAGGCAGGTGGCCCTCTGATGGCCGAGCAATTCGTCGGATCGGGCTGGGCGTTCCCGCTGCGCATCGGCCCCACCGGGGGCATCGCCCTGGTCAGCGGCGAACGCGAGATCGAGGAGGCGATCCGGCTGGTCCTGGCAACCGCGCCGGGCGAGCGCCCGATGCGGCCGGAGTTCGGCTGCGCCATCCACGACCTCGTCTTCGCCCCGGTCAACGAGGCCACCGCGGGCCGTATCCAGCACGAGGTGTACGCCAGCCTCGACCGCTGGGAGCCGCGCATCGAGGTCACCGACGTCGAGGTCACCGCGGGCGCCGAGCAGGGCGTGCTGTTCATCGACGTCCGCTACGCGATCCGCGGCACGAACAACCCGCGCAGCCTCGTCTTCCCCTTCTACGTCATTCCGTCCCACGACGAGCCGGACTCCCCGGCCTCCTCGGGTACGGCCTCCGAAAGCGACCGCTGATGGCTCTGCCCTCCCCCAATCTGGACGACCGCCGCTTCCAGCAGTTCGTCGACGACGCCAAGCGCTACATCCAGCAGCGCGCCCCGGAGTGGACCGACCACAACGTCTCCGACCCCGGCGTCACCCTCGTCGAGACGGTCGCCCACATGGCCGACCAGATCGTCTACCGCCTCAACCGGGTCCCGGAGAAGAACCACCTCGCCTTCCTCGACCTGGTCGGCATCCACCTGTTCCCGCCGTCCGCGGCCCGCGCCGACGTCACCTTCTGGCTGTCGGCGCCGCAGGAGGAGACCGTGCTGCTGCCGGTGGGCACCGAGGTGGCCACCGTGCGCACGGAGAGCGAGGAGGCGGTGGTCTTCGCGACGGAACGCGAACTGTCCGTCGTACCGTGCGAGTTGCGTCATCTCGTCGTGCAGCACCAGGGTGAGCCGGTTGCCGACCGGACCACCGACCTCGTCGAGGGCAAGGACCTGCTGTGCTTCTCGGAGGCCCCGCAGCCCGGCGACTGCATGCTGCTCGGCCTGAGCGCGGCCGTCCCGCACTGCGCGGTCGCCCTCGAACTCGACAGCCGGGTCGACGGCGTCGGCGTGGACCCGCGCCAGCCCCCGCTCGTCTGGGAGGCGTGGACGGAGGACGGCTGGCAGTCCTGCGAGGTCGACCGTGACGGCACCGGCGGCCTCAACCGGCCCGGCGAGGTCGTCCTGCACGTCCCCGCGGGCCATGTCCTGTCCCGTTCCGGCGGCCAGGAGGCCGGCTGGCTGCGCTGCCGCGTCACCGAACCGCTGACCGGCCAGCCCTTCTACACCACCTCGCCCACCGTGCGCTCCGCCGAGGCCTTCACGGTCGGCGGCACCGCCCCCACGGTCCACGCCGAGACGGTGTACGACGAGGCGCTCGGCGAGTCGACCGGCCTGCCCGGCCAGCGCCTGCGCCTGGCCCACGCCCCGGTCGTCGGCGACGACCCGCCCCTCCTCCTGCAGACAGCCGAGCACGTGGGCTGGACCGACTGGCAGGTCGTCCCGCACTTCGCCGCGTCCGGCCCCGCCGACCGCCACGTCACCCTCGACGCGGCGACCGGCGAGATCGCCTTCGGCCCGTCCGTGCGCGAACCCGACGGCACGCTGCGCCAGTACGGCGCCGTCGCCCCCAAGGGCTCGGTGATCCGCGCCCGCCGCTACCGCACCGGCGGCGGCCGGGCCGGCAACGTGGCCCGCGGCTCCGTACAGGTGCTGCGCACCTCCGTGCCGTACATCTCCGAGGTCGTCAACCGGGAGGCCGCGCGCGGCGGGGTCGACGGCGAGACCGTCGACGAGGCCAAGGTGCGCGCGCCCGTCACCCTGCGCGCCCAGGAGCGTGCCGTCACCCTGCGCGACTACGAGGAGCTGGCCCGCCGCGCCGCCCCCGAGACGGCCCGCATCACCTGCCTCGAAGGCGACCCCGACGAGCACGGGGCGTACGCGGTACGGGTGTTGGTGGTGCCGCAGGCCGTACCCGACCCTGGCGGACGGCTCCGCTTCGAGCAACTGGTCCCCGGCGACACCCTGTTGGACCGCATCACCCGGCACCTCGACGAACGCCGCCTCATCGGCACCCGGCTGGCCGTCGGACCGCCGTACTACCAGGGCGTCACCGTCGTCGCCACCGTGCACGCCTTCCGCGGCGTCGACACCGACCGGGTGCGCCGCAAGGCCCACGACGCCCTCTACCGGCACCTCGACCCGCTCACCGGCGGCACCGACGGCCGCGGCTGGCCCTTCGGCCGGCCCGTCCAGTCCGGCGAGGTCTTCGCCGTCCTGCAACGCGTGCCCGGCGTCGAACTCGTCGACCAGGTCACCCTGCACCCCGCCGACCCGCTCACCGGCAAACGCGGCGACGCCACCGACCGCATCGACCTGTCCGCACCCGCCCTGGTCTTCTCCTACGACCACCGCGTCCGCGTGATCGGAGACGGCTCATGAACCCGGCCGCACGGGCGAGCGGGGCGCTCCGATGAGGGGCTCGGTCGACGGGCTCGGCTCGTCCGCCCCGATCGGCGCCATGCTGCCCGCCGTGTTCGCCGACGACGACCTCGCCCAGCGGTTCGTCGCGGGACTCGACGAGGTGATCGCCCCGTTCCACAACGTCCTCGACTGCCTGCCCGCCTACTTCGACCCCGCCCTGGCCCCCGTCGACTTCACCCGCTGGCTGGCCGGCTGGGTCGGCGCCGAGACCGACGGCACCGAACCCGAGGAACGGCTGCGGGCCGCGGTCGCCGCCGCCGCCTACCTGCACCGGGTGCGCGGCACCCGGCGCGGCCTCGCCGAGGCGATCCGGCTGGCCTTCGGCGTGCGCCCGGAGATCTCCGAGAGCGGCGGCGCCGCCTGGAGCGCCCGCCCCCTCGGCCCGGTCCCCGGCGAAGCACGCCCGCACCTGCACGTCACGCTCCGCCTGCCCGACCCCGGCCCGGCGGACGAACACCGCCTCGACGCCCTCGTGTCGGCCGCCCGCCCCGCCCACATGCCGTACACGGTCACCGTGACCGCCGCCGAAAGGACCCCCGAGAGATGACCACCCAGAACTGCGCCGAATGCGGCACCCGGGCGGAGCCGGGCCAGTCCTTCTGCGACGCCTGCGGTGCCGTCCTCGGCTGGACGGACCGCGCGCCGGCCCGTACGGCGGTGA
>NZ_MUBA01000593.1 GCF_002154575.1 Streptomyces bobili
CGGCCGCCCCGACACCACCGACCTCTTCGCCGACCGCCTCCTGGCGGTCCTCAGCGGTCGCCGCCCCGTCCACTCCATGCTCCGCCACACCGCCGGCCACGCCTACGACGACCTGGCACACCTCGCCGAACGCGGCCCCCTGCGCACCACCCGCGGCCTCCTCCCCGTCGTCCGCGACCTCGGCTATTACGTCGCCCGCCCCGGCGCCCTGGAGGTCTTCGCCCGCATCGGCACCGGCGACCGCCTGCGCGCGATGGCCTTCCGCCTGGAACTCGGCACCGACCGCCGCTGGCGCTGCACCGCGGTAGAACTCGACGGCCCCCGCAGCCCTCACCCCCGCCCCGACCACGACCACGACCACGACTGAGCATCACCCCGCACACGCCGGAGGGCCGGACCACCCTGAGGTGATCCGGCCCTCGAACGACGACCGCAGCCGCCGTCGGCTACTTGCCGCCGACTACTTCTTGCGGCGCCGCCCGGCCTTCGCCTGCTTGCGGCGCTCGGCGCGCGTCAGACCGTCCGCCTCCGACCGCACCGGCTCCTCGTCGCTCTCGAAGTCACCCTCGACGGTGCCACCCTCGCCATCCACCGTGGGCGCCGAGAAGTGCAGGTTCCGCCGCTGCGGGGCGTCCAGGCCCTTGGCGCGGATCTCCGGACGCGCCTGCGCCGGCACCACGTCCTGCTTCTCCATGTCGACCGCCGCCGCGTCCTCGACCGGTACCTCCTCGACCTGCTGCTCCACCTGGACCTCCAGGTTGAACAGATAGCCGACGGACTCCTCCTTGATGCCGTCCATCATCGCGGAGAACATGTCGAAGCCCTCACGCTGGTACTCGACCAGCGGGTCCTTCTGCGCCATCGCGCGCAGGCCGATGCCCTCCTGGAGATAGTCCATCTCGTAGAGGTGCTCACGCCACTTGCGGTCCAGGACCGACAGCACGACCCGCCGCTCCAGTTCCCGCATGATCTCGGAGCCGAGCTGCTTCTCCCGCGACTCGTACTGCTCGCGAATGTCGTCCTTGATGGACTCGGCGATGAACTCGGCGGTCAGCCCCGCACGGTCACCGGCCGCCTCCTCCAGCTCGTCCACGGTGATCTTCACCGGGTACAGCTGCTTGAACGCGCCCCAGAGCCGGTCCACGTCCCAGTCCTCGGCGAAGCCCTCCGCGGTCTCCGCCGACACGTAGGCGTCGATCGTGTCGTCCATGAAGTGGTGGATCTGCTCCTGCAGGTCCTCCCCCTCCAGAACACGACGACGCTCGCCGTAGATGACCTCACGCTGACGGTTGAGGACCTCGTCGTACTTCAGGACGTTCTTACGCGTCTCGAAGTTCTGCGTCTCGACCTGCGACTGCGCGGACGCGATCGCACGCGTGACCATCTTGTTCTCGATCGGCACGTCGTCCGGCACGTTCGCCATGGACATCACGCGCTCCACCATCTGCGCCTTGAACAGACGCATCAGGTCGTCACCCAGCGACAGGTAGAAACGGGACTCGCCCGGGTCACCCTGACGGCCGGAACGGCCGCGCAGCTGGTTGTCGATACGACGCGACTCGTGCCGCTCGGTGCCCAGCACATACAGCCCGCCGAGCTCCTCGACCTGCTCCTTCTCCGCCCGGACGGCCTCCTCGGCCCGCTCCATGGCGGCCGGCAGCGCAGCGGCCCACTCCTCGATGTGCTCCTCCGGGTCGAGACCGCGCTGACGCAGCTCCGCCTCGGCGAGATCCTCCGGGTTGCCGCCCAGCTTGATGTCCGTACCACGACCGGCCATGTTCGTCGCCACCGTCACGGCGCCCTTGCGGCCCGCCTGGGCGACGATCTGCGCCTCACGGTCGTGCTGCTTGGCGTTCAGCACCTCGTGCTGGATACCCCGCTTGCTGAGCTGCTGCGACAGGTACTCGGACTTCTCGACCGACGTCGTACCGACGAGGATCGGCTGGCCCTTCTCGTGCTTCTCCGCGATGTCGTCGACGACCGCGTCGAACTTCGCGACCTCGGTGCGGTAGATCAGGTCCGACTGGTCCTTGCGGACCATCGGCTTGTTCGTCGGGATCGGCACCACACCGAGCTTGTAGATCTGGTGGAACTCGGCGGCCTCGGTCATCGCCGTACCGGTCATGCCGGACAGCTTGCCGTAGAGGCGGAAGAAGTTCTGCAGGGTGATCGTCGCGAGCGTCTGGTTCTCGTCCTTGATGTCCACCCCTTCCTTCGCCTCGATCGCCTGGTGCATGCCCTCGTTGTAACGGCGGCCCGCGAGGATACGGCCGGTGTGCTCGTCGACGATCATGACCTCGCCGTCGATGACGACGTAGTCCTTGTCCTTCTTGAAGAGCTCCTTCGCCTTGATGGCGTTGTTCAGGTAGCCCACCAGAGGCGTGTTCACCGACTCGTACAGGTTGTCGATGCCCAGCCAGTCCTCGACCTTGGCGACACCGGACTCGTGGATGGCGACCGTGCGCTTCTTCTCGTCGACCTCGTAGTCGCCGGTCTCCTCGATGCCCTTCAGCGCGTTGCCCGCCTCACCGCGCTTGAGGCGCTGGACCAGCTTGGCGAAGTCGCCGTACCACTTCGTCGCCTGGTCCGCCGGACCCGAGATGATCAGCGGCGTACGCGCCTCGTCGACCAGGATGGAGTCGACCTCGTCCACGATCGCGAAGTTGTGGCCGCGCTGCACCAGCTCTTCCTGGGACCACGCCATGTTGTCGCGCAGGTAGTCGAAGCCGAACTCGTTGTTCGTGCCGTACGTGATGTCACAGCCGTACTGCTCGCGGCGCTGGGCCGGCGTCATGTTGGCGAGGATGCAACCGACGGACAGACCCAGGAACTTGTGGACGCGACCCATCATCTCGGAGTCGCGCTCGGCCAGATAGTCGTTGACCGTGATCAGGTGAACGCCGTCACCCGACAGAGCGTTCAGATACGCGGGCAGCGTGCCGACCAGGGTCTTGCCCTCACCGGTCTTCATCTCGGCGACATAGCCGAGGTGCAGCGCCGCACCGCCCATGATCTGCACGTCGTAATGGCGCTGACCCAGAGCACGCTTGGCGGCCTCACGCACCGTGGCGAACGCCTCCGGCAGCAGGTCGTCCAGCGTCTCCCCATCGGCGTACCGCTGCTTGTACTCATCGGTGAGGGCCCGCAGCTCGGCGTCGGAGAGGTCGACGAAGTCCTCTTCGATGGAGTTGACCTGGTCCGCGATGCGGTGCAGCTTGCGCAGGATCTTGCCTTCGCCTGCACGCATGAGCTTTGAGAGGACGGACACGGGGGTTGGTCTCCTTGCCGGTCGGGCCTAAGTCAAACGAAACAGACCGTCCCAGGCCCGACCGGCAAGGAGACCAAC
>NZ_MUBA01000594.1 GCF_002154575.1 Streptomyces bobili
ACCTTGGGCTCCCCGAGGGTGCCACCCTCGCGGAGCCCAAGGTGCTCGACATCAAGCAGGTCGTCGAGGACGAGACGGGGGACGAGCGGCGCGAGGACACCAACGCGGACGTGAAGTTCGCACTCCAGGCGGAAGTCCTGTTCGGCAAGGACAGCGCCAAGCTGAGCGCCGACGCGAAGGCCCGCATCGCGGGGATCGCCGAGGAGATCAAGAAGCAGAACGCCACCCAGATCCGCGTCTTCGGCTTCACGGACAACCTCGGCTCCTCGGCCCACGGCGACGTCCTGTCGAAGCAGCGAGCCAACGCGGTCCAGGCCGCCCTGGCCGGCGACCTCAACAACGCGAGCGTCACGTTCGAGGTGCGTGGCTACGGCGAGCAGTACCCCATCGCGGACAACGCATCCGAGGCAGGCCGCAAGAAGAACCGCCGAGTGGAGGTCACGTTCCCGAGGACGGCGAGCTGACGGACCGATCCGCAGTCCCGCCGGTCAGCCGACCGGCCCCTCACTCGTGCCTGGGACATCCGGAGCTGATACGGGCAGCGGGTCAGCGACGAAGGTCCCATGGCCGTGAACAGTCTCGACGAGCCCGCGTTCGCGCAGAACCTGGGCGGCCCGTCGGACGGTGAGGTAGGCGACGCCGTATTCCTGCGCGAGATCACGCTCCGAGGGCAGACGGGCGCCGGGCCGCAACGCCCCGGTGCGAATCCTCGCCTCGACGTGGTCGGCCACGGCGGCGTAGATGAGCTGGGACCCCTGCGGGTTGGCGGCAGACACGGCGCCGGGTCGCCCTGGTCCTGGCCGCCGACTTCGGCGTCGACCTCGACCCGCATGTGATCGGTGCGGAGAGGGCGGCGTGATGGGAACGGCAGACAAGGAGCCCCGCCCGCCGGTGCGGATGTGCGTGCGCTGCGAGGTGGTCACCGGGAGTCCGGTCGTGGTCGCCGTGGTGCACCAGAACTCGGGGCCGGGATTCGTCGTGTACGCCTGCCAGGCGTGCGCCGCGCACTACCCGCCGCAGCCGGATGTCCTGACCGTCCGGCGACCCTCCGGCAAAGCCGGGGAATAGCGATGAGCGCGGGTCCCGCCACGGTGGCGGATCCGCGGGAGCGGTCACCGGAGTGCACGCTGGCGCGCAGGCTCGGATACGAGGACGTACATGACGCCTGCCGCCGCCTGCGGGACATCCCGCTCCCGCACAGCGTGGGCCTGCTGCCGCTGGTACGCCGCTGCGGCTGCACCTGCCACCGCCCGCCGACGGCGGCGGGGTCACGATGAACGCCGGCACCCCACCCCAGCCGGGCACCTCCCACCTGATGCTGCGCACCTACCGCGTGGACAGCAACGGCCGCCGCGTCGGCCCGCCCCAGACCCGCACCCACGGCGGCGCTGGAGACCCGACCGCACTGCCGGACTCCTCGCCACGGCCGCGCTGCCGCTGCTTCCGCTGCATGGAGGACGAGGGTCGGCAGGGTCGATAGACGCCAGACGTTCGGTGCGAGGGGGCGTGGACCAAGCCGCGCACCGAACGTCTTCTCGTGACCCTCCGCCCACGCCTATTTGCTGAGCTGCAAGTCATCCGGAATATCTGGCTTGTTGGTGCAGGCCAGCTCATCCCTCAGCGTGCGGGTCAAATGGACGGACAGCTTCTGATGGAACTCTTTCGTGAAAGAATTCGTAGTGTTTTCCCAGGTCCTGACCTCAAGGAGCACCTGCACGTGCGGCCCGCTCGCGGCGCCCTTGATTTCGCAGCGGAATACTAGGTGAATGGGGGAGGTCTCGGATACGTAGACGTCCGTGCTCGCTTGATGCCATCTGTCGGTGTAGGTCTGTACCGCCTTCAGGGTGTCTGCGGCCCATCCCACCGTGGCGTCGAAAGTGCCATTGCCTGAGAGCGTGCACACGTCGTATGCAGCAAAACCCTTACGTTTGTCGTAGGGCGCAATTGCTTCCTTCGTCAGACCCTTTTTGACCTGGTCGACGGAGAGCGTGGGGTTGGTGAACTTGAGGCCATCGGAATCCAGGATCTCCCGCAAAGACTCCATGTTCCCGGCGCCGAAAAGCGTGTTACAGGTCGTCCACTGGGTAGGGTACTTCTCGCTGAGAGGCTTCTCGTCAGCGCAGCCGGTCGAAAGAACTAGGCCCGCTACAGTCCCGCACCATGCAATACGCTTCAAGAACCTCACGACAATGCCTTCTCTATGTCTGAGATGGCGTCTTTCCCATCCCCGTACGAACCCCGGATTTCCGGGAGTAGACCGTTCTTCTCCGTCTGAGTCATCCCGATGGCGTCGGCGTAGTTGTAGATGGGCATCCAGGCTCCATGTATGCCGACCTCCTCCAAACCCTGGATCTTCCTCAGCGCCTCCGCATTGTTCTTGTATTCGTTGTCCTGCAAATACTGCATGGTGTGGTTGCCGTAGGCAGTGCTGACTACGGAGGCTCCTGTTCCCAGCAGGACCGGAACTGCGGTGGTTGCCACGATGCCGGCGGCCGGGCCGAGGACCAACGCCGTGCCGCCCGCTGCGACCGCGGTGACGACACCAGTCATCAATGTCTTTCGCCACTCGCCCTGCTTTGTCATTTCAAGGTTCTTGGCAGTTGTGTCGTCCTTGAACTCTTCGCGGATCTGGTGGGCTCGCGACTCGTCGAGGATTCCGTTGGTAAAAGCCGCGTTGTGGGCAAAGGCGAGTCCATCACCGCGGTTGTCCTCGTGGGAGGCGAGCCCGCTCGCCATGAAGACCTGCTGGGCGGCTGACATGGTCTTGTAGCCCTCTTCGTCCCCGGCGACGAGCATCATGAAGTTTTTCGCTTCCGACATATCGAAAGCCCGACGCACCGAACCGTCGCTGCTGTCGCCGAAGATACGGCCACGGCCCAACTCATCGCCGGTATCGCCCCAATTCATGAGCGAGTAGTTGAGGTCGTCGATGTACGCCGCGCCCATGCGGGCCAGGCTGTCCTTCATGACCTCAGGCAGCGGCCCGTCCTTCTCGGAGAGGACGTTGTACCGCTGGATCGCCTTCTCCATAACTTCCCAAGTCTGTTCATCCCGACGCAAAACCGGCGGATCCGCATCCCACGCCGCCCCCGTCGTCGCGGCCTCCAGGGCGTGACCGAGGGCGTCGGGGCCCATCTCGCGTGCGTGTTTCGCCTCGTCACTGCCGGCGTGGGCGAGGCTGTCCGGGGCCCATTCGAAGTCTGTCCTGTTCAATTCGTCGAAGTAGAAGTTGGCGTCGAGCGTCGCGTTCTTGTCGACCGTGCCGTCCTCCCTGTAGACGGTCGGCGCGTCGGTGAAGAACTTCTTTGCCGCTTCGGGGCTGTGGCCGAGGCCTTCCAGGACGCTGGTCAGCGGGTCGTAGCCGGCGCCGTTCTTGCCCGACGGGTTGAAGCCCCAGTCGAGGTCGGATCCAGAGGGTGCGGGTCTGTTGCCCGTGAACCGTAGAGGGTCCTTGCGGTGCAGCTGGACGATGTGTTCCGCGATGGGGTTGATGAACCGCGCGTCGTAGTTGCCGTAGCGCAGCATCCCGCCCAGGAGCTGGTAGCCGTACGGCGCGCTGCTGCCACCCGCGCCGCGATAGAGGGGGATCGGCTGCGCGCCCAGCTTGCGGAACTCGGAGGACCAACTCGTCGGCAGGTGTGACTTGTTGTCCGGGTCGGTGGCCGATGCCAGGGCCAGGCCCATGTTCTTCTGGAGCTGCTGGGCGAGGGCGAGCCGGTCCTTGTTGTCTCCCATGGTGCCGTTCAGTGACATACGGCCGTAGAACTCCAGCGCGTCCTTGGGGCCGCCGAGCGACTTGTAGAAGTCCGTCGAGAAGTCCGCGTCCCTGGCGTTGAACTTCATGATGGAGTTCAGCTCCAGATACTGCTTGTCCGTCATCTCCGGGCCGAGCTTGGCCAGTTCGACCGCCCGTTCGGCCTGGGCGTCGTCGAGGGACTCGTACGAACTGTGCCCCGCGTTGTGGGCGTCGTTGCCGTGGCTCTTGTTCAGTGCGCGGGTGACGGAGGCGTCGATCTCGGCGGCGTGGGCGAGGATCCGGTTGATCCGGCCGTTCAGTTCGTCCCTGGCCGTGTTCTCCTCCGTCGTGCGCACGTCCGTGTCGCCTCGGACGTGCGGGTAGACGCAGTGAACGGTCCCGTCACCGTAGTCCTGGACACTGATGCCCCACTTCCGCGCTTCGGCCTGCGCGGTTCTGATCTGCTTCTGCAGCGAGACCAGTTCGGTGTGGGCGTCGTCGAGGACGTGATGGATGCTGCCGGCCTCGGTGTGCAGGTCGGCGATCTCCTTCGCCGTCTCTGTGACGAACCCCCGGGTCACCGTCGCGTTCACTCCCGCCCAGCGTGCCGCGTCCGACTTCGCCAGCATGCCTGTGCGGGCGTGCTCGGCTGCTGTCTTCAGCCCTTTGACGGTGCTGTCCCAGTCGGCGACGGCCGAGCCCAGTCTGCCTAGATCGACCTCGATGAGGTCCGCGTAGGTGAGCGCCACGGATCCGTCCCTCTACTGGAAGTACTTGCTCAGGACCGACGGGGATAAGACGCCGCCGTCGATTGCCGCGGTCTGAGCGGCGATCTTCGCGTCCTCGTCGGCGTGCAGCTTCTTGGTGTAGTCGAGGTGGTTGGAGATGTGCGCGCAGGCTTGGAGCACCGACTTCGCCTGCGAGGTCCAGATCTCCACCGTCCTGGTCAGCCCCGCGCCCATGGTGAAGCCGTGGGACGTCAGTGAACTCGCCGCCTGGGAAGTGGATCCCTCGCCGCCCTTGTCGGCACCCGCGCCCGCGATGTCCGCTGCCGTGCGCAGCTCGTCCCACAGCAGGTAGGCGTCGTGGCCGACCGCGCCGAGGTCGTCCTGAGACACCACCAGATCACCGGCCCCGCCGCTCGCGCCTTGGTCCACCGGTAGCTGGTTGAGCTGCATCCGCGCCTGACCGCCCGGTTCCCCCGCGGCTGCCTTGACCTGTTCCCACTCCTCCCACGCCATGCGTGGAACCTCCTTGTGACCAGTCGTTGTGCTGCCCGGTGGGGTGTTCCTGGCAATGCGGGGTCATGGAAACGCCGCTGACGCCGGCCCAGCCCCGAACAGTCCAGCCCTGCCCGGCAAGACAGCGCATGTCTTACTCACCACGGAGCCCCACGGATCCTCACCGCGCACCCCCGATGCCCATCGGTGACTCTAGCCACCGTCAGTGACACCCTGAAGCCGTCCTTCACGCAGAGTGGCCGGAATCCGCCCCAGCCTCAGCCTCCACCGCGACCACCACCCCCACCCGCAGTCCTTCCTCTTATCCACATCTGACGCTGCC
>NZ_MUBA01000595.1 GCF_002154575.1 Streptomyces bobili
GGAACCAGATGGGGTACCGGCTCCCCCGCCGGTACCCCATCTGGTTCCCCATCCGGTTCCCCCTCTGGAGGAGTGGCGTGAGCAGCGCGTTCGCCGGTACCGACCTGCTGACCGTGATGCCGGACGTCTCGGCGTACGGCTATCCGCCCGATCCGGGACTCACCCTGGACTCCGGTGTCCCGGACATGGCCGGCACCGGTGTCCCCGACATGACCGGCATCGGTACCCCGGACCTGACGGCCCTCTCCGACCCGGTCGGCGAGGCCGTCGGGCAGCTGGCCGACCAGGTCCAGGACATGATCGTGCCCGCGCTCATCGGGCTGGCCGACCTCAGCGGGGCGCTGCTCGTCACGCGGCTGGCGCTGCGCGGCACGCAGGCGCTGGCGGCGTTCAACAACAAGGTCGCCGCCGAGCAGGAGGCCCTCTCCCGGCGTCAGATGGCGCTGGAGACGGGCAGCGAGTGCTGGCGGCGCGCGGCGGAGGCCGCGGCCGGGATCAACGCGCGGATCACCGTGCTGGGCCTGGAGCCCTCGGGGCCCGGCGACCCGCCGCCGCCCGCCCCGGTGCAGCCCGTCGGCGTCCCCCTCGACCTGCTGTGGAAGCGGCTCGCGGAGACCGAGCGCGCGCTGCGCCGGGTGGAGGCGCAGCGCGCGGCCCGCGCGACCGCCCGGCTGCCGTTCGACCACGCGCGGGACCCGGAGCACGCCGACTGGTACGACCGGCTGCGCGAGCGGCGCCGCCAGTCCCTGATCCGGTACGCCGAGGGCGGCCCCGCGCCCGAGCCCGAGGCGACGACGCCTGAGCACACCGAGTCCACCGCGCTCACCGAGGACGACGTCCTGCGCGAGGGCGCCGCACTGCTGGCCGGGCTGCCGCTGGCGTTCACCTCCGCCGGCCGGGACCTGATCGACGACTGCCTGTCGGAGGCCCGGCGGGCCGTGGGCCGGCGGCCGACGGCGGTGCGGCGCTACCTCGACGAGGCCGCGCTGATCGCCCACAAGGAGTCGGAGCGGGCCCTGCTCGCCGACCGGGCCCGCCAGGACGCGGCCCTGCGGCTCGGCGCGCTCCAGGCCGCCGCGCCCGAGGGCGTGGACACGCTGCCGGACGCCTCCGAGGCCGTCGAGGTGCTCCAGCGGGCCCTGCGGACCGGCGTCGCTCCCTCCGGCGCGGCCGAGCGCACGGTCCGGCAGGCCCTGGTGAGCCGCTCGGCCGCCCTGCAGCGGGCGTACCTGGTGGCGGCGCTGCGCCGGGCGACCGAGCAGTGGGGCGAGGGTTCGGTGCAGGGCCGGATGGACGCGGACCACTGGGACTTCGCGCCGGCGGCCTGGGGCGGCGAGTACTGGCTGCGGGTCCGCCTCACGTCCACCGGCCAGGCCCGTGTCTTCACCATGCGCCGGCCACTGACACCGGAGGAGGAGCGCGACCCGGCCACGGCGGCCCGGGACGCGGAGCGGTGCGCCGAGAGTTCCGGGTACGTCGGCGAACTGGGCCGGCTCACCGAGGCGGAGGGCGTCCGCGCCGAGTTCGCCTGGTCCACCGGCCAGGTCCGCACGGGTGAACCGGCTCCCGGCCTGGCCAGGTCCGGCCGTAAGCCTTCCGCACGGCGACGCCCGGCGCCTCCCAAGTACCGCGACAAGGACCACTGACCGGCGCCCGCGTCACCACCGCCCCCGCAGTCTCCGTGTTCCCCGTGTTCCCCGCTTTCCTGGCCTTCCCCGGAGGACCCTTGACCAGCTTTCCCGTCCAGTCACCGCCGCACCTGACCAAGGCGACCGTCACCCAGACCGTCCAGCCGCCCTTCGCGGCCGAGCTGTTCACCACGCTCAGCGTCCACTCCCAGTACGTCCTGCACGGCAACGTCCGCGACGACCACCTGGTCGCCGACGTACGGGACGACGGCAACCGTCGCAACCGCGCGCTGGGTCTGGAGGACCTGCTCTGGGAAGGGCTGCGGCGGTCCGGCTACAAGTGCCTGCTGCGCTACGACCAGGTGGCGGGTTTCACCGTCGCCCGCTGCGAGGACAGCCTCGACATGAACACCCTGCTCCAGCGCAACACCCGCCGGGTGCCCGGCCGCCCGGACGAGGACGACGGCAGCCAGGCGGCACGGGTCTTCGAGTCCTTCGCCCGCGGCTGGGTCGGCGAGCGGCCCGGCCCCCCGAAGGACAACCCGCGCTACGACGACTACCAGAAGCCGGTGCACGCCGCTCTGCTCGTCGACTTCGCCTCCCGGATCCCCACCCAGGCCAACCAGCTGAGCGACGAGGAACGGACGTTCTTCCTGCGCTGCCTGAAGATCGCCGAGGAGGCCCGGCCCTTCCCCCGCTCCAAGAGCGGCCGCGCCCTGTTCAACCCGGTGATCTGGCTCGCCGACGGCGAACGGGACCTGCCGGCCTGGCTGGTGACGAGCAGCGTACGGGTGCGCAGCATCGGGGTGCCGATGCCGGACCTCGGCCAGCGTCGCCGTATGGCGGAACTGCTCGCCGGTCAGGCGGGTGTCCCCGAGACCGCCACCAAGCTGGACGTGGGCCCGCTGCTGAAGGGGGCCGAGCGGGAGGAGCCTACGGACGAGGACGTCATGCGGTTCGCGCGGGCGGCCGGCGGGCTCACGCTGCGCGCCATGCGGGAGAGCATGCGGCTGGCACGCGCCCGCCGGCTGTCGTTCGCGGAGATGGACCAGGCCGTGCGCCTCTACGAACTGGGCGTCAGCCGCAATCCGTGGACCGGCGGCGCGGTCGCCGACAGCATCCGGGACGGCGAGAGGGTCATCGGCGAGCGGGTGCGCGGCCAGGAGAAGGCCGTCACCCAGACCCTGGACGTGCTCAAGCGGGCGGCGCTGGGCCTGTCCGGCGCCCAGGCCGCGTCGACGTCCGTGCACCGGCCGCGCGGTGTGCTGTTCTTCGCCGGACCGACCGGCACCGGCAAGACGGAGCTGGCGCGGGCGGTCGCCACCACCCTGTTCGGCTCGCAGGACGCCTGTCTGCGCTTCGACATGAGCGAGTTCTCCGCCCCGCACTCCGCCGACCGCCTGGTGGGCGCCCCGCCCGGTTACGTCGGCTACGAGGCGGGCGGCGAGCTGACCCGCGCGGTGCGCGAGGACCCGTTCCGGGTGGTGCTGTTCGACGAGATCGACAAGGCGGACAAGGGCGTCCTCGACAAGTTCCTCCAGGTTCTGGAGGACGGCCGGCTGACCGACGGCCAGGGGGTGACGACGTACTTCAGCGAATGCGTCCTCATCTTCACGTCCAACCTGGGCGTGCACGGCCCGACGGGCACGGACGGGCGGCCCCTGTCCTCCCCGGCCGGGCAGGGCCGGCTGCCCGAGACCCCGGACGAGCGGGCCGCGTTCGAGAAGGAGATCCTCGGCAACGTCCGCCACCACTTCGAGCACACCCTGAAGCGGCCCGAGCTGCTGAACCGGCTCGGCGGGAACATCGTCGTCTTCCATTACATCGACGGGCCCACCGCCCACCTCATCTTCAAGGGGCAGCTGCGCAACATCGTCGAGCACATGCGTCACCAGGGCGGGCTGACCCTGGAGGTGCTCCCCGAGGCCGAGAAGGTCCTCGCCGACGAGTGCACCCGCGACCTGCACAACGGCGGCCGGGGCATCGGCATGAAACTGGAGACCCACCTCATCAACCCGCTCGCGCGCGGCCTGTTCGACCTCGGCGTGCACCTGACGCCGGGCACGGTCGTCACCGTCTCGCGGGTCACCGTCCAGCCGGACGGCAGCGTGCGCCTCGACATCGAGGCCGTACCCGGCGAGGACACCCAGGACCGGCGGCCACCGTGGTGAGGGACGAGTGGGAGCGCCCGCCGCGTCACGTCGACAAGTCACTCGCGGAGGGTGTGGACCTCGACGACGAGCAGGAGGAAGAGGAAGGGGAGGAGACTCCTCGCCGGCCGGACGACGGGAGCAACGGGAGCGACCGGCCGGAGCCCGAGGACGACGGGAGCGACGGAAGCGACGAGCCCGAGCCGGAACCGCCTCCCTGGCCGACCGCCCCACCGGAGCCCGTCGCGCCGCCGTCGCGGGCCCACTCCTGCTGGTCCTGCGCCGCGGACGTCCCCTCCGGCGCGTCCGCCTGTCCGGAGTGCCAGGAGTCGGCCCGCCATCTGCGGCTGATCAGCACCCGGCCGCAAGTCGATCTGCGGCACGGCAGCTGCGGCCCGCTGAACCTGGGCCGGCATCCGACCTGGGCGGCGCCCGACGTGGCCGCCGCCCTCGACGGCGAGCAGGGCGTCTCGCGCCGCCACGCCAGCGTCGAGATGACCCCGGACGGCGGCCTGTGGCTGACGGAACACCCGACCGGCACCCTGAACGGCACCTTCGTCAACGGCGAGCGGGTGCCGCCGGGCGAACGGGTCCCCGTGACGGACGGGGACACCGTACGGCTCGGCAGGCACTGCGCGTTCACGCTGCTCGTGGTGGAGCCGCCCTAGGCGGCCCCGGGCCGACGGGAGCGGGGGCGGCGGTTCAGTCCGCGGGCTCCGGCGGCACGATCGCCGCGCGCAGGGGGGCCAGCAGCCGGTTCGCCGCGTCCACCCCGGCGAGCGTGGCGAGGTCGTGGGAGACCAGGGGCTCGCTGTGGAGCGGCACGCTGTCGCAGCGGTCCCCGAACAGCACCAGCGCCTCGCGCGGCCGGTGCCGCCGTGACTGCCAGAGCAGACCGTGCGCTTCCTTGGCCTGACGGCGCAGCTCCTGCGCCCAGTACCGGGTGCGCGGATAGTCGTCGGGCTCGCAGTCGAGCAGCCAGCTCGTCTGGCAGACGGCCGCCAGATCCTCCTCGGTGCGCAGCGACACGAAGGTCAGCTCCGTGGTGGTGACGACCTGGGCGAGCGTGTACCGGCTGGCCTGCGCCCACGGCACCAGCCGGGCGCCGACGACCGGGTCGAAGTCCATGGACCGCAGGAACACCTCGGCCAGCGCGGTGGTGGGTTCACGGGTGGCGTACAGGTACGGGTAGCGGTCCTCGGCCGTGCAGTCGAAGCGGCTGCCGCCGAACAGCGTGTGCGCCGCGACCGACTTGAAGCCGGTCGCCGGGTAGCGGGTGCGGTGGCAGCGCCAGAGCGCGGTGCCGGCGGGGAGCATCGTGACCCGGGGGACCATGGTGATGTCCGGGGGGATCTGCCGCGTCATCGGCCGCCCTCCTCTACGAGAGCGAGCGCGGCGTCGGCCAGCCGGTCGTCCGGCACCCGGCCGAGCAGCGAGGCCGGCGGCCCGCCCAGCCAGGAGTTACGGCCCAGCCACCAGTCGGCCGCGCCCCAGGGATCGCGGTCGGCCAGCAGGATGCGGTTGATCCGTACGACGATGTCCCGTGGCTGCCCGGTGTCCGGGTCGAACTGGAACTCGGGGCTGCGTGGCCCGTCCTCGGGATCGGCCAGCACGATGACGTCGGCGGGCCCGTCGCCCGCCGCCGGACTCCCGGCCGGCGCGGCGGCCCGCGACGGCGCGGTGAGCAACCGCCGCCGCGCGGCGGCGATGACGGCGGCGACGGGGTCGGCGGCTGCGGAGTCGGCCCCTTCCGGATCAGCGGCTTTCCGGTCGGCGGCCACCGGGTCGGCGGCGATCGGGTCGGCGGCTTCCGCCTCGGTACGGTCCGGCTCGCCCGCCGCCGGTGCCGCGTACAGCTCCTCCAGCGCCGCGAGGACCGCCTCCGGCGTCGGCACGGTCGTCGCCGTGACGATCGAACGGTGGTCGGCGTGCAGCAGTTCGGCCAGTACACCCGCCTCGTCCGGGACGGGCCACAGGGCGCGGACGATCGCCATCACGGCCATGCCGGCCCGCTCGGGGTCGTCGCCCACCTCCCGGAGCCGTTCCGTCATGGCGAGGAAGTGCCGGTACTGGTCCTCGTCCAGCCATTGCCGAAGCTGTTCCCGGTGTCTGACGAGAAGGGCCAGCAGCTCATGCGTGTCCAACGGTGTTCCCTTCGGGTCGGACCGGTGCGGGGTTGCCCTGATGGATGAAGGGGGCCCAGGCGTCCGCGGACAGGGCCGGCTTGCCCTCGATCCGGACGGCGAGCGGCCGGGGGAGCCCGGGAAGCGCGGGCCGGCCGGCGTCCAGCGCCCACAGCTGGGTCCGCCGCAACGCCTGCGCGGGGTCCGCGCCCTGGGCGAGGAAGTGGTGCAGGGCGTACATGAGGACGGCCGAACTGGCGTCGGCGACCGACCACTTGGAGCCGATGACATCGGCGGCCCCGCGCGCGACGAACGCGGTGGTGAGGGTGAGCGTCTCGTCGTGGTCCCGTGTGCTGAGGTCGGTCTCGCAGGCGCTGAGGACCACCAGCGGTCCGGCCCCGCCGCCCCCGTCCACGGCGGGCGCCCCGAGCAGCCGCCGTACGGTGAGCAGGCCCGCGTCGTCGTCGGCGCCGCGGGGACGGTGCAGCAGCAGCCTCGACACGGTGGGCAGGTCGCCGGCGATCCCGTGGACGCTGAACTCCACCAGGGTCGCGGGCCGTTCGCCGGTACCGCCTGGCAGCAACGGCAGCAGCTCGTCGGGGGTGCCGTCGACGTGGAAGACGTTCCGGCTGAGGAAGCCGAAGCAGCGGGCCTCCGGGTAGAAGACGGCGCGCAGCGCCTCGACCTCGTGCTCGGCGTAGGCCAGCGTGGCGCGCGGGTCGGCGACCAGGACCGGGGCCTCGGCCAGGGGCAGCCGGGTCCGGGCGGCGGACCGTACGAACTCCGCCCCGGACGCTGCGTAGCTGAGGACCGCGTGGTCGACCGCGTACACGGGCCGAGCCCCCGCACCGGCCCCCGCACCCGCACCCGCACCGAGCCGGGCCGCGTGCCACGGCACGATGCCGAGGTTCCCGGCGGGCAGCAGCACCAGCCGCACGGGGTCGTCGGGGCGGGCCGGGCGGCCGGGCCGGACCACGTCCAGGACCGGCCCCATCACGGCGGGCCCCGCCCAGTCGCACAGCTCCTCCAGGGCCGCCTCCCAGGCCGCCACCGCCTCCGCGCGGCCGGGCGCCGAGAGCGGTACGCCGGGTGCGGTGACGGCGGAACGGGCCCGCGCCGCGTCCACGTACCGTTCCAGGGGGGCGCGGTCCGCCGCGGCGAGGCCGGTCAGCTCCAGTGACAGCGGCGCAAGGCCGGGCCGTACCACCAGCGCCCGGCCGGGCCCTTCGCCCTGCCCGACGAGCAGATGCACCACGGCGTCGACCCCGGCGGCCTCCGCCGCGTCGGACACCTCCTGCCAGCCCGGCCCGGCCGAGATCCCGGCGGTGCGCAGGGCACCCAGGGCCCGCCGCCGCAGGGTGCTGGGGATGAGGGTGTCGGCGTCCTTGCCGTCCTTGCGGGCGGCTGCCGTACCGGCGTCCGCGCCCGCGCGTGCGGCTTCGCGCCACCGTGCGGCGAGGTCGGTCTCCCCGCACGCCTCCAGCTGCTCGGGCACGCTCGCCGAGGCCGCGACCGCGCGCAGGA
>NZ_MUBA01000596.1 GCF_002154575.1 Streptomyces bobili
GTCCGGGGGTGGTTCGGGGCACCGGGGGCACCGGGGGTGCCGGGAGTGCCTCATCCGTGCGGTCCCCGTCATCAGAACAGCGCTCCGCCGGCGATCTCACTGTGCGCCTGCACCTCCGGCTCGGCCGCGTCCAACCGCTCCTTCAGGCCCAGCAGCAGCGTCAGTTCCTCGGCGCTGAGGTCCCGGAGCACCTCCCGCTGCTCGGCGGAGAGGCTGTCCAGCGGGAACCCGGCGTCCTCCAGCGCGCGGAGGCGGTCGCGATCGTGCGCGTGGTCATTCATGGGCGCTCTCCGATTGGGGTCGGTGCCGTGGCAGCGATGCGGTCGAACAACTCGGCGAGGGCGGCGACCGTGTGCAGCGCGCTCACGGCGACCAGGGAGCGCTGCCCGGCGTCGAGGGGCAGCCGGCCGATCAGCAGGTCCAGGTCCGCGCTGTGCCCGTCGTCGAGGTCCGCGTGCAGGCGTACGGTCTCGAAGGCGGCCGGCGACAGCCCGGTCTCCCGCGCCAGCCGGCCGGCCAGGCCCGGCGCGGGGGCGTTGCCCTCCAGTACCGCGATGTAGCCGAGGAGGGCCACCGGATGGCTGTGCTCGATCCAGTAGTACTGCGCTCCCACCAGGGCGGCGACGTGGGCCGGCGCGGCGGCGTCGGTCAGCTCGCCCGGCGCCGTCCCGGACGCGGCGGCATCGGTGAGCAGCCAGTCGTCGTGGCCGCGTTCCTCCTCGGCGTGCGCCCGCAGGTAGCGCGCGAGAGGCGGTGCCACCGGGTCGTGCGGCAGCGCCTCGCAGCGCGCGGCGGCACGCTCCATCAGCGGGACCGAGGCGCGGATCACCTGGTGCATGGCGCACAGGTAGCGCCGGTACCGGCCGGGGAGCCCCGCGTCGCTGCGCCACATGCGGGCGGCGGCGGCCCGCACCACGGGCTCCACGAGGGACAGTTCGAGGCGTAGCCGCGCGACGGTGGAGGGGCTCGGGCTCATGCAGGACCACCACCCTCCTCGTATTCGCGACCGCTTTCGCGACTGCCGTGGCGACCGCACTCGGGGGCGGGGGTGTCCGCCGGGCCGGTGCGGCGGCTGGGCGCGTCACCGGTTTCGCGGCTCGTTTCGCAACCGGGTTCGCGGCCGGTTTCAGGACCGGCTTCGCCGCCGCTTTCGCGGCCGGTTTCAGGACGGGCATCGCGGCCGGTGGCGCAGCCGGCTCCACGGCCGGTCTCAGGACCGGCATCGCCGCCGCTTTCGCAACCGGCTTCACAGCCGGTCTCAGGACCGGCGTCGACGCCGCTTTCGCAACCGGCTTCACAGCCGGTCTCAGGACCGGCATCGCCGCCGCTTTCGCAACCGGCTTCACAGCCGGTCTCAGGACCGGCATCGCCGCCGGTGGCGCAGCCGGTCTCCCGGCCGGACTCCCGTCCGTCGAGCAGCACGAGGGGCGCGTACCGCTCACTTCCGTACCGCCGCAGCAGCGCCGCGGCACCGGCGTCGCGCTGGAGCCGGGCGCCGAGCGCGTCCATCGCGCCGGCCGCCGGACGGGACCCGGACCGTTCGGCGGCGGCCAGCGCCGCGGGCCGCCGGGCCAGGGCGCGGCAGCTCGCGCAGGATCCGACGCCGGCGGTACGGATGGTGCGCAGCACGGGTGACTCCTGGCAGCGGCGCCGTATCCGCGGCCAGTCGTCCACGGCGATGTGTCCCAACCGCAGATGCTCCGGCAAGGGGCGGGCGTCCACCACACGCTGGTTGCAGCAGGCCGTGACGGTGCCGTCGAAGGCCACCACCGGCCAGGCCGCCATCGCGCACGGCGCCGGCCGCCCCTCGGCGGCGGTTCCCTCCCCGGCCCGCTCGCTGGCCCGCTCGCTGGCCCGCTCCAAGGCTTGCTCCCCGGCGCCTCGGAGCGGAACCGTCCGCGCGGCCGTCCACCCCGCCGCCCGCCCCACCTGCCTGACGTGATTGACGAGTACAGCCGCCTGGTCCCGGAATTCTGCGCGAATGGACGCGGTGATGTCCACGAGATAGGGATCGTCCACCGAATTGCCCACCACGTGAAAGCTCACATCGATTCCGCTGTCCATGATGTGGTGCACCGCACGGAAAGCCGCCGCCCGCGGCACTTCACGTTCGTGAAACACGTCGATGCTCGCCGAGAAATGGGCGACGTGCCGAAGTGCGCGCATGATGCGGTCGGGTACCGGTCCCTCGGTCGCGAAGAACATGCCGCTGAGCACAGACGTCCGAGTTCCGGCCGACGCGGCGAGTTCCGCGAGGTCGCCCACGAGCGTGGGCCGCAGCAGTGGCTCGCCGCCCGTGAGCATCAGAACCTCCGGACGGTCCCCGGCGGTGAAGCCGCCGACGAAGCGGCGCAGCGCCTCGGCCGGGGTGTCCTCCCCTCGCGGCCCCGACGAGGTGGAGCAGTGGGCGCAGCTCAGCGGGCAGCGCCTGGTGAGGGTGGCGAGAAGCCCGGCAGCCGGCACCGGACGCAGCTCGATGATCTCCGCCAGCCGCATCGCGTCACCTCCGTCGGGTCTCCGGGACCTGCGGCGTCAGCGTGCGCGCCCCCGGTTCGCGGGCGGTTGGTGCCCGGTTCGGGTCCGGTACGCGGCGCGGGGTCGGCCCGCTCGCCCCGGAGGTCGGACACGGTCAGTCACTTCATCATGTTATGCACGCTTATTTACCGTTTATCCCAGCGGGTGCGTTGCTGCATGCACCTTGAACCACCCCCGGCGCCATGGCCCAGCCGCCGGCTTGTGCCCATGCTGTGAAGGCGACAGGGAATTCCCTCTGCATTCCCAAGTGTTCACGGCTCCTCGCGAATTACCTCACCCCTGACAGCTCCCCGGAGGCTTTCGTGTACGGAATTGTTCTCCTCGTCCAGAACTCCGACGACACCGGCTGGGGAAGGGGCTGAGGGAAAATGAGCGACACTTTCACGGAAAGCCGCGGCGGGGAGACCGGTCCCGGCATTTCGCGAGAGAACGCCGACGTCGGCCGTGGCAGCGCCCGCAGCCCTTTGCTGCTCACCCTCCTCGGTCCGCTGCGAGCCTCCCGCGACGGTCTGCCGCTGCCGCTGGGTCCGCTGAAACAGCGCCTCGTCCTGGCAGTCCTGCTCACCCGCCCGAACATGCCCGTGTCACTGGAGGAACTGACCGACGCCGTCTGGCCGGACGATCCGCCGCGCACCGCCCGCAAGAACCTCCAGGTGTACGTCTCGACCCTGCGCCGGGTGCTCGACCCCGAGGACCTCGGCCGGCTGCGCCACGGTCCCGGTGGCTACGTCCTTCATCTCGGCGCGGACGAATGCGACACCCTGCGCTTCGAGGATCTGGCCCGGCGCGGGGACGCCGAGGTGCGCGCGAGCGCCCCGAGCCGGGCCGCCCCGCTGTACCGCCAGGCACTGGCCCTGTGGCGCGGCGAACCCTTCAGCGACCTCGCCGCCCATGCCGATGTGCTGCGCGCCTCCGTCGAGCGACAGCACGCCCGGCGACTGACCGTGTACGAGGCCTGGGCGGAGGCACAGTTGGAGACCGGCGAACCGGCACCGGTCGCCGACACGGTGGACGAGATGGTGAGCCGCCACCCGCTGCGGGAGCGATTGCGCGCCGCCCAGCTCACCGCTCTGCACCGGGTCGGCCGCAGAACGGAGGCGCTGGCCGCCTACGACGACTGCCGTCAGCAGCTCTCCCGGGAACTCGGCCTGGAACCCGGTGCGGCGCTGCAGAGCGCCTACCGCTCCCTGCTGGAGGAGGTGGCCCCGTCCCGGTCCCGGGGCGGACCCACCGGGTCCCGGCTGCTCCCTCCGGACCTCACCGACTTCACCGGGCGGGAGGGGGAACTGGAGGACGTCAGCGTTCAGTTGGGTCGTGAGGGCGGCCCCCCGGTGCTCCTCACCGGCCCGGCCGGCGTCGGCAAGACGGCACTCGCCGTGCACGTCGCGCACCACCTCGCCGCTCGCTACCCGGACGGCGTGGTCGCCACCCGGCTGTGCGCCGAGGACGGCTCCCCGCGCCCGTGGGCGTCGGTACTGGCGGAACTGGCCCGTTCCCTGGGCCGCACCGAGCGGCTGCCCACCGACCGGGAGGAGGCCACCACCGCCTGGCGCTCCTGGCTGTCCGGCCGCCGGATCCTGCTGCTCCTGGACGACGCACCCGACGTGACGGCCCTCGACCCGCTCCTGCCGCCGTCCGGCACCGCTGCCGCGCTGGTCACCTCCCGAAGCCGGCTGCCCTGTCTTGAGTCCGTGCACCGGACCGAACTGCCGCCGCTGTCCGTCGAGGAGGCTCTGCATCTGCTCGGCCGCATCGTCGGGCACAGCCGCGTGGCCGCCGAGTACCCCGCGGCCACGCGGATCGTCACCGCCACCGGGTTGCTCCCGTTCGCCCTGCGGGCGGGCGGGAACCGCCTGTCCGTGCTGCGTCACATGCCCCTCGGACAGTACGCGGACCGTCTCGAACATCCGCTGGAGGCCCTGGACGAGCTGGCTTCCGGCGGGCTCGGGGTCCGCGCCCGTCTCGCCGGCGCCTGGGCCCGGCTTCCCTCCGCGACCCGCGACACCCTCCATGCCCTGGCCGCGCTGCCGGGCCCGGCCTTCACGCTCTCCACCGCAGCCCGCGCCCTGGGCTCGGACGGAAGGCACGCGCAGCGTGCCCTGGAGGACCTGATCGACGTCGGCGTCCTGGCTCCACCGTCCCGCCCCGAGGTGACCGCGCACGTGGCGTCTGGCCCCGAGGCTGAGCGCTACGAACTTCCCTGGCTGACCCTGCTGTTCGCCCGGGAGCAAGCGGCGGCGCCGGGAACCGGGCGGTAGGCCGTGTCGGCCAGGGCGAACCCGGTCCGACGCGGCGCCAGGGCCCGTCCCCGAACGGACCGAAGCACGGCGGCCGGGCCTGCCGTCCGACAACCGGCTCCGGCTCCGGCACCGGCTCCGGCACCGGCACCGGCTCCAGCTCCGGCTCCGGCTCCGGCTCCGGCTCCGGCACCATCCGGCACGATGCGGACCAGGGAAACCGGGCCGCCCACGTCCACTCCGAAGCGGACGGCAGGCGACCCCGAGAACTCTCCCCGTTCTCCGCGCTCTCACGGTTCTCAGGGTTCTCTCCGGTGAGCTGCTCAGGCGCCCCCCGGAGCCGCCGCAGCCGGGCCGGAGGACTGCACTCGGGCCAGATAGCCGGCCTGGAAGCGACTGGCCGCACCCAGCTGCTCCATGATCTCGGCGATGTGCTTGCGGCAGGTGCGCAGCGACATCCCCAGCCTCCGGGCCACCATCTCGTCCTTCATGCCCTCCGCCAGCAGCCGCAGGATGGCCTGCTTCACCTCGTCCCGCGCCGAACTCTCCGTCCAGGCCGGGTGATAGGGCTCGGCCAGCGACCAGGCGTGGTCGAAGGTCGCGCACAGATACGCCACCGTGGACGGGTCCTGGATGACGATGGCCGCGTCCAGATCGTCCTGGTGCGGAATGAACACCGTCTCCTCGTCGAAGGCGACCATCCGGCCGAAGAGTTCGCTCAGCGTCCTGACTTCGGCCCCCTCGTCGGTCATCCGCCGCGCGTACTCCTGCGTGGGCAGGTGATAGCGGGCCGTGTGCTGGTACAGCGTGCGCATCCGCACGCCCCGGCGCAGCATGTCCCGGTCCTGGATGAACGCCTGCTCCAGCAGTGCCGGGGAGCGGCCCCCGCCGGGATGGCAGGTGCGCACCTCCTGCCGGCACCGCATGGTCGCCTCGGTGATCATTCCCACGACCGTCTTCAGGTCCGTCACCTCCGTCAGCGGCGCCCGCCCCTGCCACCGGCGCCGGCCCTCCGCGTAGAAGGGCGCCAGGAGTGCCAGCTCGCCCCGCAGCCGGTCGATCTCGGCGAGCTGCCGGCGCAGGCCCGCCTCCCTGGGCGCCACCAGCGCGGCGATGGCCGCGTCCGGGGCCACCGGCACCAACCGGTCCGGCTCCTCGGGCAGGTGCCGCAGCAGCAACAGGTCGGTCAGGGCCGCGACGGCCGAGGCCACACCCATTTCCGGGAGCCCCAGTGTCGCGCCCAGCGTGCTCGCCTCACACGATCCCTGATCGCTCACCCACCGGAACACCCGGACCGCGTCCTCGGACAACCGTGTGCCGGACACCGTCCCCCCAGCCGCTTCGCGAAGACCCGGTAACTGGCCGTCCTCAGCAATGCCGCTCACCCAACCCCCTCATCAGCCAGATGATTCCGCCCCCAGCTCGTACTGACGTCCATTGTTCAGGTGCGCGGTGGATATGCCCAGACCTCCCAGGAAGGAACCACCGTGGAACGGACGAAACGGGCACTAGCCCTGCTCCTCGGCCTCGCCGCCCGCCGCCTCGACCGCCGGACCCGGCGACACCCCGCAGACGGTGCCGGGGACACCGCCCGCGAGATCCTCAACCAACCCCCGCGACCGGTACGCGGCGACGACGACGGCACCGCGACCACGCCCACCCCCCACTGGTGACCGGTCGGCGGTCAGCCCTCACGTCGGCGGAGAAGTCCTCCGCACAACAGGTCTCGGTCCTAGCGGCCGGCCGTCGGGTGCCACTCGCGGCGGAGGAGGCCGAAGACCCAGGAGTCGGAGACATCGCCGTTGACGACGCAGTCCTCCCGAAGGGTGCCTTCGCGGACGAAGCCGAGCTTCTCCAGGACCCGGGCGGACGCCACGTTGCGGGTGTCGGTCTCGGCCTGGACGCGGTTCAGGTCCAGGGTGTCGAACGCCCACCGCAGGACGGCGTGAGCGGTCTCCGTGGCGTAGCCATGGCCCCACGCGGCGGCTTCGAAGACGTAGCCCAGGGACGCGCTGCGGAAGTCCGGGTTCCAGCTGGTCAGGCCGCACCAGCCGATGAACGCGCCGTCGGAGACGCGGTCGACGGCCACCCGCGCTCCCGTGCCTTCCGCCTCGATCGTCCGGCAGGTCGCGATGAAGCGCTGGGCGCGGGCCGGTTCGGTCCACGGCGGGGAGTCCCAGTAGCGCAGCACGTTGGCGCTGCTGTGCAGCGCGTACAGCGACGCCGTGTCGGCGTCGGTGAACGGCCGCAGTCGCAGGCGCGCGGTATGCAGTTCGGGGGTGGGCAAGGTCATGCGGAGCATCCTGCCGCGTCACGCTCGCCCCCGACCATCCGTTTATCCGGACCGTCGGAGGGCGCGTACGTCCGCGGCGGCGCCCGACGCACCGGAGGAGCGGTGAGACCTCAGTACCGTGCCGGCACGGCGAGCAAACGACGACCGTACTGGTACGCCCTCGGGACACCGACCAGCCTCGTCCTGTACCGGACCGCGGACGGATGGAGGTACGCCGTCCACGTACATGGCGATGCTCGACAGGACCACCTCGGCGCTCCCTTCCGCCCAGCCGTCGCCCGTGCCCGCCCGGACGGTCAGTGCGGACGCGGCCCTGCGGCTCCTCAGGGAGACGCAAGGTGAGTTGGACACCGGCCCCGGGCCGTCCGCGGCCTTCCTGGACGCTCCGGCACATGGGCCCCGACCGCGGCGTACACCGCCGCCGAGACCCATGTGCCCTCTGCTGCCCAGCAGTTCGCCGGCCCGACTCGCCCGCGGCCCGCGGGCGGGGAGTTGTCGCCGGCGCAGTGCGTGCTCTACGCGGGCGGTGCCGGGCCCTGCGCTAGAAGGTCAGGTTCCAGGCGTCGATCTTGCCTGTGTCGGAGGCGGCGTTGTCGTTGACGCGCAGCTTCCAGGTGCCGTTCGCGACCTCCGAGGAGGCGTTCACGGTGTAGGTCTGGGCGAGGTTGTCGGCGCTGCCGCCGGCGTGGTTGTGCAGCGTGTAGACGGTGCCGTCCGGCGCCACCAGGTCGACCTTCAGGTCACCGATGTAGGTGTGCTTGATGTCCACACCCACCTTGAGGGTGGCCGGGGCGTTGCCGGTCACGCCGGTGACGGCGATCGGGCTCTCCACGGTCGCGTTGTCGTTGATGGCGAAGTCCGCGAGGTTCTCGAAGTACTTGCCGGGCGGCGGGGTGGTCCCGACGGCCTTGAGGGCGTCGACCTGTCCCTCGCCGAAGAACGAGTTGTTGGCCGTCGTACCCGTGCAGCGGCTGTCCGAGGAGCAGGCGATGTCGTTGGCCTGGGCGGCCAGCTTGGCGCGGATCTGCGCCGGGGTGATGCCCGGGTTGGCGCTGGCGATGAGTGCCGCCACGCCTGCCACGTGCGGGGTGGCCATCGAGGTGCCGCTCTTGCTGCCGTAGCCGCCGCCGGGGACGGTGGAGTACACGTTGCTGCCAGGCGCGGCGACGTCGATGACGCCCTGCCCGTAGTTGGAGAACGAGGCCTTGGTGACGCCCGTGCCGTTGGCCGCAACCGTGACCACGCCCGGCAGCTCGGTCGGGATGTCGAGGCAGGCGTTGGTGATGGTGCGGGTGACCGGCGTCGAGTCGTTCGGGCTCGCGGAGTCGGTCGTCTTGTGGGCGAGGTCGTAGTTCTCGTTGCCCGCGGCGGCGATCTGGAGGGAGCCCTTGCTCTCGGCGTACTCCTGGGCGCGGTTGACGCCCTCGATGATGGCGGCCTGGTCGATGTTGTCCGGGCAGTTGAACTGCCACGGGTCCGTGTAATAGCTGTTGTTGGTGACCTTGAAGCCGTGGTCACCGGCCCAGACGAAGCCGCAGATGGTGTTCTCGGCGAAGAAGAAGGCGTTGCCCGGCTCGGCGACCCGGACCGCGGAGATCGTCACTCCGGGGGCCACGCCGACGACGCCCTTGCCGTTCTTGGCCGCGGCGACGGTGCCCGCTACGTGGGTGCCGTGCGTGTCGACGTCCCGCCAGGCGCCGGCACGGGTGTCGGGCTTGCCGTAGGCGCAGGAGACCGAGTCGGCCGCGTTGAAGTTGGGCGCCAGGTCCTGGTGCTGGTCGTCCACACCGGTGTCCAGGATGCCGACCTTGACTGCGGCGGAGCCCGGGTTCACGGCCCAGGCCTGGTCGGCCTTGATCTGGCTCATGTCGGCCCGGACCGGTTCTCCGGCCGGGGTCGAGGCCTGAGCCGGATTGGCCGGGAGTGCCGGGTTGTAGGCGTCGGCCGGGACGTCCGAGGTGCGCGTGGCGCCGACCTGCTGCACGCCGGCGACGCCGCGCATGGTGGCGGCGAATCCGCTGGACGCCGAGTGGGCGACGATCACGCCGATGGCGTCGAAGCTCGAGAAGACGGTGCCGCCGTTGGCCGCGATCGCGGAGCGGACCGCCGAAGTGTCACCGGGGGCGGCGATCACGAGGTAGGCACGTGTGCCGGCCACCCAGGCCGCACTCTGGGAAGCGGGCGCGGCGGCCGGAGCGTGGGCCTTGGCGGCCGGCACGGTGGAGGGGACGACGGGGAGCGTGCCCGCGAGGGCGCCCGGGGCACCGAACGTGAGGGCGGCGCCGAGCGTGGC
>NZ_MUBA01000597.1 GCF_002154575.1 Streptomyces bobili
GGGCCCTGGACGCCGTCCTCGGTGCGGACAGCCTCCTCGTCGACCTGTGGCCCTACGTCTACCGGGAGGCGTTCCCCGACTGGTCCCGGAGGTTCATGGAGTTGGCGGAGCGGGCGACGGCCGTCAGGGAGTACGCGTCCCATGTGGTGCCGGGCCTGCTGCAGACCGAGGAGTACGCGCGGGCCGTGCTGAGAGTCGGCCTCACGCTCAGCAGTGACGCTCAGTTGGACGAAAGGCTCGCCGCCCGCATGGAGCGTCAGGTTCGCCTCACCGGGCCCGATCGGCCCGAGCTGTGGGTCGTTCTCGACGAGGCGGTGCTGAGGCGTCCGATCGGTGGCCACGCCGTGATGCGGGCGCAGTTCGAGCGGCTGCTCGACGCCGCCGAGGCGCGTCACGTCACCGTGCAGGTACTGCCGTTCGACCAGGGCGAGCATGACGCGATGGGCGGTTCGCTGACGATTCTGACGCTGGCGGAGGGGGAGCAGGTCGCCTACACGGAGGGTGCCCACTACGGCCAACTGATCGAGGATCCGGCAGAGGTCAGTCGATTTGAGGTCACCTACGATCGGCTACGGGCGGAAGCCCTGCCCCCAATCATGTCCCTCGACATGATCCGATCCGTGATGGAGGGCTACAACCGTGGAGACCGTAGAGACCGTGGAGGAAGTGTCCCGTCCCGTTCTGGTCGGCGCCGCTTGGCACAGGAGCAGTTACAGCAACCAGGAGGGCGGCAACTGCGTCGAGGTGGCCC
>NZ_MUBA01000598.1 GCF_002154575.1 Streptomyces bobili
CGGCGCCCGCCTTCGCCGCCGGACTCCGCTGGAGCGCCTGGGAACAGGCCCTGCACGAGGGCGCCGAAGCGGCTCGCCTCGCCGGGGAGTCCGCCGACCGGGCCTACTTCCACCACGAACTCGGCGTCCTCGCCCTCTGTACCGGACAGCTCGACCGGGCCCGCTCCGAGCTGGAGGCCTCCATCGGCCTGCGCGGCTCCCTCGCCGACAAGCGGGGCACCACCGCCGGCCGNNGCGGCATCGTGGCGGCGCTCCCGTCGGCGCCACCCGCCGGGCCCACCCTCGTCACCGGTCGGCCCGCCGCCACGCCTCCGGCCCACCGCGGCCGGGGCGGCCTGCGCGGCCTGGCCCGGCGCAACCTCGTCGCGGCCGGCGCGGGCGCCCTGCTCGTCGCCGTCCTCGGTACCGTCGTGACCCTCGGCGCCACCTCCGGCGCCGACCCGAACGCCCCCTCCGACACCGTGGGNNGTCGGACGCTCCGTCGCCGACACCGACGGAGTCGGCGGAGCCGTCGCCGGATGCGAGCAGCTCGCACGGGACCGGAAGCGGCAGCACCTCGCCCACGCCGACCGGCTCCCCGTCCGCCAGCAACAGCCCCCGCCCCTCCACGACGCCGTCGGGGTCCGCGTCCGCGTCGCCGAGCGACAGCGCCTCGCCGTCCGCGAGCGCGACCACCACGGGCCCGGCCGGCCCCCCGAGCCAGGACACCTCCAGCTCGGCGAGCAACTCGATCTCCTCCGCTCCCGACAGCTCGGCCGCTCCGAGCGGTTCCGGATCCTCCGACGCGGACCCGCTGATGTGACCCAGGACGAACGAAAGGGGCGGGTCCCCCGAAGGACCCGCCCCTCTTTGTCCGTCCGTCTCAGAACAGCCGCAGCTTGTCGTCCTCGATGCCGCGCATGGCGTTGTAGTCGAGGACCTGGCAGCCGATGCCGCGGTCGGTGGCCAGGACGCGGGCCTGCGGCTTGATCTCCTGGGCGGCGAAGACGCCCCGCACCGGCGCCAGATGGGGATCGCGGTTCAACAGCTCCAGGTAGCGCGTGAGTTGCTCGACACCGTCGATCTCGCCGCGCCGCTTGATCTCGACCGCGACGGTCTGGCCCTCGGCGTCGCGGCAGAGGATGTCGACCGGTCCGATGGCCGTCATGTACTCGCGGCGGATCAGGGTGTAGCCGTCGCCGAGGATCTCGATGCGGTCCGCGAGGAGTTCCTGGAGGTGTGCTTCCACGCCGTCCTTGATCAGGCCGGGGTCGACGCCGAGTTCGTGCGACGAGTCGTGGAGGATCTCCTCCATCGTGATGATCAGCTTCTCGCCCGCTTTGTTGACGACGGTCCAGACGCCGGCCTCGGCGTCCGTGCCCTCCTTCAGCGTGCAGGGCGGCGACATCCAGTTGAGGGGCTTGTAGGCCCGGTCGTCCGCGTGGATCGAGACGCTGCCGTCCGCCTTCACCAGGATCAGACGGGGGGCGGAGGGGAGGTGGGCGGTGAGCCGGCCCGCGTAGTCCACGGAACACCGGGCGATGACGAGACGCATGGTCGGCAACGCTACTCGACGCCCCGGGTGCCACGCGATTCGCCCACCTGTCTCCCCTCACCATCCTTCCCAGGGGTCCGAGAAGTCGCACCATTTCACCTGGAAAACACGCGTTCGAAAGTGGCCGATACTGCGCCCCATCACGGCTCCCTATGTGCCCATTCTCCTGGTGCCGTCACGGTCCGTTGCCTACCGTAGAGAACGGGAGGTCGCGGTGCGTGTACTCAGCGTGCTCGGTGTCTGTGCATGGCGAACTCCCCCGTCCTGTCCGGCAACCCCTGCGCCTCGGGGGTGCGAGAGGAGTACCCATGTCGCTCGACGTCTCACCGGCCCTACTCGAACAGGCCGAGCGAGGCGAGGTCGACGAAGCAGAATTCGTCGACTGCGTCCGGACCTCCCTGCCTTACGCATGGGAGATGATCAGTTCCCTGGTGGCTCAGCTGAAGGTGGACGGCGGCAAGTTCGCCGACAACCAGACGCCCCCGCCGGACGAGCAGGCACGCGGGCAGTTGCTGCGGGCACTGGCGAGTGACGCGATACGCGGCGCCCTGCAGCGGCACTTCGGTGTCCGGCTGGCCTTCCAGAACTGCCACCGGGTGGCGGTGTTCCCGTTGGACACATCGGTCGACGAGTCGCTGTCCCGCTTCACGTCGGTCCGCAGCCAGGTGCTCAACCAGTCCCCGGAGTTCCGGGACTGCTGAGGCTCTCGCTTGCCGCTCCTGACGCGTGCCATCGGCTACGGGAGCGGCAAGTCGCCCGGCAGCGGGCCGCTCACCGGAGGTGGGGGAGGACCTCCGAGCCCAGCCGCCGTACGTTCTCCTCCGTGGCCGCCAGGTCGCCGGAGCCCTCGACGAGCAGGGCGAAACGCGAGATGCCGGTCCGCTCGCTGGTCGCTGCGAGGCGGTCGGCGCACAACCGGGGAGTACCCACCGGGTGCAGCCCGCAGAGGAGTTCGGTGTACGCCACCGGGTCCCGCATGCCGCGGGCCCGGCCGTCCACCGTCACATGGGCGTCGAGACCCTGCTTCAGCCAGCCCGGCATCGCCTTCACCAGTGTCTCCACGGCGTCGGTGCGGCGGTCCGCGATCTGGCAGACGCCCGCCGAGACATGGCCGGCGCCCCGGATCTCCTCCGGGGACCGCCCGGCCGCGCGCGCCTGCTGCCGCCACCGGGCGACCATCTCGGCCTTCTCCTCGTCGCCGATGTGCATGCCGAGCAGCATCGGCAGGCCCCGCTCGGCGGCCAGCCGCACACTCGCCGGGGAGGTGCACGCCACGACGACCTCCGGGCCCGCCGCGTCCGTGAGTGCCTCCGAGGGCCGCGGTACGACGGGGACCTGGCGGAACCGGAAACGCTCGCCGTCCGCCCCCACGGACGGTTCGCGCAGCCAGCGCACCAGCAGATCGAGTGATTCCGGGAACCCCGACTCGTACGCCTCCACGCCCGAGCCGAACACCTCCAGGTCGACCCAGGGGCCGCCGCGCCCCACGCCCAGCGAGAAGCGTCCGCCGCTCGTCAGATGCAGCAGCGCGGCCTGCTCGCCGAGGGCGACGGGGTGCACGGTGGGCAGCACGCTCACCGCCGTACCCACCCGGATGCGCCGGGTGCGGCCCAGCAGCAGGGCCGCCAGGGTGATCGCGGACGGGCAGGTGCCGTACGGCACGAAGTGGTGCTCGGCCAGCCAGACCGAGTCCAGACCCGACTCCTCGGCGACCTCGGCGGAGCGGACGGCGCGGTGCAGCGCCTCCCCCTGGCCCTGCCCCGGGAACTGGGCCGCCAACACGAAACTTCCAACACGCATGGGACTTTCCTGCTTCCTTGGCTCCGACACGGAGCTCCCCCACCCGGCATAACCGTCCGACACGTGCCGAGGACACGGCTCGGCGAGGAGATTTGCGGATTGTCTGGAGAATGGGCCGTCCGTGCGGCGCCCTACGGGGGCCTGACCGCCACGGGTACCCCCGCCCGCTCCGCGTAGGCTGGTCGGCAACCCTGCACCCTGTATAGCCCCGTGAGGTGTCCCTTGTCCCCGCGTCGCAACCGACCCAAGGGTGACGACTCGTCCGGCCGGAGCGCCGAGGACGACCGCGCGAGACGCTACGGCGGCTGGCAGTCCGGCGTCAGCTGGGCCGGCGAGGAGTGGAGCGTGCGGCACGTGGCGGGCGCGAGCGCCGAGGGCAAGACGTACCGCTGTCCCGGCTGCGACCAGCTGATCCCCGGCGGGATGCCGCACATCGTCGCCTGGCCCGAGCACGCGGGGGTCGACGACCGCCGGCACTGGCACAAGGCGTGCTGGAACGCGCGAGACCGCCGCACCCCGGGGGTGCGGCGGTCCCGTAACGCGCCGAAGTTCTAGGAGTTCCGGACGACCAGGGCCGGTCCGGTCGGCTCAGACGTCCCGCTTCTCCAGCAGGGCGAAGGCGCCACCGAGGGCAACGGCCGTGACGCCCAGGGCGATCCACAGCGGGTCCCAGCCGGCCGGGCCGGTCTCCGTCAGCGAGGTGGAGTAGAACACGCTCATCTGGTTCGGGATCGAGTACTCGAACAGGGCCTCGCGCAGGTCCTCCAGCGACGACGAGAACATGAACAGCGCGATCACCAGCGGCGCCAGGACGAGGCCGATCATGATGGTGATGGCACCCGCCGAGTGCCGGATGATCGAGCCCATCGCCAGCGACAGCAGCCCGAGCAGCGCGATGTAGAGGGACACACCGACGGTGCCCTTCAGCCATTCGCCGGTGGAGGGGTCCCTGGCGTCCGTCAGCAGCGCCACGTCCACCAGCGCGACGAACAGGCACGACACCAGCGTCACCACGAAGGCGACCAGGAAGAACACGACGGCCTTCGCGGCCAGCACACGGCCGCGGGACGGGCAGGCCACCATCGTGGTCCGGATCATGCCGGTGCCGTACTCCGAGGCGGTCGTCATCACGCCGAGCGTGATGACGCAGATGCTGCCCAGGAGCAGCCCGAAGAAGCCGAACGCCAGCGGGTTCTCGCCGTCCGTGCCGCCCTCCGTGGGGTTCGCGGCGACGACCGCCGCGGTCAGCAGCCCGATGCCGACGACGAGCAGGACGAACACGCCCAGCGTCCACATCGTGGAGCGCACCGACCGGATCTTCGTCCATTCCGAGGCGACGGCGTTCCCCAGATGCGTCCGCACGACGGGGATCGGCGAGGTGTAGCCGGGGTACGAGGGGCCGGGCGCCGCCTGCCAGGCGGGCGCGGCCTGCGGGGCCGGGTTCTGGGGCGTGCTCATCGGGCGTCCTCGGTCGTGGTCGGGGCGGAAGCCTGCGGCGCGACGGCGGGCCGCTCCGACGCCTGCGGAGCGGCGGCCGGAGCCGCGGGGGGCTGTGCGGTGCGTCATCACGCTCGGCGTGATGACGACCGCCTCGGAGTACGGCACCGGCATGATCCGGACCACGATGGTGGCCTGCCCGTCCCGCGGCCGTGTGCTGGCCGCGAAGGCCGTCGTGTTCTTCCTGGTCGCCTTCGTGG
>NZ_MUBA01000599.1 GCF_002154575.1 Streptomyces bobili
GTCCCACCCCCCGGTCGCGAGCCCATGGAACCGCCCCGGCTCGACGGGACTGTCATGCATCCCCCGTCCCACCGGAATCGCCTGCTCGATCTTCGACCGGAGCCGGGACAGGTCCCCCGGCAGGTCGTTCGCCGTGAGGGAGGTCTTGACCGCGGACATTCCGCAGCCGATGTCGACGCCGACCGCCGCCGGGCACACCGCTCCCTGCATGGCGATGACCGAACCGACCGTCGCGCCCTTGCCGTAGTGCACGTCCGGCATGACGGCCAGGCCCTTGATCCACGGCAGGGTGGCGACGTTGCGCAGCTGCTGGAGCGCGCCGTCCTCGACCGTCGCGGGGTCGGCCCACATACGGATCGGAACCTTCGCGCCCGGCATTTCCACATACGACATATCGTCCTCATTCCCCCGGAAACCAACAGAAGTCATAAAGCGCAAAACCGGCGCCAAGGTGGCCATTCAGGACGGCGGACCGGCATCCACGGTGTTGCGTGCGATACACATTGTCTGCTGGGGCCACCCCTGTCCGGCAAGCGATTAAGCAGCGGGGACACTGGAATGCCACCCACGATCTGACCGTCGAGAGGAGCCGACCGTGCAGCGGAAGGCGTACGTACCCGGCGTCGCCGCACTCCTCGCGGTGCTGCTGGCCGGCTGCACGGGTAGTTCGGACGACGGTGGCACGACGGACAACTCCAATCCGGGGGACGCCGGCACGGCGACCGCCGTCGCCGAGCCGGGTCGCTACGACGCCCTGCCGGAGGCCTGCGGGGCGGTGGGCCGCAGCACTCTCGACTCTCTCCTGCCGGGTATTCGCCTGATCGCCGACGAGGCGCAGCGGGAGAGTGCCTATGCGGGTCAGGCGACGTTGACGTTCGACACGGACCGCAAGGCGGGCTGCCGTTGGAAGGTGGAGTCCACGGATGCCATCGACCACCTGCGTGTCGACCTGGAGCGGGTGGTGTCGTACGACACCGCTGTCAGTGACGACAGTCAGGCCGAGACGCTGTTCGCCCGGAAGGTGACGGCCGCGGGTCTGCCCGCGCCGACCCCGTCGGGCAGTGAGACGGCGACGTCGCCGTCCGCGTCCGCCTCCCCGTCCCCTTCCGCGTCCACATCCACATCGGCATCCCCCTCTTCTTCCGCTTCCGTCTCCGCTTCGGCCTCTCCCTCCGCTTCCGCCTCCGCCGACCTCCAGCCCCGTCTGCTCGACGATCTCGGTGACGAGGGCTTCGTGAACGACGTGCTCGCCAGCTCGGGTTCGACGGCGAAGCAGCGCATGGTGACTGTGGCGTTCCGCACGTCCAATGTCATCGTGACGATCGAGTACGAGGAGCAGGCGGCGTCGATCGGCGTCGTCCCGGACAGCAAGGAAATGCAGGACAGGGCCCGGAAACTGGCGGCCCAGCTCGCCGATTCCCTGGCCGGCTGAGGCCACTTCAGGCACACGGGCCGCTCGCGCCCGATGCCGTGGAAGCGGAAACGCACAGCTTCTTCACCGCGTACCGTGGCCCCCCGGACCCCGATCCGACCGCAGGAACCACGAGCGTCATGAGTGAAGGAACCATGCAGCGACGAGCCCAGCGAGACGACCAGCGAGCCCGGCGAACGATGCGTGCGGGGGGCTTGAACCGCCTCTTGGCCGCGGCGGCCGCAGTACCCGTGATGCTGATCGCCGCAGGCTGCTCCTCCGGCTCCGACTCGGGCTCGGGCTCGGGTGACGAATCCGGCGCGGCGCAGAAGAGTGGTGGCGCGTCGGCGAGTACGTCCCCGAGCGCGGAGCCCACGGTGCAGGCGGCGGCGTACGGTGCGCTGCCCGAGGCGTGTGGCGTGTTGTCGAAGAAGACCTTGACCGCGCTGGTGCCGAAGGCTCCGGCGAAGGGGAAGGAGGGGGCGTCGAGCGATACGGCGGCGCGGGCCTCCTGTTCCTGGTCGAGTCTGGACAACAACGGTGTGAAGGGTTCGCAGTTCCGCTGGCTGAACGTGTCCTTGGTCCGTTTCGAGACGGACGCGGCGAGCAGCGGCGAGCAGCAGGCGCAGGAGTACTACGCCAAGCAGGTCCAGGATGTGGCGGCGACGGCGGGTGCGAAGAACCCGAAGTCGCAGGCGGTCGCGGGTACGGGCGACCAGGCGACGACGGTGCGCTACGACCTGAAGAAGTCGGAAGGCGCGTTCAAGCAGCAGACGGTCGTGTCCCGGGTGGAGAACGTCGTGGTCACGGTTGACTACAACGGCGCGGGTCTGGCGGGTGACAAGACGCCGGACGCGGCGGCGTTGGTGAAGTCGGCGGAGCTGGCGGCCAAGGAGGCGGTGGCGTCGGTCGAGGCGGCCAACGGCGAGGGTGCGGGCGACGGTTCGTCGTCGCCGACGCCGTCGAAGCCGTCGTCGACGGCACCGTCGAAGTCGCCGTCGAAGTCGCCGTCCGCTTCGGCTTCCGCATCGGCGGCGAAGAAGAGCTGACGTACCGGCAACGCGCGAGCCGCACACATGTGCCACCCTGTTGCGCGCAACAACACGCAAGGGGAGGGGAGTACGGGTGGCAGCGCCAATCGAGCTGACTCGGACGCACCGCATTCTCATCGGTGTGGTCGTGGCCGGCGCCGTGGTGATCGCAGCGATCGGCTTCGCCGGTTCGTATGCGGCCGTCCGTGAGCTGGCCCTGCAGAAGGGCTTCGGGAACTTCTCGTACGTGTTCCCGATCGGCATCGACGCGGGTATCTGCGTCCTGCTGGCCCTGGATCTGCTGCTGACGTGGATCCGTATCCCGTTCCCGCTGCTGCGGCAGACCGCGTGGTTGCTGACGGCGTCGACGATCGCGTTCAACGGTGCGGCGGCCTGGCCGGACCCGCTGGGTGTCGGTATGCACGCGGTGATCCCGATCCTGTTCGTGGTGTCCGTCGAGGCGGCCCGCCATGCGATCGGCCGGATCGCGGACATCACGGCCGACAAGCACATGGAGGGCGTGCGGCTCACGCGCTGGCTGCTGTCGCCGTTGCCGACCTTCCTTCTCTGGCGGCGGATGAAGCTGTGGGAGCTGCGTTCCTACGAGCAGGTCATCAAGCTGGAGCAGGAACGTCTCGTCTACCAGGCCCGTCTGCGCTCCCGCTTCGGCCGGGCCTGGCGTCGCAAGGCTCCGGTGGAGTCCCTGATGCCTCTGCGTCTGGCTCGTTACGGCGTCCCGCTGGCGGAGACGGCGCCTTCGGGCTTGGCGGCGGCGGGCATCGAGCCGGCGTTGCTGCCCCCGGCGCCGAGGCAGGAGTTGCAGCCGCAGCAGGCGCAGCAGGCGCTGACGCCGGCGGAGACCGCGCGGGTACCGGCAGCCACCGCGGCGGCTGCCGGCGAGCAGCGTGCCGTTCAGCCCGCGCATGCGAACGCGGAGCGTGAGGCGAGCGAACCCGAGCCGGAGCAGAGTCCGTGGTTCCAGCCTCCGCCGCAGGAGGTTGCCTATCAGGGCGGCTACGACCCCATGTACGACCCGCAGGAACAGTACGAGCAGTGGTACCAGGAGCAGCTCCAGGCGGAGCAGTACCAGGGGCAGTACCAGCAGGAGCCCCCGTCCCAGGAGCCTTCGCCGGAGGAGACGGGCAGTTTCCCGATCCCGGTGGCTCCCGGCCGTACGCGTGAGCTGGGTGAGGGCGGTGGTCCTCCGGAGCCGGACGAGGAGGCGTACTACCAGGTCTTCCGTCAGTCGATAGACGGCAGCTACCCGACGCCTCGCGTCCTGGGGGACAACATCCAGGCGACGTACGGCGTGACGCTGAGCCCGAGCGCTTTGAAGGCGCTCACGGACACGTTCCAGCACCGCCACGGTCTGGAGCTGGAAGAGGACCACATCGCGTAAGCGGTACGCGGCAGGCCGCAAGCGGTACGAGGAGGGGGGCGCCCGGTGATCACCGGGCGCCCCCTCCTCGTACAAGGTCAGGAACGGCTTACTCCCCGAGCAGGGCCCGCACCCTCTCCTGTCCCACCGCGAGGAGCAGCGTGGGCAGGCGCGGGCCGGTGTCGCGTCCGACGAGCAGGTGGTAGAGCAGGGCGAAGAAGGTCCGCTGGGCGGTCTTGATCTCCGGCGGGAGTTCCTTCGGGGTGGCGTCGGCGGGGAAGCCGGCCTGGACCTTGGGGACGCCGTAGACGAGGTGGGTCAGCCCGTCGAGGGACCAGTGGTCGGCGAGACCGTCGAGCAGGAGCCGCAGCGAGTTCTGGGAGGCCTCGTCGAGGGACTTGAGGAGTTCGGCGTCGGGTTCGTCGCGCACGATGGTCCGCTGATCGGCGGGGACGTGCGTGTTGATCCAGGCCTCGGCCTTGTCGTAGCGGGGGCGTGCCTCGTCCAGCGAGCCGATGGGGTTCCCGGGGTCGAGTTCGCTGAGGATGCGCAGTGCCTGGTCCTGGTGGCCGGCGGTGATGTCGGCGACGGAGGCGAGGGTGCGGTAGGGCAGCGGACGGGGAGTGCGAGGCAGCTCGCCGCCGGCGGTACGGACGGCGCGGGAGTGGGCGGCCACGTCGGCGGGGAGCGCGGATTCGTCCGCGACCTTCGCGTCGAGCTTGTCCCACTCGTCGTAGAGCCGCTGGATCTCCTGGTCGAAGGCGATCTTGAAGGACTGGTTGGGGCGGCGGCGGGCGTAGAGCCAGCGCAGGAGCTGCGGTTCCATGATCTGCAGCGCGTCGGCGGGGGTGGGGACGCCGCCCTTGGAGGAGGACATCTTGGCCATGCCGCTGATGCCGACGAACGCGTACATCGGGCCGATGGGCTGCTTGCCGCCGAAGATGCCGACGATCTGGCCGCCGACCTGGAAGGAGGAGCCGGGTGAGGAGTGGTCGACGCCGCTGGGCTCGAAGACGACGCCTTCGTAGGCCCAGCGCATGGGCCAGTCGACCTTCCAGACGAGCTTGCCGCGGTTGAACTCGTTGAGCCGGACGGTCTCGGAGAAGCCGCAGGAGTCGCAGACGTAGGTCAGCTCGGTGCTGTCGTCGTCGTAGGCGGTGACGGTGGTGAGGTCCTTCTCGCAGTTGCCGCAGTAGGGCTTGTACGGGAAGTAGCCGGCGGTGCCGAAGCTGCCGTCGTCCTCGGCGGCGGCGCCGGAGCCCTCGGCGGCTTCCAGTTCGGCCTCGTCGAGGGGCTTCTGCTGCTTCTGCTTCGGGGGGGCCTTCTTGGTGCGGTACTGGTCGAGGATCGCGTCGATGTCGCCGCGGTGGCGCATGGCGTGCAGGATCTGCTCGCGGTAGACGCCGGTGGTGTACTGCCGGGTCTGGCTGATGCCGTCGAACTCGACGCCCAGTTCCGCCAGCGACTCGATCATGGCCGACTTGAAGTGCTCGGCCCAGTTCGGGTGGGCGGAGCCCTTGGGGGCGGGGACGGAGGTCAGCGGCTTGCCGATGTGTTCGGCCCAGGAGTCGTCGACTCCGGGGACGCCGGCCGGGACCTTGCGGTAGCGGTCGTAGTCGTCCCAGGAGATCAGGTGGCGGACCTGGTACCCGCGGCGGCGGATCTCGTCGGCGACGAGGTGCGGCGTCATGACCTCGCGGAGGTTCCCGAGGTGGATGGGACCGGAGGGGGAGAGCCCGGACGCGACGACGACCACGGGGGCGGTGGCGGGTGATGCCGCTTTGTCCCCGGCTCGGCGCTCCGACTCCTCGATGACCTCGTCCGCGAAACGGGAGACCCAGTCGGTGGTCTCGGTGCTCTGAGCCACGATCGGCACGTCCTCTGGTGTGAAGGCTGGAAGGCAGGAAGCCCGGAAGGCTTGAAGTCCGTCCATTGTCCCAGGCCGGACCGCATCCGCGAAAACCGCTTTTCACCGCGTGGGATACTCGGTTTCCGTAGTACTTCCGAAAACCCGAGCAGAACGGCAGCCACTCCATGGCCTCGGTCACGTCCCTCAGTCACTCCGTCGAACAGCACCTCGCGTCCGCCCTCTCGGCTGCTCTGCCGGAGGCCGTCGGCGCGGACCCGCTGCTGCGACGCAGCGACCGGGCGGACTACCAGGCGAACGGGATCCTGGCCCTGGCGAAGAAGGCGAAGGCCAATCCGCGGGAGCTGGCGACGCAGGTGGTCGCCCAGGTCGTCACCGGTGACCTGATCAAGGACATCGAGGTCTCCGGGCCCGGCTTCCTGAACGTGACGATCACGGACAAGGCGATCATCGAGAACCTGGGCGCGCGGTACGCGGACGCGGACCGGCTCGGTGTGCCGCTCGCGGACGCGCCGGGCACGACGGTGATCGACTACGCGCAGCCGAACGTGGCGAAGGAGATGCACGTCGGCCATCTGCGGTCGGCGGTCATCGGCGCGGCGGTGACGGAGATCCTGGAGTTCACCGGCGAGAGCGTGGTGCGCAGGCACCACATCGGCGACTGGGGCACCCAGTTCGGCATGCTCATCCAGTACCTGGACGAGCACCCGCACGAGCTGGACCACAAGGACGCCCAGGTGAGCGGCGAGGAGGCGATGTCGAACCTCGACCGTCTCTACAAGGCCGCGCGCAGGCTGTTCGACGCGGACGAGGAGTTCAAGACGAGGGCCCGGCGCCGGGTGGTGGACCTCCAGGCGGGGGACCCGCACACGCTCGCCGTGTGGCAGAAGTTCGTCGACGAGTCGAAGATCTACTTCTTCTCCGTCTTCGACAAGCTGGACATGGAGATCCGCGACGAGGACATCGTCGGCGAGTCGGGTTACAACGACATGCTGGCCGAGACCTGCCGCCTCCTGGAGGAGAAGGGCGTGGCGGTCCGTTCGGAGGGCGCCCTGTGCGTCTTCTTCGACGACGTCAAGGGCCCGGACGGCAATCCGGTCCCGCTGATCGTGCAGAAGTCGGACGGCGGCTACGGCTACGCGGCGACCGACCTGTCGGCGATCCGGGACCGTGTCTTCCAGCTGAAGGCCAACTCGCTCGTCTACGTCGTGGACGCCCGGCAGTCGCTGCACTTCAAGATGGTCTTCGAGACGGCGCGCAGGGCGGGCTGGCTGAACGGCGAGGCCACGGCCCACCAGTTGGCGTTCGGCACGGTCCTGGGCAAGGACGGCAAGCCGTTCAAGACCCGTGAAGGCGAGACGGTCAAGCTGGTCGATCTGCTCGACGAGGCGGTCGACCGTGCCACGGCCGTCGTCCGGGAGAAGGCGGAGAAGGTCGGCCTGAGCGAGCGCGAGATCGAGGAGAACGGCCGGTACGTCGGTGTCGGCGCCGTGAAGTACGCGGACCTGTCGACCTCGGCCGTGCGGGACTACAAGTTCGACCTGGACCAGATGGTGTCGCTGAACGGCGACACGTCGGTGTACCTGCAGTACGCGTACGCCCGTATCCAGTCGATCCTGCGCAAGGCGGGCGAGGCGCGTCCGGTAGCGCACCCGGAGCTGGAACTGGCCCCGGCTGAGCGGGCGTTGGGTCTGCACCTGGACCAGTTCGGCGAGACGGTCCACGAGGTCGCGGCGGCCTACGAGCCGCACAAGCTGGCGGCGTACCTGTACCAGCTGGCCTCGCACCTGACGACGTTCTACGACCAGTGTCACGTGCTGTCCGCGGACAACGCGCCGGAGGTCGTCGAGAACCGGCTCTTCCTGGTGGACCTGACGGGCCGCACCCTCCACAAGGGCATGGCTCTGCTGGGCATCCGCACGCCCGAGCGGCTCTGACGCCCACCCGGCGCCCGGAACCGACTCCTCACGCTCGCGCGTCCGTCCTCCAGAGGATGGGAACGCGAGCGTGGGGAGAGGCAGTTGGGTGGCACGGACGACCCGTCGATCGGCGAGGCACTGATCACCTTCCTGCTGATCGGAGGCGCCGGCGTGGTCATCCCGGCGGCCGTCGTCCTGCCGACGATCGGCCTGGGCATCTGGCTGACCCGTCTCCGGCGGCATCGACGCGGGTGACGAGGGCTGCCCTCCTGGCGGCCGCGGCAGCGGGCCTCACCGTGGGCCGGGTTCGGCGAACTCGCACGCGCCTCCAAGAACCCGGGGGCCGTCGAGGAGCGGTTGCGGGATGCCCGGCAGGTGAAGGTCGAAGAAGGCTGACACGTAGTCGCGGGTGAGGTCCCAGCCGCGTGGTCCGGACGGCGGTACGGCAGGGTCGGACAGGCCCACGTGCCCCTGTCGGCGGATCCCGTCAGACCTCGGTATCACACAGCCACGGGGACAGGGACGGCAGCAGGGTCCGATGTCAGTGGCTGCGCCTACAGTCACACGTATGGCGACTCTTCCGAATCCCCTGCCCAAGCTGGCGTCCGATCCCAGTGGGCGTTCCCTCGGGCTCCAGCTGCCGCCGGGCAGGCTGATCGACATGACGGACCAGGGCGTGTGGCACGAGCCGCTGCTGTGGCATGCCGCGCGGACCGCGGCGCCGGGCAACTGGTCGGCGCTGGGCGCTCCGGCGGGGCGGGCCGGGCTGGTGCCGGTCCTGATCGACCTGGGCGGTTCCCAGGGCGGGCCGGAGCAGTGGGACCTGGCGCCCGCCCGGATGTCGTATCCGGGGGATCACGACGCGGAAGAGGTGCTGGAGGACTTCTGGGAGGAGTGGGCGGCGGAGGACGAGGAGTGGCCGGGTCTGGCCGACGCCCCCACGCTCAACGCCGATCCGGACGTGCGGGCCGCGCAGATCGCCGACGCCCTCGCCGGTGAGGGCCCGTCGTGGTTCGGGGCACCGCACCTGGCCCTGGTCCCGGCCCGCCGCAGTGCGGACGTACCGGCGGCCATCGGCTGGTCGGGCCCGGTCAACCATGAGAACGACACGGCGCGGCTGGGCGCGGTCCTGCGTTCCTGGGAGGACCGCTTCGGCATACGGGTCGTCGGCATCGGCTTCGACGTGCTGGCCGTGTCCGTGGCGGCCCCGCCCACCACCGTGGCGGAGGCGGAGGCGGTGGCCGCCGAACACTTCGCGTTCTGCCCGGACAACATCCTCCAGGGATCCGGCACCCTGGAGGCGTACGCCAGCGGGCTGATCGGCGAGCACGTCTGGTCCTTCTGGTGGGACTGACGCGGGGCTGACCTCAGCGGCCGTCCCTCAGCCCCCGGCCCAGTCTCCGCAGCCCCTCCGCGATCTCCTCCGGCGTCTGTGTCACGAAGCAGAGGCGGAGGGTGGAGCGGTCGGGCTCTGCGGGGTAGAAGGGGGCGCCGGGGACGTAGGCGACGTCCTCGCTCACCACTCTGGGGAGCAGGGCGGCGGTGTCGTGCGTCTCCGGGAGCCGGGCCCACAGGAACATGCCGCCCTCGGGGCGGTTCCACACCGAGCCCTGCGGGAGGGCGTCCGGCAGGCCGGCGAGCATGGCGTCGCGGCGTTCGCGGTACACGGCGGCGACGCGTGCCACATGGGCGTCGAGGTCGGAGACGGCCAAGTAGCGTGCGGCGGCGAGCTGGTTGACGGTCGGGGTGTGCAGGTCGGCCGCCTGCTTGGCGACGGCGCAGGCCCGGCGCAGCTCCGCGGGCGCGCGCAGCCAGCCCAGTCGCAGGCCGGGGGCCATGACCTTGGAGAAGGAGCCGAGCAGCACGGTGCGGTCGCGGGCGTCGGGGTGGGCGGCGATCCAGGGGACGCGCTCGCCCTCGTAGCGGAGTTCGCCGTAGGGGTCGTCCTCGATGATCCACAGGCCGTGCCGGGCGGCGACGGAGGCGAGGGCGGCGCGACGCTCGGCGGGCAGGGTGCGGCCGGTGGGGTTCTGGAAGGTGGGGACGGTGTAGAGGAGCTTGGGCCGTTCGCGGACGACCAGCTCCGCGAGGGCCTCGGGGTCCGGGCCGTCCGCGTCCCCGGGGACGGCGACGATCCTGGCGCCGGCGAGGCCGAAGACCTGGAGGGCGGCCAGATAGCAGGGTTCCTCGACGAGGACGGTGTCGCCAGCGTCGACGAGCGCGGTGGCGAGCAGTGACAGGCCCTGCTGGGAGCCGGTGGTGACGAGCAGGTCGTCGGCGTCGGTCGGCAGTCCTCGCGCGGACATGCGCCGCGCCAGATGTTCCCGCAGGACGGGTTCGCCCTCGGTGGTGGCGTACTGGAGGGCCCGCCCCGGTGTCTCCTCCAGCACATGCCGGAAGGCGGCGGCGACGCCGTCACGGTCGAACAGCTCGGGCGCGGGCAGCCCGCCCGCGAAGTTGATCACCTCGGGGCGCCCGGTGACGGCCAGGATGTCCCGCACGGGTGACCCGCCGACAGTCCGGGTCCGCGCGGCGAGCGGCGGCACGGAAGCGATCGGTGTGGCGGCAACGGTCATGGAACGGCTCCTTCAACCACGGGCACGGCAATCCCCCACGCCCTCGTCCTCGCGCCCCCGCAGCCTAGAGAGACAGCTGCTGTGTACACACGGTTTTCCAGGATGCGGACGCGGGAGGGCGCCGGGTTTCGGGGCGGGCCAGGCGCTACGGCGCCGGCGAAGACCCCGCCCGCTGCCACGCGGATCCGCCGAGCGGGAACTCGTAGGCGGGCCGTCCGTTGTTGCCGCTGGTGCGGAACGGCCTGCCCTCGTCGTCGAGGAGCAGCGTGCCGTGCCGGGTGCCGCTGGACCAGGACAGCTCCAGCGTCCAGCTCACGTCGTACGCGGAGGCGTCGGCGTTGATGTAGTAGACCTCCGGGTCGGACTCGCTGACCTTGAACGGGAAGTCGGCGTGCCCGGCCTCCGGCACGACCGCCGGCCGTGCGGCGTCGAGGGCGACGGTGAAGTAGCGGGTCGGCACCCCGGCTCCGCAGCCGACGCCCGGATAGCCCATGGCGTAGTCGCTCCAGGCGAGCGGGGACCGCTTCTGGACCATGCGGACCTTCAGCCCGTCGACGACCACCGTCTCCTCGCCGGTGCCCTGCACGGTCAGCTCCAGGAACTGCTTCCCGGAGGGCACGGCCCCGTGCGCCGCCACCCAGGCGGGCGCGTCCTGCTCGACGGGCGGGGGCGAGACCCGCCCCGGCTCACGGTCGATCAGGTACCGCTGGTCGCAGGGGCTTTCCCAGGCGTGCGGGCGGATGCCGACGGTGAGCGGAGGCGTGCCGCTGCTG
>NZ_MUBA01000006.1 GCF_002154575.1 Streptomyces bobili
CCCGAGGAGATCTGGGACGTCCTGGTCGAGCCAGTCGACGTCCCAGATCTCCTCGGGCGTGAGCCAGCGCAGAGCGTCGTGGTCCTGGAGCGGGGCGGGAGCGGCGGAGGCGGGTCGAAGGCAGGCGGTCCACACTCGCAGGACGTAGGGCTGCCTCAGCGGCCACTCCCCCGGTACGCGCTCCACGGTGCGCGCGTCGACGCCGAGTTCCTCGCGCAGTTCGCGGACGAGGGCCTCCTCGGGCCGCTCGCCCGGCTCGACCTTGCCACCGGGCAGTTCCCAGCGTCCGGCGAGTTCGGGGGGCGCGCTGCGGCGTGCGGCGAGCAGGCGGTCACCGTCGAGAAGGGCGGCTCCGACCACCACGATCCGTTCCGTCATGCGCCGGAGCCTACGGGAGCGGCCAGGGGACAACAGTCCGGGACTTCCGGGACATACGGAACTTCCGGGACGCCAGGTCCGTACGCCGTCCCCGGCGCTCCGCGTTCAGTCGCGTACGCCGTCGCCGTTCTGCCCGATGCGTTCGACCCAGTAGAGCTGCTTGTGGCCGCGGTGGTCGAGGCTGTCCGCGATCTTCTGGGCCTCGTCGCGCGTCGCGTACCGGCCGACGCGGTAGCGATTGCCGTTGTCGTCCTGGCGTATGACGAGCCAGGGCAGCGACACGGTGCTCTCGTTCATCGCACCCCACGCCCCCTTCTCGCCCCGGCCGGGTCGGATCCCGTCCGCGGTGCGACCCGCGTCCCGCCCTCTGAGGAAACCGCAATCCGCATATGCCCGAGCGTACGCCCAACCTTTACGGAGCGAACACGGCTTTTCACAAACAGGTACGCAACCAGCCAAGGCGCAGGGGGCGCACGGGACCGAACGCGCCGCCCGCGCGGCGCGATGCCTCCGGTCGGCGGGTTGCCGGGCACCTGGCGGGCGACCTGCGGGAACGCGCGGAAACGACCGGATTCCGATGTCCCCAGCAAGACCGCCCCGCCGGGTGATTCCGGGGGCAACTGCCACGGGGGTGTGCGCCGCTGCCGCAAGGGTGTGCGCCGTTTCACCCCCGCGGTGGGGCGGGCGGCGGAGTCACCTCACCGGGAGGTGGTAGGCGACCTGGTAGCGGTCGGCGGGGATGACCACGTCGGCGGTCTCGACCGGGCGGCCCGAGGCGTAGTACGTGCGCTGGACGACCAGGACGACATGGCCCGGCACGCCGCCGAGGGCGAGGAGCTCCTCGGCGAGGCCGGGGCGCGCACCGACCTCCTCGGTGACGTTGTCCACGATCACGTCGATGGCGCGCATCCGCTCGACGACGCCCATGCCGCCGAGCGGTCCCTCCTCGGGCAGCATGACGGGCGTGCGGCCGGTGACGGCGAGGGGCTCCCAGGAGGTGGAGAGCATCATCGCCTCGCCGGCCTCGCGGAACACATAGCGCGTGCACATCACGCGGTCGCCGGGCTTGACGGCCAGCCGCTCGGCGACCGCCAGGCTCGCCTCGGCCTGCTCGCTGCGCGACTCCCAGGTGCCACGCGCCTCGACGTCGGCCTGCTCCTGCCGGAAGGGTGTCGCACCGGACTCCGGGCGGTACCCGGAACGGGCGATCCGGCGTGGCACGGGCCGCTCGCGCACATACGTCCCCGAACCGGAACGGCCCTCGACCAGACCCTCGGCCATCAGCACCTTGCGCGCCTCCAGCGCGACCGTGTCGGAGACGCCGTACTCCTCGCGGATGCGGGCCTGGGACGGGAGGCGGGTGTGCGGTGGCAGCGAGCCGTCGACGATCTGCTTGCGGAGATCGCCCGCGACCCGCAGGTACGCAGGCTGCTCACCGAATGTCACTGGCCGCTCCCATCAGCTTGTACAGACAGCTACAGCGTGGCAACCATCAGTTGTCCTGTGCAAGCAAAGGCCAGAGAATCACTCGATGTGATGACTTATATCCGGGAAGGGCTTTACGCAGGCAGTTTCTCCCCGCTATGGAAGCGATCACACGTCCAGGCCGTCGCCACTTCCCCCGGTGCTCCCGCCCTCGCTGTCCTCCTCGAACGCGGGCGGGGTCGAGGCCAGCCCCAGAGCCTCGCGTGCGGTGATGGTCTCGTCGCCGTAGATGGAGGAGTAGGCGATGTCGTAGTGCTCGTAGAAGGTGTCCACGTCGGCGGCCGTCGACGCCGCCGTCCACTCCTTGCCGGTCTCGCCCATGGCCTTCACGAGGTCGGCGACGGGCTGCCGGGCGGCCGACTGCCAGGTGTGCCTCTCCAGCGCCTCGGCCTGCTCCGCGGTCGCGTCCGCCACATCGCCGGCCCAGGCCTTGTTGGCGGCCAGGTCGTCCTCGGCGTAGTCCTCGGGCTCCTCGTAGAGCGCCTCGTCGACGGCGTTCACGGCCTTGAGGAAGGTCAGTTGATCGACGGTCAGCGTCGTGGCGTCGGAGCGCAGCGAGCCGGTCAGGGTGGACCGCTCGTCGGTGTTGCCGAAGAAGCAGGCGATCTGACGGTCGCCCCACTCCCAGCTCTCCCGGGTGGGCGTGAAGTGATAGTGGTCGACCTCGTCGGTCAGCGTCCAGGTGTCCAAGGTGTACTGGGACCCGAGGGCGTAGCACTTGTCCTCGGCCTCGTCCGCCACCGCGGCGTCGCCCGGGTAACTCCCGCCGGACAGCTGGACGGTGCCGAACACCTCGCCCTCGTGCTCCCCCCCGCAGTCCACCGTGTCGACGTCGTAGACGTCCTCCTCGACGGAGTCACCCGGCACGTCGAAGCAGTCGCCCTTGGCCAGGGAAAGGCTGGAGTTGGCCTTCGCGCCCTCCTTGAAGCCCTCCCAGAACGAGGAGGCGCCCCCGGTGGCCAGCATCACCACCCACAGCGCGAGCCCGAGCGAGGACAGCACGGCCCCGCCGATCGCCATGCCCGTGCCACGCTCCCCCCGCTTCTTGATCTGCAGCAGCGCGATGACACCGAGCACCAGACCTACGGCCGGCAGGAAGCACAGCACGCCGAGGACGAGCGCGGCGATCGCGACCCCGTTGACCGGCGCGGGCCGGTTGAGCGGCAGATACCCCTGCCCCCAGACCGCGTACGGCGCCCCCGGATACGTCCCGTGGGGCGCCTGCGGGCCGTACGGCTGCTGCGGATACGGGCCGGGCCCCTGCGGCTGCGGCTGCGGAGGTCCGTACGGATCCTGAGGCTGCTGGGACCCGGGGGGCGGGGGTATGGACACGAGTACCGTGCTCCTGGCTCAGACGGCGGGCGGGGCGGGCCGCACCAGGCTGCACACGGCGATGCAGAACTGACGTACGACTGGGCGCATGGTAAGCGCGGTACCCGCGGGGGCGGTACGGCGGGCACGAATACGACGATCCGGGCGGTGAGCGCATTCCTGACGGGACGAGAGGAACGGTCGCCCCGGTCAGTCCTCGATCGGTCCTCGGTCAGTCCTCGGTCAGTCCTCGATCACCGGATTGCACGGCGAGAGGAACGGATCCAGGCGCTCCTCCACGATCCCCCTGCGCATGACGCGCACCCGGAACGCGTTGTCGGCGTTCAGGATGCCTCCGTCGTCCGAGCGGTCGTAGAGCATCCCCCAGGAGCCGGGGAAGCGGCGCGCGATGTACGCCACCAGTTCGTCCAGCTGCCCTGCCTCGTGCCTGCTGGCCATCGAGTGCAAGTACTACACCGCCAGCCGGTTCGGCATCGGCCACGCGCGTAATTTCGCAGGGTTGCACACCGACCTGCGGACCGCCCACAACCTGTTCGTCTCCAGCACGGGAGCATCGAGCGTGGTCACGTACCTGTCCGCCTGCATGCGCGGATACGAGCGGGAGGTCGTACCGGCCAACGTCAACACCGCCGGCTACACACGTGGCCAGATCCGCGAGGCGTTCAAGATCTACCTCGGCAAGACGGCTCCGTCCACGGTGATCTGTTCAGACGCGCACCGCGGTGACCGTCGACAACGTCCACGTACGCCCGATCTCGGGCTCAGCTGCGTGCACCACGATGTCGGCGCACTGCCCCTCCCGGACGTCCACCCGCACCCCAAGCCAGTTCAGCCAGATCCCTATCGACGACTCTGAACCCAAGCCGTTTCGCATCAATACCAGGAATCACTACTCTCGCCGTAAACACGCCCTCTACATCTCTCACCCGAACGAGGAGTCCTTTCAACAGCCCAGAATTCCCGCAAGGGCAGCGGGCATCGTCTCCGGGGGCAGGGCACCCAGGGAACGGCGGGAGGCTACATGGAACAGGCCCTCAATAATCGGCAGCAGGCCGTGCTCGGCTGGGTGGGCCAGGGGTGTCCCGACGGAGTCTGGCCAGACAGCACGTACAAGACCAGCGGACAAGCCCTGCAGAACCGAGGGCTCATCAAGGTCACCAAACGCCGCGGGCATTGGAGCGCCCACCTCACCGAGAAGGGGCGGCAGCATCTCATCGAACGCGGCATGCGCCCCGTGGAGCAGAGCACCCGACCGCCGGAGCGCCCCGCCCGAAATCCGGCACCGCCGCGCCCCCGAGCCGTGCCGAAGGCCCTTGCGAACTACGCGGACCAGCTACTCGATGAACTGGCCGTTGCGAACGACGGCTGTCTCATCAAGCCCATCGAATCCGGCCCGCACGCGGTGAATTGGGCGTCACGGGTCAACGCCGCCCGCAAGTCCGGCAAGATCCCCCACACGCAGGAACTCCACGGATACCGCACCCACCGCGGCTACGAGATCAAGCTGGTCGACATCCCTGCCTGGCGCCTCGCGGAACTCACCCCGCTCCCTGTGCCGGCCAGACTCACCAAACCCCATGCCGTCGTGGCCGCCCTCCAAAAGCAGCCGCAGCCCATGGGCCTGACCAAACCCCTCCAGGGCCGAGCCCTGCGCATCATCCAAACCCTCATCACCGCCACCACAGCCCAAGGCCACAAGGCATCGCTCGGAACCACACAAGGCGCGCCCCCGCCCCATCGGCGCCGCAAGGCACCACCGCACTTCTCCATCACCGCCCAAGGCGAAAGTGTCGGATTCCTCGTCCTCCAAGAACAGGACCGCAGCGAACACGTCCCCACAGACAAGGAACTCGCCGACGCCAAGAAGTACTCATGGATGCGTATCCCCCGCTTCGACTACATCCCCTCCAGCCGCCTACGCTTCATACTCCGCGGCGGCAGCCCGCACCGTGCAAGCGAATGGGTAGATCTCCCCGACCGGCCTCTGGAAGAACAACTCGCCGAGATCGTGCAGGAGGTCGGACTCCGCGGCGAGGCCGCAGAACGCAAACGCCTTGCAGACCAGCAAGCCAGAGAGGTACAGCAAAAGCGCTGGGAAGCCGCCATGCAGGAAGCCCACGCCGCCTACGCCCACGCCTACCGCGTCAAACACCTCGGAGAACAGGCAGACACCTGGTACCAGGCCAGCCGCCTGACTGAATACGTCGCAGCAGTAGGCGTCCATGCCACATCACTTCCGCCCGGGCAGGAGCGGACCGAGGTCGAGGCGTGGCTCGCGTTCGCGGACGCGCACCTCCAAAACCTCACCGAATCGGCCTCAGCGCCGAAACTGCCCACGCCGCCGAAACCCAGCGGCGACGACCTCAAGCCCTTCCTCGGTCACTGGAGCCCCTACGGACCCCGCTCCTACTGAGCCGGACCAAGGGAAATCACACCGCCACGAGCCGGACCCGCTCGCCGCACAGCTTGGCCATGTCGTCAATATCGGAAGTCAGCATGACCACGGGGCGGTACTGTCGCAGCGCGGCCTCGGCGACGGCCGCATCGATCGCGTACTTGTGTCCGTGCAACCCGGCATCCATCAGCAACTTCGAGGCAGCCCTCGCCTCCTCGTCACCGACCGGGACGACCCGCAGCCCGGAAAGCACCGAGTTCAGGCGCGACTTGTTCGTACGGGCACGGACGGCCTCGATAATGGTGAGCGCACTGATCACGACCTCCATGCCGCGCGAGCGCGCCTCAGCGATCAGAGCCACCACCTGTTCTTCGTCAACGAGCAGCTTCGAGAGTCCCTCGCTGTCGAGGACGAGCGTCCCCTCGTGACTCAACCTGCGGCGGGCCACTCGGCCTCCTCGGCGAACACCTCGTCGAAGACCTGCCGCGCCCGCTGACGAGCCTGCCCGGAGACCGGCCCCTTGCGGCTCTCGTAGTCCGCCAGGTACTCGTCCAGGACCTGTCCGCGCAGCTCACGCTCGACCGCCTCCGCGATGAACGCGGAGAACTCCCGCTTGCCCACCCGAGCCCGAATCGCCTCCGCGGTCCCCTCCGGCAGCGACAGGCTCACCCGCGTCGCTGGCCCTTCCCCGATGCTGTACGTCGTCTCAGCCATGCCCTCGATTGTGTCAAACGAGTAGGAAAAGTGCCACGTCCGCACTACCTTCACAGCTCGGCCAGTGCCCCGCTCGCACAAATCCCAGCACGGGCACCCTCATCCCATCCCAGCACGATCCCAGCACGGTACGGATGACCAGGGACGACGACAGGTGACGAGAGGTCAGCTATCCCAGCACCATCCCAGCACGGGAAAGAACAAAGGGCCCGACCCCGAAGAGCCGGACCCTCCCTGACCTGCATGTTTGCCAGATCAGCGACGTGGTGTTAAGTCACACGTTGAACCGGAACTCCACCACGTCCCCGTCCTGCATCACATAGTCCTTGCCCTCCATGCGGGCCTTGCCCTTGGCTCGGGCCTCTGCCACCGAGCCGGTTTCCACCAGGTCGGCGAAGGAGATGACCTCCGCCTTGATGAAGCCCTTCTGGAAGTCGGTGTGGATGACGCCGGCGGCCTCGGGGGCGGTGGCGCCCTTCTTGATCGTCCAGGCGCGGGATTCCTTGGGGCCTGCCGTGAGGTAGGTCTGCAGGCCGAGGGTGTTGAAGCCGACGCGGGCGAGGGTGGCGAGGCCGGGCTCCTCGGCGCCGACCGACTCCAGCAGCTCCATGGCGTCCTCCTCGTCCAGCTCGGCGAGGTCCGACTCCAGCTTGGCGTTGAGGAAGATCGCCTCGGCGGGGGCGACCAGGGCGCGCTGCTCGTTCTTGAAGTCCTCGTCGACCAGCTCGTCCTCGTCGACGTTGAAGACGTAGAGGAAGGGCTTGGTGGTGAGGAGGTGCAGGTCGTGAAGGAGTTCGTCGCGCTCGGTGCCCTGGAGGATGCCGTGCGAGAAGAGCGTGTCGCCCTTCTCCAGGATCTCCTTGGCCTCCTCGACGGCCTTCACCTTGGGGCCGATGTCCTTCTTGATGCGCGACTCCCGCTGGAGGCGGGGAAGGACCTTCTCGACGGTCTGGAGGTCGGCGAGGATCAGCTCGGTGTTGATCGTCTCGATGTCGTCCTTCGGCGAGACCTTGCCGTCGACGTGCACGACGTTCTCGTCCTTGAAGGCGCGGATGACCTGGCAGATCGCGTCGGACTCGCGGATGTTGGCCAGGAACTTGTTGCCCAGGCCCTCGCCCTCGGACGCACCGCGCACGATGCCCGCGATGTCGACGAAGTCGACGGTCGCGGGGAGGATCCGCTGCGAGCCGAAGATCTCGGCGAGCTTGGTGAGCCGGGCGTCGGGGACGCCCACGACGCCCACGTTCGGCTCGATCGTGGCGAACGGGTAGTTGGCCGCCAGCACGTCGTTCTTGGTCAGGGCGTTGAACAGGGTCGACTTGCCGACATTCGGCAGACCGACGATTCCGATCGTGAGCGACACGTTGCGACTTCCCGTAGTGAGAGGGCCAGAGGGCCAGAGGACCGGCCGATCCACCAGTTTACGGCGTGCCCGCGCCCGCCCCGGCGGACCTGTCGAACGCATGGCCAAGGTCGCCCCTCCGGCGTGTCCCGCCCCCGATTCGGCACATAAACCGACCTAAGTTGGACGGGTGGAGCAACACAGGACGCGACGCGGCACCGTGCCCTTGCCGCCGCAGACCGGCCGCGGCGGAGCCGGTGACGCCCGCCGCGGGAACGGTTCGGTGCGCGCCGGCCGGGCGGACCCGCAACGCCGTCCCGGTCCCCGGCTCCCGAAACCGGCCCGCTCCCCCGTGTCCGCCCCGCCTCCGGCGGTGGGCGGGCGGATGCCCAATCCCCGGCTCACCGGGCTCGGCACGGGACTGTTCGCCGTACTGGTGATGGTGACGCTCGGCTGGCTCGAACGGCTGCTGCTGGGCGCCTCCCCGACGGCGCAGACGGCATACGGCGTGCTGTTCCTGCCGGTGTGCGTGCTGTGCGGGCTGTGGGTGCGCCGGGCGGACCTGGTCGCCGCGCCCGTCGTGGTGCCGATCGCCTTCGCCGTGGGCGTCCTGCCGCTGGCGAAGGACGGCGACGGGCCCGGCGCCCGGCTGATGGCGCTGGCCACGGCCCTGGCCACCCAGGTGGGCTGGCTGTACGGCGGGACGCTGCTGGCCGCGCTGACCGTGCTGGTGCGCCGGGTGGTCCTGGTGGCCCGGCGCCGCCGGGCCACCGCCCGCCGCTGACGCCGGGCCGGCCGGAACCCGCCGGGCCCGGCCGGACCGCCAGGCCCGGGAGGACCGCCGGGTGCCCAGGGAGGACCGCTACCGGCTCTCCTTCGCCGCCCGCATGGCCGCGCCCACGATCCCCGCGTTGTTCTGCAGCTGCGCCGGGACGATCTCGGCCTGGATGCCGTCGATGAAGTGCAGGAACTTCTCGGACTTACGGCTGACACCGCCGCCGATGACGAACAGTTCGGGCGAGAAGAGCATCTCGACATGGGCGAGGTACTTCTGGACGCGGTGCGCCCAGTGTTCCCATGTCAGGTCGCCGTCCTCCCTGGCCTTGCTGGAGGCGCGGGTCTCCGCGTCGTGGCCGTGCAGTTCCAGGTGGCCCAGCTCGGTGTTGGGGACGAGGACGCCGTCCACGAAGACGGCACTGCCGATGCCGGTGCCGAAGGTGAGGAGGATGACGGTGCCCCGGCGGTCACGGCCGGCGCCGAAGGCGACCTCGGCGACACCGGCCGCGTCGGCGTCGTTGACCACGGTGACCGGCAGCCCGCCCAGCCGCTCGCTGAACAGGGCCCGCGCGTCCGTGTCGATCCAGTCCTTGTCGACGTTGGCCGCGGTACGGATCGTGGAGCCGCCGGTGACGACGCCCGGGAAGGTCAGGCCGACCGGGCCCGTCCAGCCGAAGTTCTCGACCACCTGCCGCACACTGTCGGCCACGCCGTCGGGCGTCGCCGGTTGCGGGGTGAGCACCTTGAAGCGCTCCTGGGCCAGGTCGCCCCTGTCGAGGTCCACAGGGGCGCCCTTGATCCCGGATCCACCGATGTCCACGCCGAAGATCTGCATGGCTCCACGTTACGACGGCGGACGGACCGTCACTCGGCCGAGGTCTGCGCCGGGCCGCTCCCGCCACGCTCGGCCACCAGCGCGGCGGCCTCCTCGCGCAGGTCGCGGCGGAGTTCCTTGGGCAGCGAGAAGATGATGTGCTCCTCGGCCGCCTTCACCAGCTCCACGTCGCCGTAGCCGCGCTCGCCGAGCCAGCCGAGGACCTCCTCGACGAGGATCTCGGGGACGGAGGCGCCGGAGGTGACGCCCACCGTCGTCACGCCCTCCAGCCACGCCTCGTCGATCTCGCTCGCGAAGTCCACCAGGTACGCCTCGCGGGCGCCGGCGAGCTTGGCGACCTCGACGAGCCGCTTGGAGTTCGAGGAGTTGCGGGAGCCGACGACGATCACCAGTTCCGCCTCGGCGCCCATCTGCTTCACCGCGAGCTGACGGTTCTGCGTGGCGTAGCAGATGTCGTCGCTGGGCGGGGAGATGAGCTGCGGGAACTTGTCCTTGAGGGCGTCGACGGTCTCCATCGTCTCGTCGACGGAGAGGGTGGTCTGGGACAGCCAGACGACCTTGGAGGGGTCGCGGACCTCGACCTTGGCGACGTCCGAGGGCCCGTCGACGAGCTGGATGTGGTCGGGGGCCTCGCCGGAGGTGCCGATGACCTCCTCGTGGCCCTCGTGGCCGATCAGGAGGATGTCGTAGTCCTCGTCGGCGAACCGGACGGCTTCCTTGTGGACCTTGGTGACGAGGGGGCAGGTCGCGTCGATGGTGGCGAGCCTGCCGCGCTCGGCCTCCTGGTGGACGACCGGGGCGACGCCGTGCGCCGAGAACATGACGATGTTGCCCGGCGGGACCTCCTCCGTCCGTTCGACGAAGATGGCGCCCTTCTTCTCCAGGGTCTGCACGACGTACTTGTTGTGGACGATCTCGTGGCGGACGTAGACAGGAGCGCCGTACTGCTCCAGGGCTTTCTCGACGGCGATCACGGCGCGGTCCACACCCGCGCAGTAGCCCCGGGGGGCGGCGAGCAGGACACGGCGGCCAGACGAAGCAGTCATGCGTCCCATCGTAAGGCCGGGGAAGGGGGCGCAGAGATCGCGCGCGTGCTCGGGCCCCGGGTTGTCAGCGGGGGCCACTACGCTCGCGGCATGGCTGTCAACACGTCTGCTGAGGCTCCGCTGCCCGTCGGGGAGGTCTCGCGGCTCATCGGGGGGTGGATCGAGCGGCTCGGCGCGGTGTGGGTCGAGGGGCAGATCACCCAGTTGTCGCGGCGCCCGGGGGCGGGTGTGGTGTTCCTGACGCTGCGCGACCCGTCGCACGACATCTCCGTGGGCGTGACCTGCTTCCGGCAGGTCTTCGACACGGTCGCCGACGTCGTCGGGGAGGGCGCGCGCGTCGTCGTGCACGCCAAGCCGGAGTGGTACGCCCCGCGCGGGCAGCTGTCGCTGCGGGCCGTCGAGATACGGCCGGTGGGTGTCGGGGAGCTGCTGGCTCGGCTGGAGCAGCTGAAGAAGTCGCTCGCCGCGGAGGGGCTGTTCGCCGCCGAGCGGAAGCGGCCGCTGCCCTTCCTTCCGCAGCTCATCGGACTGGTGTGCGGGCGGGCCTCCGCGGCGGAGCGGGACGTGCTGGAGAACGCCCGGCACCGCTGGCCCGCGGTCCGCTTCGAGGTGCGCAATGTCGCGGTGCAGGGCGTGCACGCCGTACCGCAGGTCGTCCAGGCGGTGAAGGAGCTGGACGCCCGGACGGACGTGGACGTGATCATCGTCGCGCGCGGGGGCGGCAGCGTGGAGGATCTGCTGCCGTTCTCCGACGAGCAGCTGGTGCGGGCGGTGGCGGCCTGCCGTACGCCCCTCGTGTCGGCGATCGGGCACGAGCCCGACAACCCGCTGCTGGACCATGTGGCCGACGTGCGGGCCTCCACGCCCACCGACGCGGCGAAGAGGGTCGTGCCGGACGTCGGCGAGGAGCTGGAGCGGGTGCGGATGCTGCGCGGGCGGGCCCGGCGGTGCGTGGAGGCGTTCGTGGAGCGCGAGGAACGCGGGCTCGGTCACGCGCTCGGCCGGCCGGTGATACGGGATCCGCAGCGGATGATCGACGAGCGGGCGGACCAGGTCTCCTCGCTGGCCGACCGCGCCCGGCGCACGCTCGGGCATCTCCTGGACCGCGCCGACTCCGAGCTGTCGCACACGCACGCGCGCGTGGTCGGGCTGTCCCCGGCGGCGACGCTGAAGCGGGGGTACGCGGTGTTGCAGAAGGCCGACGGCCATGTGGTCCGCGATCCGGGCGAGGTGGCGGCCGACGAGGTGCTGCGCGCGCGGGTCGCCGCGGGTGAGTTCACGGTTCGAGCAGACGATCAGGGATTGGGTGCATGACGAGCAAGACGGACGAGGCGCTCGGGTACGAGCAGGCGCGCGACGAGCTGATCGAGGTCGTACGCCGCCTGGAGGCCGGGGGTACGACGCTGGAGGAGTCCCTCGCCCTGTGGGAGCGCGGGGAGGAGCTGGCGAAGGTGTGCCGGCGCTGGCTGGAGGGTGCGCGGGCCCGGCTGGACGCGGCCCTCGCCGAGGAGGAGGGGCCCGCCGAGGGGGAGTAGCGGAGGCAGGGGAGCGAGAGGGCTGTGGCGTGTGAGGCCGGTCACCGGCGCCTCGGGTTTTGTTGAACGTTGAAGTTCTGTCCCGTAGTGTCGGACGTGTCAACCGGCCCGACGTTCGGGTTCCGGACGTCCACCCGAGGAAGATCGCTCATGTCTCTCGCACTTGACCCCGCCGCCCAGGACCTCCTGTTCCGCGATGCCCACACCGCGAACACCTTCACCGACGAGCCGGTGACCGAGGAGCAGGTCCAGGCGATCTACGACCTGGTCAAGTTCGGCCCGACCGCCTTCAACCAGACGCCGCTGCGCGTCACGCTGGTCCGCTCCGCCGAGGCCCGCGAGCGCCTCGTGCAGCACATGGCCGAGGGCAACCAGGCCAAGACGGCCTCCGCCCCGCTGGTCGCGATCCTCGCCGCGGACAACGAGTTCCACGAGGAGCTGCCGACCCTTCTCCCGTCGTTCCCGCAGGCCAAGGACCTCTTCTTCGCCGAGCGCCCGGCCCGTGAGAGCTCCGCCACGCTGAACGCCGCCCTCCAGGCCGCGTACTTCATCGTCGGCATCCGCGCCGCCGGTCTCGCCGCGGGCCCGATGACCGGCTTCGACGCCGAGGGCATCCGCAAGGAGTTCCTGGACGACGACCACACCCCGCTGATCGTCGTCAACATCGGCAAGCCGGGCGAGGGCGCCTCCTACCCGCGCTCCCCGCGCCTGGCGTACGAGCAGGTCGTCACCACCGTCTGAGACGCGACGCTCCCGAGCACGACGAAGGCACCCTGCGGATCCGCAGGGTGCCTTCGTCGTGCTCGGAGGCGCGCGGGGCGCCCCATGGCGCTCACGCCAGTCTCAGCGCGCCCGCCATCTCGGCCAGCTGGGCGAACGACGCCGTACCCGCGACGACCGTCGTGGCGCCGTCGGTGCCCTCCAGGACCAGGGCGTCGTAGCGTCCGCCGGTGTACCGGGTCCAGGTCCGGCCGCCGATCTCCTCGGTCGCCTTCGTCTCCCGGGCGCCCTGGCTCGCGTCGTCGATGAACCGCGCGCGCTTCTCGGTCGACTGCTCCACCGCCACGTACTCCCCGTCGGGGGAGTGGAAGCCGAGGTGCCAGGCGTCGAACTGGGCGCCGTCGAAGCGCACCGAGGTCGCCTTCCAGTCCGGGGACAGGCCCTCGGGCGCGGCCACCGGGTAGGAGGCCGCACGGCGCGCCGTGAGGAGCTCCACGCGGTAGTCGACCCGCTTCACATCCGGAGCGGCGCTGTCGTCGTGCGGGATGAAGAAGTACATCACCAGACCGGCGACCATGATCAGGCCCAGGGAGAGCACCATGTCCCGGACCGTCTGCGTCTTGCCTTTCGAACCTGCCACGCCCCTATCGTCGCAGGTGCCGGGTGCGCTCATCCGTGGGGTCCCCTGCTCATTTTGTCGGACTGACGATAGAGTCGGGTCGAACCCTCATCCGGCCGTCGCCGTATCAGAAAGGTGCGTTCCGATGACCGAGAATCATCAGCTGCCGTCCGAACTTGATGTCCCCTCCGAGGCCCCCGACCGCAACCTCGCTCTCGAACTGGTCCGGGTGACCGAAGCCGCGGCCATGGCCGCGGGCCGCTGGGTGGGACGCGGCGACAAGAACGGCGCCGACGGTGCCGCGGTGCGCGCCATGCGGACCCTCGTCTCCACCGTCTCGATGAACGGCGTCGTCGTCATCGGTGAGGGTGAGAAGGACGAGGCGCCGATGCTGTTCAACGGCGAGCGCGTCGGTGACGGGACCGGGCCCGAGGTCGACATCGCCGTCGACCCGATCGACGGCACCACGCTGACGGCAAAGGGCATGCCGAACGCGATCGCCGTCCTCGCGGCCACCGAGCGCGGCGCCATGTTCGACCCGTCCGCCGTGTTCTACATGGACAAACTGGTCACCGGTCCCGAGGCCGCCGACTTCGTCGACATCGACGCCCCGGTGTCGGTGAACATCCGCCGGGTCGCCAAGGCCAAGCGGGCCACCCCGGAGGACGTCACCGTCGTCATCCTGGACCGGCCCCGGCACGCGGGGATCATCGACGAGATCCGCCAGACCGGCGCCCGCATCAAGCTCATCACCGACGGCGACGTCGCCGGGTCCATCCTCGCGCTGCGCGAGGGCACCGGCGTCGATCTCCTCCTCGGCGTCGGCGGCACCCCGGAGGGCATCATCTCGGCCTGCGCCGTGAAGTGTCTGGGCGGCACCATTCAGGGCAAGCTGTGGCCCAAGGACGACGAGGAGCGGCAGCGGGCGATCGACGCCGGGCACGACCTCGACCGCGTGCTCACCACCGAGGACCTGGTGACCGGGGAGAACGTGTTCTTCGTCGCCACCGGGATCACGGACGGCGAGTTGCTGCGGGGGGTGCGCTACCGGTCCGAGACCGCGGTCACCGATTCGATCGTGATGCGGTCGAAGTCGGGGACGGTGCGCAGGATCGACTCCGAGCACCGGCTCAGCAAGCTGCGCGCGTACAGCGCGATCGACTTCGACCGGGCGAAGTAACCGCGCCCCGCGGGGTGCCGCGGTCCCGCGGCGGAAAGGGCGCCCCCGGTGCGGTGGGGGCGCCCTTTCGCATGGGTGTGGGTGTATCCGCGAGGTCCGGCCGGGGTCTAGCCCGCTGCCGCTATGTGGTCCGCCGGCCTGGTCGCCTTTTTCAGTTCCACGTCCCTGCGGCGACGGCGGGCCAGGACCACGCGGCGTTCCGCGGCGGTGAGGCCGCCCCAGACGCCGTAGGGCTCCGGCTGGAGCAAGGCGTGTTCCCGGCACTCCACCATGACCGGACAGCCGCCGCAGACCCGCTTGGCCGCCTCCTCGCGGGAGAGCCGGGCCGCGGTGGGCTCCTTGGAGGGGGCGAAGAACAGGCCTGCCTCGTCACGCCGGCACACCGCTTCGGTGTGCCAGGGCGCGTCTTGGTCCCTGTCTCGCGCTGGCACCCGCTGGGCCGGTACGGCAGCGACCTGGGACGAATGCGGCGATTGCAGCACGGTCTACTCCTGACGACGGCTTCGCGAGCGAGAGACGATGCAGCAAGGCCTACCCGCTGTGCGCGCGCCTATGCACTGAGTCCCCAACCGCCGGACGGGAGCGCCGGATTCACGAGCGTCAACGGTCCAGGTGCTTGCGCATACTCCGGTCGACCTTGCGGTGGACCCGGTCGAGGACGTCCGCGACGAGCTTGCCGCGCTTGGGGCGGGCCTCGATGTTACCGAGGACGGACCAGCCGTCGACGTAGATGACGGGGGCGTCGGGGTCGGGGGAATCGAGGGTGTCCACCTCGAAGTTGCCGAGGACGCCGCCGCCGGTGCCGCGCAGCGACACGTTCTCCGGAACGCTGATCTCGACGTTGCCGAAGACCGAGAAGGCCTTGATGACGACCTGCTGGTACTCGAAGAGCGCCTCGCTCAGGTCGATCTCCACACTGCCGAAGACCGCGTACGCGTGGATACGGCGGCCCGCGCGCCAGCGGCCCTTGCGGACGGCGGCGCTGAAGATCGCGACCAGGTTGTCGTCCGGGTCGGCCGGGATCGCACCCGGCGTCGGGCGGTTCGGGGCCGGCATGCGCGGCGAGGCCTGCCGCGGGTGCGCGGCGGGCAGGTCCCGGACGAAGACGTCCAGCTCACCGACCGTCTTGGCGGCCAGCACGCCCTCGACGCGCTCGGAGTGCTCCTCGGCGGTGAGCCGCCCCTCGGCGAGAGCCTCGCGCAGGATGTCGGCGATGCGGTCACGGTCGGCGTCCGAGGCACGCAACTCGCTCACCGCGGCAGGCGGTTCGGTCTGCTTCTGAAGGTCCACGGCAGCAGCGTACCGAAACACGATAGATCGCGATAGCCCCTCGTTCGGGTGTCGATCGGTACCGGTCGGTGCCGAACTGAGCCTTACCTCACAAGCTCGCTGCCAGTTGCACGTTCTACGCTGGTGGACGCTTGCCAACGGAGGCCGGCCGTGTTGTCTGTCGAGTGAGGAATGGGCGAGATGCCTGAGTTCGCGTACACCGATCTGCTCCCCATGGGAGAGGACACCACCCCCTACCGGCTGGTGACCTCCGAGGGTGTCTCCACCTTCGAGGCCGACGGGCGGACCTTCCTCAAGGTGGAGCCGGAGGCGCTGCGCAAGCTCGCCGAGGAGGCCATCCACGACATCCAGCACTACCTGCGCCCGGCCCACCTCGCGCAGCTGCGCCGGATCATCGACGACCCCGAGGCGTCGGGCAACGACAAGTTCGTCGCCCTGGACCTGCTGAAGAACGCGAACATCGCGGCCGCCGGCGTGCTCCCCATGTGCCAGGACACCGGCACCGCCATCGTCATGGGCAAGCGCGGGCAGAACGTGCTGACCGACGGCGGCGACGAGTCGGCCCTCTCGCGCGGGATCTACGACGCGTACCTGAACCTGAACCTGCGCTACTCGCAGATGGCTCCCCTCACCATGTGGGAGGAGAAGAACACCGGCTCCAACCTGCCGGCCCAGATCGAGCTGTACGCGGCCGACGGCGGCGCCTACAAGTTCCTCTTCATGGCGAAGGGCGGCGGCAGCGCCAACAAGTCCTTCCTCTACCAGGAGACGAAGGCCGTCCTCAACGAGGCCTCCATGATGAAGTTCCTGGAGGAGAAGATCCGCTCCCTGGGTACGGCCGCCTGCCCGCCGTACCACCTCGCGATCGTCGTCGGCGGCACCTCCGCCGAGTACGCGCTCAAGACCGCCAAGTACGCCTCCGCGCACTACCTCGACGAGATCCCCGCCGAGGGCTCGCCGCTGGGGCACGGCTTCCGGGACAAGGAGCTGGAGGAGAAGGTCTTCGAGCTGACCCAGAAGATCGGGATCGGCGCGCAGTTCGGCGGCAAGTACTTCTGCCACGACGTGCGCGTCGTGCGCCTTCCGCGGCACGGGGCCTCGTGCCCGGTCGCGATCGCGGTCTCGTGCTCCGCCGACCGGCAGGCCGTCGCCAAGATCACCGCCGAGGGCGTCTTCCTGGAGCAGCTGGAGACCGATCCGGCACGGTTCCTGCCGGAGACGACCGAGGAGCACCTCGAGTCCGACGGGGACGTCGTACGCATCGACCTCAACCAGCCGATGGACGACATCCTCGCCGAGCTGACCAAGTACCCCGTGAAGACCCGGCTGTCCCTGTCCGGGCCGCTCGTCGTGGCGCGCGACATCGCGCACGCCAAGATCAAGGAGCGGCTGGACGCGGGCGAGGAGATGCCGCAGTACCTCAAGGACCACCCGGTGTACTACGCCGGACCGGCGAAGACGCCCGAGGGGTACGCGTCCGGGTCCTTCGGGCCGACGACGGCCGGCCGTATGGACTCCTACGTCGAGCAGTTCCAGGCGGCGGGCGGCTCCCGGGTGATGCTGGCGAAGGGCAACCGGTCGGCGCAGGTCACCAAGGCGTGCGACGCGCACGGCGGCTTCTACCTGGGCTCGATCGGCGGTCCTGCGGCGCGGCTCGCGCAGGACTGCATCAAGAAGGTCGAGGTCGTCGAGTACGAGGAGCTCGGCATGGAGGCCGTCTGGAAGATCGAGGTCGAGGACTTCCCTGCGTTCATCGTGGTCGACGACAAGGGGAACGACTTCTTCCAGGATCCGGCGCCTGCGCCGACGTTCACGTCGATCCCCGTGCGGGGGCCTGGGCTGGCGTAGGGCGTTCTTCGCCCCCGCCGCCCCTTCC
>NZ_MUBA01000060.1 GCF_002154575.1 Streptomyces bobili
ACGTCGTCGACCACCCCCTGGTGGCCCACAAGCTCACCACGCTGCGCGACCGCCGCACGGACTCCGCGACCTTCCGTCGCCTCGCCGACGAGCTGGTCACCCTGCTCGCCTACGAGGCGACGCGGGACGTGCGGACCGAGCAGGTCGACATCGTGACGCCGGTCGCCGGCACCACCGGCGTCAAGCTCGCCCGTCCGCGTCCGCTGGTCGTGCCGATCCTGCGGGCCGGTCTCGGCATGCTGGACGGCATGGTCCGGCTGCTGCCGACCGCCGAGGTCGGCTTCATGGGCATGATCCGCGACGAGACGACCCTCCAGGCCTCCACGTACGCCACGCGCATGCCGGAGGACCTGTCCGGCCGTCAGGTGTACGTCCTGGACCCGATGCTGGCCACCGGCGGCACGCTGGTCGCCGCGATCCGCGAGCTGATCCGGCGGGGCGCCGACGACGTCACCGCGGTGGTGCTGCTGGCCGCGCCCGAGGGCGTGGAGATCATGGAGCGCGACCTGGCGGGTTACCCGGTCACGGTCGTCACGGCGGCCGTCGACGACCATCTCAACGAGCAGGGCTACATCGTTCCGGGCCTGGGCGACGCGGGCGACCGCCTGTACGGCGCGGCCGAGTAGTACCCCGCCGTGCCTCCAGGGGTACGGCGGTCAGCAGTCCTTCTTCGTGGTCGCCGGCGGCTTCGGCGCGGCCAGGGCCGTCAGTGCCCTGGCCGATTCCGGCGGGCTGGTCAGCGTCTTGAAGCCGTTGCCGATGATCAGGTCGATCGTGGCGCCCTTGTGGGCGGCGTCGGTGCGGCGCTCGGCGGTGGTGAGCTGGGTGGCCAGGACCGGCAGCGAGGTGTTGAGGGACGCCGCGGGACCGAGCAGTACGCCGGTGCCGGTGACCTTCTTGTCGTACTGCGGGCCGGCGTTGCCGACCTCGCCGATGCGGAAGCCGCGCTTCTTGAGTTCGTCGGCGGTGGTCTTGGCGAGGCCGCTGCGGGTGGTGGCGTTGAAGACGTTCACGGTGATCTGCGCGGGCTTGGGCAGCACGGCCGGGGAGGGCGCGGTGGCCGCGGGGTTCGCCTTGGTCAGGCAGCCGGCCTTGGTGCCGGCCGCCGACGCGGTGCCCCCGCCGCCGGTGAAGACGTCGATGAGCTGAAGCGTTCCCCAGCCGGCCACACCGAGCACCGCTCCGCAGGCGACGACCACGCCGACCAGCCTGCCGCGTCGCCGGGGCGGGCGCATCCGGGGGTACTTGTCCCCCGTGATCCGGTATTGGCCGCCCATGCCGGGGGGAGTCAGCATGCTCATGAGCGCAGCGTAGTGCGCCGGGGCGGCCATGCCTACTAGATGATCATTCGACAGGGCGCAGAGCACCCGAAAGGGCCAACCGGCGTGAGGCCGGGAGGTGACGGGTGGCTGACTCGGGGGCCTCAGTCCAGTTCGAGCACGCGCGCGTGGAGCACCTGGCGCTGCTGGAGGGCGGCTCGGACCGCGCGGTGGAGGCCGTCCTCCAGATACAGGTCGCCCTGCCACTTCACGACATGCGCGAAGAGGTCGCCGTAGAAGGTCGAGTCCTCGGCGAGCAGGGTTTCCAGGTCGAGCTGCTGCTTGGTGGTCACCAGCTGATCGAGGCGGACCGGGCGCGGCGCGACGTCCGCCCACTGCCGGGTGCTTTCCCGGCCGTGGTCGGGGTACGGCCGGCCGTTTCCGATGCGCTTGAAGATCACACGGAAAGCCTACCGGTCCAGACGTTCCGGGCGCAGCCATGGCGGCGGAGTGCGAGGCTGGAAAAGACGTGACGAAAAGGTTCATAACGGAACTAGGGGCTGTCGATGAGTCTGCCGCCGAGCGCCGCCGGGATCGCCGCCGGGTACGCCTTCACCGGCCCCGCCCTCGATCTCGGCGCCCTGCTGTGGGACGGGAGCTGTCTGCCGGAGGCGCAGGTCCGTATCCCGCTGCCCATGCTCAACCGTCACGGTCTGATCGCGGGCGCCACCGGCACCGGCAAGACCAAGACGCTCCAGCTCATCGCCGAGCAGCTCTCCGCGCAGGGGGTGCCGGTCTTCCTCGCCGACATCAAGGGGGACCTGTCCGGGATCTCCGCGCCGGGCACCTCGAACGCCAAGGTCGCCTCCCGCTCCGCCGAGGTCGGCCAGGAATGGGCGGGCCGTGGCTTCCCGGCCGAGTTCTACGCCCTCGGCGGCCTGGGCCACGGCATCGCGCTGCGGGCCACGATCACCAGCTTCGGCCCGCTGCTGCTGTCCAAGGTGCTCCGGCTCAACCAGACCCAGGAACAGTCCCTCGGCCTGGTCTTCCACTACGCCGACCGCAAGGGCCTGGAGCTGGTCGACCTGAAGGACCTGCGGTCGGTCGTCGCCTTCCTGACCTCCGACGAGGGCAAGAGTGAACTGAAGGGCATCGGCGGTCTGTCGACGGCCACGGCCGGTGTGATCCTGCGGTCGCTCACCGCCTTCGAGGCGCAGGGCATGTCCGACTTCTTCGGCGAGCCGGAGTTCGACACGGCCGCCTTGCTGCGTGCGGCGGACGACGGCCGCGGGATCGTCTCCGTCCTGGAACTGCCCGCCGTGCAGGACAAGCCGCAGCTGTTCTCCACCTTCCTTATGTGGCTCCTGGCCGACCTCTTCCACGACCTTCCCGAGGTCGGCGACGCCGACAGACCCAAGCTCGTGTTCTTCTTCGACGAGGCGCATCTGCTCTTCGACGACGCCTCCGAGGCCTTCCTCGACGCCATCACCCGGACCGTGCGCCTCATCCGCTCCAAAGGGGTCGGCGTGTTCTTCGTCACGCAGACCCCGAAGGATGTGCCGGGCGATGTCCTCGCCCAGCTGGGCAACCGCGTCCAGCACGCCCTGCGGGCCTTCACCCTGGACGACCAGAAGGCCCTGAAGGCCACGGTGCGGACCTTCCCCGACTCCGCCTACGACCTGGAGGAACTCCTCACCGGCCTGGGCACCGGCGAGGCCGTCGTCACCGTCCTCAGCGAGAACGGCGCCCCCACGCCGGTCGCCGCGACCCGGTTGCGCGCCCCCGAGTCCCTGATGGGCCCGGTCGACGGGACGGTCCTGGACCGGGCGGTGCAGGAGTCCGCGCTGTACGGGCGCTACGCACAGGCTGTGGACAGGGAGTCGGCGTACGAGAGGCTGGCGGCGCGGGCCGCGGAGGACGTCGTACCGGCGGAGCGGCCCGCGCCGCCAGCCTC
>NZ_MUBA01000600.1 GCF_002154575.1 Streptomyces bobili
GTGCCGAACTCGACTACGCCGCCCTGGTGTTGTCCGGTCCCGACGAGCAGGCGGGACGCCGGGGACGGCTGTTCCCCGGCTCCTCCCACGACCCGGTGGCGGCGGAGTACCGGCGTCGCGCCGAGTCGGTGGCCTCGCTGCCCCTGCCCGGTCACGCCGTGCCGCCCCGCCGGTCGGCGGGTTCCTTCGACCACCGTTTCGACGCCGCCGCCCGCGCCGACATCCCCTCGGACGGCACCTGGCACACCGTCACCGTCGGCGAGATCCCGGTCGGACTGCGCACCGAGTACCTGTGCGTGCCGTCCGTGGAACCGACCGTGTACGCCACCCTGGTGCTCTCCAACGCCACCGACCAGGCCCTGCTGGCCGGCCCGGTGGAGGTCACCGTCGACGACGACTTCCTGCTGACCGCGTCCCTGCCCACGCTCGCGCCCGGCGGCGTACGCCGGGTGGGACTGGGGCCGGCCGAGGGCATCAGGGTCACCCGGCGTACCAACCTGCGCGAGTCGACCGCGGGTCTGCGCAACAACGTCACCGTGCTCGACCACAGCGTGCACGTGGAGCTGGCCAACCAGCTCGCCCGGCCCGTCACCGTCGAGGTCCGCGAGCTGGTGCCGGTCTCCGCCGAGGCGGACGTCCGGATCGAGGAAAGGGCGGACTGGACGACACCCGACGAGAGCGCCGGCTCCGAGACCCACGCCCCGGGCACCCGCCTCTGGCGGGTGGCCCTGCCCGCCGGTGGCACCGCCGCCCTCGACGGCGGCTACGAGATCCGCATCCCGGCCGGCAAGGCCCTGGTCGGCGGCAACCGCAGGAGCTGACACACCCCATGCCCACCGCCCCCAAGCCGATCGCC
>NZ_MUBA01000601.1 GCF_002154575.1 Streptomyces bobili
CTGCTCCCCCAGCCCTGGCCGGGAACCCACGCCCGCCGGCACACGGCCTCCTGCTGGACGGCGCTCGCGGAGGCCGGCACCCATGCCCCTGCCGGAACCCCTGTCCCCCGCCTGTTCGTCCAGTACGAGGACCTCCTCGCGTCCGTCCCCGAGCACCTCACCTGACGCACGCCCGGACAAGGGCTCGTTCAGTCATCTCGCGCACCGGCTGGGCGGCTCCGAGGAAAGCGTTCGGCGGAGCCTCGGTTTTGTCAGGCCAGGCCGAACCGTTCGGCGTGCACCTGGATCCGGGGGACCTTGAGACCGCGCAGGGCGCCGAGCACGGCTGAGGTCATCGCGGGCGGGCCGCAGACGTACACGTCGCGTTCGGTGATGTCGGGAACCAAAGCACGCAGACTCTGCGGCTCGAACGGCGGGCTGCCCTCCCCGCTGCGGCCGGTGAGCAGGTGGAGCCGCCCCCCACGGCCCGCGACCAGCGCTCGTACCTCGTCGATCAGCACGGCCTCGTCCTCGCTGCGCACCCGGTAGAGCACGACGATGTCGCCGGCCGATTCCTCCTCCAGCAGGGCCCGGACCGGCGTGATGCCCACTCCTCCGGCGATCAGCAGCGCGCCGGGCCGCGTTCGGTGCAACGAGGTGAACGCCCCGTACGGCCCTTCGACGAACGCGCGGGTCCCGACCGGGACGTGCCGCAGGCCGGTGCTGGCGCTGCCGACCGCCTTGGCCGTCAGGCGCAACGTCCGGCCGTCGGGGGCCGCCGACAGCGAGAAGGGATTGGCCGGCCACCAGTGGTTGTGCCCCGGGAACCGCCAGATGCAGAACTGGCCCGCCCTGGCCGGCAGCCTGTCGAGGTGGCGGCCCGTGACATGCACCGACACCACGTCGTCCGCCTCCGGCACCACCGCCACGACCTCGAACCGGTGATAGGCGTTGCGCCACAGAGGCATCACGATCCGCCCCGTGACCAGGGCACCGAACGCGAAGAGCCACAGGGCCCACCAGTAGGTCATCGCCGGCGCGGAGGAACTGAAGGTCGTGGTCTCCCGCAACTGGTGGACGAACGCCAGTCCCAACGCCACGTACAGCAGCAGGTGCACGCCGTGCCACGTCTCGTACCGCAGCCGCCGCCTCACCTGCCTGGCAGAGACCGCGGCGACCCCGACGACGATCGCCGCGGCCCCCATCCCGAGCAGGGAGGCCGGTACCCCCGCCAGCGCCATGAACGTCTTCGTCATCGCCGCGTCATCGAGCCGGGCGTAGCCGAGCACGACCAGCACGGCATGGGTGAGGAGCGTCCACAGCAGGGTGAAGCCGACCCACCGGTGCCACACCGTCAAACGGTCCATGCCGATCCGGCGGTCGAGCCACGGCAGCCGCGCCACCAGCAGCAGCTGGAACAGCATCAGCACGGCGGCGTGCAGGCCGAAGAACTTGGCGACCGTGAGCACCCCGTTCTTGCCGGTCCCTTCGGTGAGGAACAAGGCCTCGACGATCACCAGATTGACGATGACGAACGTCCACAGCGCCCACCGCGCCGCGACGACCGGAGGTATGGTGCGCTGCCGCACCCGTGCACTCGTCGTCTCCACCGCTTCCCCCTTGCTCACGTGACGCACTGACGCCCCGGCACCGGCCAGGTCGCGGGGACCCGAGCCGCCCGATCCGACCGACCAAGGGCGGGGCAAGAATACGGAACGTGGCGAGAAGTCGACCCTCCTCGGCCGCAACTGTTCCTGTTCGTCAGGTCGTCGAAGCGGGACCGGGCGGAAGGTGGACGGTCATGATCAGGCTGCAGGTCTCCGTGCCGGAGCCGCGGTAGGTGTGCGGGGCGTCGCCGTCGAACGTGGCCGTCCGGCCGGCTTCCACGGTGTGCTCGACGCCGTCGACGATCAGGACCATCCGCCCGGAGGTGACGCTGACGGTCTCCACCACTCCGGCCTGATGGGGGTGGCTGGGATACGTCTCGTCCGGTTCCAGTCGCCAGCGCCAGACCTCGACGGGGGCCGGACCCGAGGTGGTCAGCATGAGCCGGGCCTCGCCGCCCCGCTCCCCGGTCCACAGGGGGGCCACGGTGTCGGCGTCGACGATGCGCACGCGCCCCTCGGACGGTCCCTGCATCAGCGCGGACACCGAGATCCCGAGGGTGTCGGCCAGCCGGACGAGGGTGGCCAGGTTGGGATTGCCCTGCGCCTTCTCCAGCGCCACCAGGGCTCCCTTGCTGACCTGGGAGCGTCGGCTGAGCTCCTCCAGGGAGAGGCCCGCGCGGGTGCGGGCGGCCCGGACGTTGCGCGCGACCGTCCGCAGCGCCGCGGCTGTCTCGACCATCTGATCTCCCATCTCGCCACCGGCCACCGGCCACCGGCAACCGACAACCGGCCACCGCTCGCGCCATCGACCACCGCAATGCACCGCGCGGTCGTTCGGTTGACATGGGACGGTCGTTACGTTGTACGGTTCAGTCGTTCCAATGATTGTAAGGGATGCACTGTGATCGCTTTGATGATGGCCCTGGGCAGCTCACTCGCCTACGGCTGCGCGGACTTCCTCGGCGGCCTCGGCGCCCGTAAGGCTCACGTACTGCGCACGGTGATGATCGCGGCCCCGGCCTCCCTCGTGGTCGAGCTGCTGCTGTGGCCTGTGCTGGGCGCGTCGTTCAGCGGTGCCACCCTCGCCTGGGGTGCCGCGTCCGGAATCGCCTCCGCCGCCGCCTTCGCCCTGCTCTACCGGACGCTGGCGATCGGTCCGATGAACGTGCTGTCGCCCGTGACCGCGCTGGTGTCCGCCGCGCTGCCCGTCAGTGTGGGCCTGCTGCAGGGCGAGCACCTGTCCGCCGCCGGACTCGTGGGCCTGCCGCTGGCGCTGGTGGCCGTCATCCTGGTCAGCGCCGGACACGGCACCGGATCCGCGCGCCCCACACGTACGGCGCTGATGCTGGCCTTCGGTGCGGGCGCGGCCATCGCGCTCCAGCTGGTCTTCCTGCACCAGGCGCCGTCCGACAGCGGCGTGGCGCCGCTGATCGTGGGGCGGGCGGTCTCCTCGGCCGTCACCCTGGCAGCGGCGGGGGTGCTGTACCGCAGGCTGGGCCCGGAGCGGCCCTCGTACGCGATGTCTGCCGCCGCGGGCGTGCTGGACTCCGTCGCTAACCTGCTCTTTCTGCTCGCCGCCCGCGACGGAGATCTCGCCGTCGTCGCCGTGCTCGTCGCCCTCTACCCGGCCGGCACCATCCTGCTCGCCCGCGCCATGCTCGCCGAACGCGTCCACCGCGGCCAGCTCCTCGGCCTGGGCACCGCCGCCGTCGCCGTCAGCCTCCTCGCCCTCACCACCTGAGCGATCCCCCATCCCAAGGAGAGGTACATGTTCATCCAGCCCTGGGACGCCGCCCTGGACAGCGCCGAGTGGCAGACCTGGATCGCCGGCGGCCACGACTTCGGACTGCTGAGCGTCAACGGCCGCCTCGGCCGTCCGCCCACCGTCGTGCCCACCCACTTCGTCTCCGGCGACGACGAACTGCTCATCCACCTCGCACGCCCCAACCCCGTCTGGGAGTCGATCGAGCACGACCGGAACGTCACCTTCACCGTGATCGGCGACTACGCCTTCGTTCCCGGCCCCTGGCGCGCCACGCCCGGCGCCCCGCCCACCGACGGCGTACCCACCAGCTACTACGCGGCGGTGGAGTTCACCTGCCAGGCACACATCGTCGACGACCCCCGGCAGAAGGCCGAACTGCTGCGCCGTCAACTGGCCCACTTCCAGCCCGAAGGCGACCACGCGCCCATCGCCGTCGACCAGCCGCCCTACGGCCGCATGCTGCCCGGCATCCGCGGCCTGCGCCTGGAGGTCACCGACGTACGCGCCAAGTTCAAGTACGACGACCACAAGCCCGTGGAACACCGCGCCGCCGCGGCCGACCGCCTCACGGCACGCGGCCAGGGCCTCGACGCGCCCACCGCGGGCCAGCAGCTCCGCAGGCTCGACCGCATCGGCACCTGGAACCCCTGAACCCCGGCCCGACCGCCCACACACCCTCCCGCCACAAGAACGGAAGCCCCGCCA
>NZ_MUBA01000602.1 GCF_002154575.1 Streptomyces bobili
CCCGCCTCATGAGGCGGGGCCAAGGGCCCCTACCGATGATCTGGGCGATACGGCGGCACAGCCACTCGGGAGGGGCCCGACGGGCGACTCGGTCCTCCAGGCTTCCACCCTCCGGCTCGGCTGAGCGACCCAGGGGGCGACGTCTGCCCGCAGGCCGGTGCCCCGGTGCGCTCGCGCGCGCCGGGGCACCGGTCTTCGGGGAGGGCGGTACGGTCCGCGGGCGGGATCAGCCGATGACGCGGCCCAGTTCGATGCGGTCGAGGTTGGGTGCCCAGGCGCTCGCGTTGCCGAACGTCACCTTGTTGGGGCCCTCCTTCAGGTCGACGGGGACACCCAGCGTCCAGTAGTCGTCCCAGCTCCAGGTGTTCTTGAAGGTGACCTCGCGGGGTGCCGCCGTGCCCACGGTGATGTCCGCGGTACGGGACATGATGTCCGTGTTGTACGAGTGGCCGTTGTCGCGTCGCTCGTTGTGGGCGTAGTGGACGACGAGGAGGTAGCGGCCGGCCTTGGGTGCGTCGACCGTGAACTCGGCTGTGCTGGTGGGGCTGTTGCCGAGCCAGCCGATGGAGGAGCCGGCGGAGGCGTGGACGGAGTCGACGAGTCGGGCCCCGCCCGCGAGGGTGGCCGAGGCGCCCTCGTAGGAGAGCGTGCCGGTGGTCGATCCGGCGCCCGAGACGTCCAGGGAGCGGACGCCGGCGTGTCCGGCCGTCACGGCGAGGCGGTTGTTGCCCGCCACGAGGTACAGCCTCAGCGCCTTGCCGGGTGCGGCCGTCACCCTCTCGCCGTGCAGTTCCAGCCGCAGCGCCGCCGAGGCGCGAGGGACGACCGTGTAGTAACCGTCACGCGGTGCGTAGACGTCGAAGACCGCCTTGTCGCCGGAGCGCAGGACGAGCGTGCCGGTACCGGTCCCGGCCGACGAGGAGTAGTCGTACGACGGCTTTCCGCTGATGTCGGCGAGCGTGGCCTCGTACGACGCGGAGGGCGCGCCGGCTGCGGCGGTCAGGTCGATGCGGTCGAGAGTGACCTCGGCGTCGCCCTTGGCCAGGGTCAGCACGTGGGTGCCGGCCGGGAGCTGGACGGTGACGTCCTTCTTGGCTCGGTACGTCCAGTTCTCGGTGGAGGGATAGGTGACCGTGACCGGATCGCCTCCGTCGACCGACAGCTTCTGGGTGGCGGGGGTTCCGGCCTGGTTGCCGTACAGGATCGCGAGGTCGTAGGTCCCGGCGGAGGGGACCGTCACCGTGAAGTCGAGCTTGCTGGAGGCCTGGTTGAGGGAGCCGACGTCCTTGGTGCCGGAGGCCGCGTAGCCGTTGGCGTTGCCGACCGTTCCCTGGGTGTAGACCTGGCCGCCGGTGATGGCGGCGTCCTCCGCCTCGTAGGAGGCGGACCAGGGCACGGTGGCGGCGGACGGGGTGCCGGCGCCGCCCGGGGTGAGGACGACGCGGTAAGCGGACATCTTCCGCATGCCGCGCAGCGGGACGGTCACCGAACCGTCGGCCGCCACCTGGACCTTGGTGCGTGCGAGGACGCGCGGCGCCGCGTGCTGTCCCTCGTAGCCGGACCAGGCGGACTCGGCGACGGTCGCGGTGACCGTACGGCCGAACACGGAGCGGGAGACGTTGCGCACGACGACGTCGGAGTCACCGGCCGCGCCGCCGACCAGGACCTGCGCCTGACGGCGTGCGGTGTCCAGGGAGGCGAGGCCCTGGAGGGTGTCGATCGTGTCGGCCTGCGGCGGGGTCACCTTGACCGTGTCGCCGGTCATCCCGGCGTACCAACGGAAGAACCACCAGCCGCCGTTGGGGATGTTGCTGCGCACGACGTTGCCGTCGAGGTTGCCGGCGGCGTCCCAGTACGCCTGGTTGGCGTACACCTTGTTGCGCTCGAACATCGAGACCCACTGCACGAGCTGGCCGGGTACGGAGAGGTCGCGGCGGTTGGCGTACTCGTCGATGTTGATCTTCAGCGGGGAGATGCCGAGGTTCTTCTCGATCGAGCGGTAGTTGTCGTAGTTGCCCTGGAAGTTGCGGAGAGAGCTGGAGTCCAGTTCGTGCCAGGTCATGATCTGAGGCAGGACTTTCTCGCGCTTGGCGAAGGTGAGGAAGTCCGTCAACAGGCGTGTGTGGTAACCGGATTCGTTGGGGCCGGCGATCCTGGCGTCGGGGTCGATCGCGCGGATGCGCTGGTACACCGTCTTCCAGTCCTTGAGGAACCGGTCCCGGTTGGCCGCGTACTGCGCCGGGTCGGAGGTGCCGAGGTTGTACCAGATCTGGTCGGGCTCGTTGAAGGGTATGTAGACGAACCGGTCGCTGTTCGGGTCGGCCGCCACCTCCTTGACGATCTTGTCGACCTTGGGGAGGTAGTCGTCGATGCCCAGATCCTCGTACGGCCACTTCGCGTAGATGTCCTGCATCATCACGTTGATCTCGCCGCCGCCGTTGCGGAAGAACGACTTGGAGACGGTGAGCGCGTCGCCGTTGGGGTGCTGGGCGCCGCCCTCCGGCTTCTGCGAGATGCTGGTGATCTTCAGGGGTGCGAGCGCGGCGTCGCTGGGAACGCCGTCGTCGCTGAGCCCGTACAGGGTGCCGTTGGCGCCGTGCATCACCGGGCCTTCGGACTGGGCGAGGTCGACGGTGACGCGCTGCGGGTCGGCCGCGGCCGCGGGTCCCGCCGCGGGGAGGGTGCCTGCCATGACGGCTGCTCCGAGTACGGCGGTGACGAAGGCGGTTCGGGGGCGTGATCGCATGCGGCTCGCTCGCGCAGGTGTGGGGGTGGGGGTGGGGGTGCTCACGCTGAGGGACCTCCGGTCATTTGACGGCTCCACTGGTGATTCCGGACACGATCTTTCGCTGGGCCACCAGGAAGATGGCGACCATGGGCAGGCTCATCACCACGACGTACGCGAAGACGAGATGCCAGTTGTTGAGGTAGAGCTGGGCGCTGGCCACCTGGTAGAGGTTCAGTGGCAGGGTCGCCTTGTCTCCGCCGCCGAGGACGAAGAAGGCGTAGAAGATGTCGCTCCAGGCGTAGAGCATCACCATGATCGTGGCGGTGGCGATGACCGGCCTGAGCAGCGGCAGGATGATCTTCCCGAAGATCCGCAGCGGCGTCGCGCCGTCCATCCGGGCGGCCTCCTCCAGCTCCAGGGGGATGGCCCGGATGAAGCCGGTCATGAAGAAGATCGACGTGGACAGATACATCCCGGTGTAGACGGCGATCATGCCGGGCCGCGTGCCGGCCAGTCCCAGTTGCCGCAGCTCCATCACGATGGTGATGACGGCGGGCGGCAGCAACAGCCCGCTGATGCAGAGCGCGTACGCGGCCGACACCAGCTTCGACTTGCGGCGGGCGAAGACCCATGCGGCGCCCGCGCCCAGGATCAGCACCAGGGCCACCGAAGGCACCACGACCAGGAGGGAGTTGAAGAAGCCGCGCAGCATCTCCCCCTGGCCTACGGCGTCTTCGTAGTTGCTCCCCGGCTGCCAGTGCCGGGGGAGACTAAGGTTCGGTGTGATCGCCTCGGCCTGCGGCTTGGCGGAGGTGACGGCGACCAGCCACAGGGGTACGCCCACGGCGAGCCCGGCGATCAGCAGGACGAGCGCCGGACGGCCGTAACGCCAGGCGGGATGCACGGCGGTGCTCACAGCAGTTGCTCCCTTCGGCGCAGTCCGATGACGAGGGGGATCGCGACGGCGACCACGACCAGGAAGAGGACGAGGCTCATCGCGGAGGCCTGGGCGTACAGGCCCTGTCCGAAGATCCGGAACATGTAGATGTTGAAGACCTCCGTGGAGGCCGCGGGCCCGCCGCCGGTGGTGGCCTGCACGATGTCGAAGGTGTTCATCGAGCCGATCAGCGCCGTGGTCACGTTGAAGGTGAGGGCGGGCGCCAGCATCGGCCAGCGCACCGACCAGAAGGTCCGCCACGGCCCGGCACCGTCGCACTTCGCGGCCTCCAGCATCTCGCCGGGGATGCCCTTGAGACCGGCCAGGTAGATCAGCATGGACAGGCCCATCCACTTCCAGCCGTGGATGACGGTGACCAGGACCAGCGTCCAGGTCGTCGAGCCGAGCCAGGGGATGTCCGTGCCGAGGAGGCCGTTGACGGCGCCGTCCTGGTTCAGCAGCGCCTGGAAGACGTAACCGGTTGCGAGAGCCGAGATCAGCACCGGCAGGAAGAAGACGGCACGGAAGAACCGGTTGAATCGGGAGTCCGCCTCCAGCAGCAGCGCCAGCCCCAGCCCGAACGCGTTCTGGAAGACGGCCGCCAGCAGGGCGTACAGCAAAGTGGTGCGGATCGCCCGCAGCAGTGATCCGTCGGCGGCGATGCTCCGGAAGTTGTCCAGGCCGGTGAAGGCGATGTCCGGGTGGTACGAGGACCAGTCGGTGAACGGGTAGTAGAAGTTGAGCAGGTTCGGCACCAGGAAGAAGACCGCGAAGACGGCGATCGCGGGGAGCGCGAACCACCAGGGGTGGTGCACGGCGGCACGGGGCAGCCGTCCGACCTCTTTCTCCCGGCCCCTGGCGGGCGCCGGTTTCTGCTTGCGCGTGTGTATGGCCGTGTCCGCCATCGGTTGAGTCCTTGCCCGTGGGGGTCTGGTCGGTCTAGAAGCCGGTGGCGCCCTGGGCCTTGGCCACCTGCGCGAACTGGTCCTGGATCGCCTGCGCGACCTGCTGCGGAGTCTTCTTGCCGAAGATCATGTCGGCGAGGTAGAGGTGTGTGTCGGGGGCGACGATCGCCTTGGCCTGGAAGACGCCGATGGCCTTGGGCAGCGCCGCGACCTGAGCCGTCGAGGCCTGCGGAAGGCCGGCGGGGGTCGGCACGGACGGCTGGACGGAGGGGATCTTCATCGTCTTGATGTAGTCGGCGTAGTCCGGGCCGAGCCAGAAGGCCATGAACTGGCGGGACGCGTTCTGCCGCTTCTCGTCACCGGTCCTGAAGGCGACCACTCCGTTGGTCTGGTCGGGCGAATACATGCCGGTGGCCGAGGAGTTGGCGATCGGGAACCAGCCGATCCTCTTGTCGATCTCGGCCGTGGAGTACTTGGCCTGCAGCTGGCTCTGGAAGGACGTGACGTTGAGGACCATGCCGGCCTCGCCCTTCCACAGGGAGTCCGCCTGCCCGGTGAAGGTGCCGGTCTTGTAGTTCTTCTGCGCGAGCCCGGCGTCGAGCAGCTTCTCCTTGTACTTCTTGATCGCGCCGACGACGACCGGGTCGGTCCACTTCTTCTTGTTCTGGTTGAGGTCGGCCCACCACTGCTCGTCGAGGTCGGTGAGCTGGACCTGCATCTGCCACTGAAGCGGCCACTTGTCACCGCCGGCCTCGTAGAAGCCCGCCGCCTCGGTGCGGTCCGTGACGGTACGGCCGAGGGCCAGCAACTCGTCGTAGGACTTGGGGAAGTCGCTCTCGGTGATTCCGGCCGCCTTGAAGACGTCCTTGTTGTAGTAGACGCCGAGCATGGCGGGGCTGGTGACGATCGCCGCGTACCGCTTGCCGTCGATGACGCCCAGGGACTGCTCCGTGCCGCCGAGCTTCGAGACCCACGGCTCGCCGTCGAGGGCGAGAAGGTTCTGCTGCGGCTGGATGAAGGGCAGCGTGGAGATCGAGGGCTGCCAGAACATCAGGTCCGGCTTGTCGCCCGAGGCGAGCTTGGTCGGCACGTTCTGCTCGTACGGGTCGGGGATCGCCTGCGTCTCGACCTGGGCGCCGGTGGCCTTCTCGAAGGCCTCGACGACCTGCTTGGGCGCGTTGAGGGTGTTCTGCGCGGTCCACATCGTCAGCTTCACGCCGTCCAGCCGGGCGGTGGGGTCGACCGCCGTCTGCTTCGCGTCGGTGCCCGAGTCGCCGGAACCGACGGAGGGGTCACTGCAGGCGGTGCCGGCCAGACCGACGGCGCATATGAGGGCCAGCGCGGGGAGAGCTCTTCTCTTCATCTCGGGCCTTTCGGGAGACGGGGGGTGGGGTCGGG
>NZ_MUBA01000603.1 GCF_002154575.1 Streptomyces bobili
CAGCCCGATCGGGCTGCCGTGGACGAGGAAGAGGAAGTAGGACTCCAGGTCGGATCTCCGGATGTGCGTGTGCGTCCGTCGGGCCGACATGGGTGAGAAGGAGTACGCGGACACCTCGGTACCGGTCAGCTCCAGTGCGGTCGCCATCCCTTTGAAACGGTCGGCGTGCTCGCTGGCCACGGACACCGGCATGACCGTCCGGCTGACCATCTGCGTCCACCAGTCGAAGCCTTGACGTCCGCTGACGACGCCGGTGGAGACGAGTGCAGGCCGCGCCGACGCTCTGTGCTCACCCGATTCCTCGCGCGCCATCATCCCCCCGGTGCAAGCGACACCCCCTCCATGCTGCGGTGCGGGGCGGGCCGGGGGTAAGGCAGATGCACGCCAGTTGCGGGCGTGCCCCGTGCACCGCGGCATTCCCCTCGGACAGGCTGTGACGGCCGGCCGTGCGCTCATTGCCAAGAAGGTCTGCGCGCACTGCGAACGACCGGGGGTGATCGCGCACAGCAGAGTTGTCACCTGCACGGGTCCGCAACCCCATCCGCAGAGGAGATCCCATGCTCGTCCGACATCGTCTGGGAGTCACCGCCGCTGTGGCGGCCATGGCTGTCGGCGCAGGAGTGGTCGCCGCCACTCCGGCCTCCGCCGTCATCACCGGCTGCACGTATGTACACGTCACGGGAAGCGGCGGTCACCGGGGGGCCGCGGTCACCTGCAAGGGTGACGGCACTTCGCGCTTCCAGGCAGCCGTCACCTGCAAGAGACTCGACACCGGCTACGAGTACCGGCACGACGGTCCCCCGGAGTGGGCCTGGCCGGGTGGCGGCACGTCCACGGTGTGGTGCGATCTCGGCGCCAACGTGATCCACGTGGCCTACGTTCGCCTGTCGTAGGCGCCGGATCAGGCGGACGGTGTGGGGCGGTGTCCGGTATCCGGAGGGCGGAGGAGGCAGGTCTTGAGCGGTCCGGGTGACGCGACGGCCCCTGACCGGCGCGTCGGTGAACTGGCAGCGCTGGTGTCGGCGATCACCGCTGTCGTCGGACTCCTGCTGGCGCTGTTCGGGGTTCCGTTCGTGGGCGGGTCACCCGTCAATCGAAGCGTTGCCGCCCCTGTCGATTCCCCGGCCACCGCGACGGCGACGGCCACAGCCACGGCGGCCTGGTCGGCGTCGGCCGTGCCGACGAACTCCGGTTCCCCGGGCGCGTCCGGCGAACCCGGCACGGCGCCCGCGGCCTCAGCCCCGTCTCCGTCTCCGGACGTACCCGAGGGCTGGCGCCGGGTGGGTGAACCGGCTCTCACGGTCGTCTTCGCCGTGCCCGACGGTTGGGTCCGGAGGCCGGCCGGCGCCATCCAGAGCACATGGCGTTCCCCTGACGGCACGCACGAGATGAGCGTCAAGCGGGACACCTCGTACGGGGCGACACCCCGCGAAGCCTCCGTCGGACAACTCGCCTGGTACCGCGACACCGCAGCGTCATCGATGGCCGGTCTGAAGGCCGTCACCCACACCACGCGGCAGAACGGCAAGGACGCGCTGTGGCTGGAGATCGACTACCACTGGGCCGGGCAGACAGAGCCCCGCAAGCGCGTCGAGGTCTTCGTCGCGGGCAGCGCGGGCCACGTCTACCAAATGCTCTTCGACACGGCCGCCGGCCCCGGGAACCTGAACCTGGCCACGCAACGGGGGTTGTTCGCCACCGCCCGAGCACACCTGTTGATCGACAGGAACGCGCCCTGAGTGTCCTGCGCTGCACTCACGCCGGCGACGGCGAGGGCACCGTCCTACCCGTCGTCGCGGTCGTCCGCTTCCGGCAGCGCACGGTCCTCGTTGCGGCTGACCGAGACCCGGCCTCCCGTACTCGTCTCCGGCTTCAGTTCCACCTGCACCTGATGGGTCGTCTGACGGTCGACGGACCCGCCGAGTTCGGCCGTGACCACGCCGATGCGTACTCCGCCGCGGGCCGTTCCGGACTGGTGGACCTGCACCGTGAACGTCAGGCTCACCTTCTCCACGGTGAATCCCAGGGCGCGGCCCTGCGCCTCGTCACGGGCCCGCTCCAGTTCGCCCCGGATCTGGCGGATCACCTCGGTCAATCCCACGAACCCCGGCCCGTCCGTCAACTCGCATCCCCTACAAGCTCGTTGATCCCATGTCGCCACAGTATGCGGCAGGACCGGACGCTCGTATAGTTCTGGTATGGCGGCCGACGGGGGTGTCGATGATGGTTCGTCACTGGGGACGCCTTGCTGGGCGGTGCGCATCCGGCGGGCGGACGGGAAGATCGCGGGCGCCGGCATTCTGCTGAGCCCGGACCGGGTGCTCACCTGTGCGCACGTGGTCGAGGACAGGGACGCGCGGTTCACCGCCGAGTTCGTCGGCGCGGCGCCCGGTCTCGCGGTGCCCTCGGTGACGGCACGGGTCGACGGGGACGCGTACGTGCCGAACACGCGCGACGCCGACGGCGATCCCAGCGGTGATGTGGCACTGCTGCGGCTCGAACGTGCCAGACCTGCCGGTGAAACGACACTGCTGCACCGGCTCTCCGCACCCGACCGCACGGTGCAGATGTACGGCTTCCCCTACGACCACAACGGCGGCATCTGGTTCCGGGCGGTCATCGTCGGCGGCTGCGGTCGCGACGGGCAGGTCCAGCTGAGCCCGACCAGCCCCGGCGAACTCGCCAGTGCGGGGTGCAGCGGTTCGGGCGTGATGGACACGGTGACCGGCAAGGTCATCGGGATGGTCCTGAGCGGGATCGGGGACCGGCACGGGAACCTGTTCTCCTTCATGAGCCCGGCCGAGACCATCGTCCGGCACCTCCCCCAGGTCGGCCGGTGGACGCGGGGAAGGACGGCCGTCGACGACCGGCTCAGATCCACGCGCGAGGACGCGGCCGAGGCCCTGCTCGACGAGCCGTTCGCCCAGCGCCTCACCGACTGGCTCCAGGACGACGGACAGCAGGTGAAGATCAGCCTGGTGCCCACCGGCGACGCGGTGCGGGCCGCCACCCTGCGCCGCGCCATCACCCTGGCCGACCGGGAGTTACGCACCTCGGCCTCCGTGAACCGGGCCTCCCTCGATCCGCCCGGCACCGTCCCGTCGGCCGGCGGCCATGACCTGGCCGTGGACGCGGCGGGGCTCACCGCCACCCAGGTCGGGGAGCGGATCGCCGAACGCATGGGGCTGTGGCAGCATCCGGCCGACCCGGTGGCCGAACGCATCGGGGCCGCGGACGTCACCCTCACCCTGGTCGTCGTCGGCGTCGACGAGGCCGCAGACCCGCCCGCCCTGCTGGACCTCCTCGACACCCTGCGCGCCAGGGGAAACCGCCTGCTGCTGGTCTTCCGCACCGCCGACGCCGCGTACCGGCGAGCCCGCCGCGAACTGGTCGTCGAGCCGGAACGGGAACGCCGCGCCCGCCTCGTCGAGCGGCTGGAACGGATCACCGGACCCCTCGCCCAGACTCTGCACCGACGCCTGGCCGCCGTACGGGCCGAGGGCCTCCGGCCCGCCGACGCGGACCTGGTGAGGGCCCATGCGGCACTGGCGACGCTCGGACGTGCGCGGGACGACGACGGCGTCCCGGTCCGGGACCTGGTCCGTTACGAGCGGCTCGCCCACCGGGTGGCCGCCCGCATGACCACGGCCATCGGCACACTCGACCGGCTCCGCGAGCGGCGGGAGGAACTCGACGGCAGGCTGCGCGGCTACCACGTCCTGCACCTCGACTCCGTCCAGGGCAAGGAGGCGGACCTGGCCCTGGACGCTCTCCGGCTCCGCGCGCACGAACTGTTGCAGGCCCGGCCGTGCGACGTGAAAGCCGCCGAGGCCGCCGTGGAGGCCTACACCAGTCATGTCGACCGCGCGGCACCTCCGCGACAGGGAAAGGGAGGTGCCTCCGCGTCATGACGTCCCCACCGGCGCCGTGCCCGAGACCCGACTGCGCGGACGGCGCCATCATGGTGACCGGCTTCTGCGACACCTGCCACCGCCGGCCACCCGAGAAGGCCCGCACGGCCCCGGCGCGGCCCGCCGCCGTACCCGAGGCGCCCGCGCGCCGGGGCCGTGCGGGCC
>NZ_MUBA01000604.1 GCF_002154575.1 Streptomyces bobili
CCCAGTAGACGACTGGGTTGATAGGCCAGATGTGGAAGCCCGGTAACGGGTGAAGCTGACTGGTACTAATAGGCCGAGGGCTTGTCCTCAGTTGCTCGCGTCCACTGTGTTGGTTCTGAAACCACGAACAGCCCCATATCCATCCGTTTTGCGGATGGGTGTGGTGCGGCAGTTCGACAGTTTCATAGTGTTTCGGTGGTTATAGCGTGAGGGAAACGCCCGGTTACATTCCGAACCCGGAAGCTAAGCCTCACAGCGCCGATGGTACTGCAGGGGGGACCCTGTGGGAGAGTAGGACGCCGCCGAACTCCTTTTAGAGCTCCGGCTCTTGGGCAAGCAGCCCAAGAGCCGGAGCTTTTTTGCGTTGAGGTAAGGTCAGGGGGCATCGTTGGCTCGTTTTCTACTGGAGGCTCCCGGGTGGAGGTCCAAGAGACCCGTGTGCAGACCGACCGGGTCCTCACCATCCCCAACATCCTCAGCATGGCGCGTCTCCTCGGCGTACCCCTGTTCCTGTGGTTGATTCTCAGGCCTGAGTTCGGGGGCCCGCAGAGCGACGGCTGGGCTCTCCTCGTGCTGGCCCTCAGCGGGATCAGCGACTACCTGGACGGCAAGCTCGCCCGGCGCTGGAACCAGATCAGCAGCCTGGGCCGGCTCCTCGACCCGGCCGCGGACCGGCTCTACATTCTCTCGACTCTGGTCGGCCTCACCTGGCGGGAGATTCTCCCCCTCTGGTTGACCGGTCTACTGCTTGCACGAGAACTGGTTCTGCTGGTGATGGTGGGCATCCTCAGGCGGCACGGCTATCCGCCGCCCCAGGTGAACTTCCTCGGGAAGGCAGCCACCTTCAACCTGATGTACGCCTTCCCGCTTCTGCTGCTCAGTGACGGAAGTGGATGGCTCGCCTCGCTCGCTGCTATTTTCGGATGGGCGTTCGCAGGATGGGGTACAACGCTCTATTGGTGGGCAGGAGTCCTCTACGTGGTACAAGTCCGCCGCCTGGTCCGTGCGGACGCCATGGCCGACTGATCTCGCCGAGCCTATTGGCAGTCAGCAGTGGCTCGATGGCCCGCTACGGAAAAGTGCGGGACAATCTTGACGGGTGAAGTCGGCTAGACCGTCGTCTCTTCAAGGAGGACGCTTCCGACATGAAGGCCGTCGTGATGGCCGGAGGCGAAGGCACACGCCTTCGTCCCATGACCTCAAGCATGCCCAAGCCGCTCCTGCCGGTCGCCAACCGGCCGATCATGGAGCACGTTCTGAGGCTGCTCAAAAGGCATGGGCTCAATGAGACCGTCGTCACCGTCCAGTTCCTGGCCTCACTGGTCAAGAACTACTTCGGTGACGGCGAGGAGCTCGGTATGGAGCTCAGCTATGCCAACGAGGAGAAGCCACTCGGTACCGCGGGAAGCGTCAAGAACGCAGAGGAAGCGTTGAAGGACGACGCCTTCCTCGTCATTTCCGGCGATGCACTCACCGACTTCGACCTCACCGAGCTGATCCGCTTCCACAAGGAAAAGGGCGCACTGGTCACCGTCTGTCTGACGCGCGTGCCCAATCCTCTGGAATTCGGCATCACGATCGTCGACGAGGAGGGCAAGGTCGAGCGCTTCCTCGAGAAGCCGACCTGGGGCCAGGTCTTCTCGGACACCGTGAACACGGGAATCTACGTCATGGAGCCCGAGGTCTTCGACTACGTCGAGGCCGATGTGCCCGTGGACTGGTCCGGTGACGTCTTCCCGCAGTTGATGAAGGAAGGCAAGCCGATCTACGGCTATATCGCCGAGGGCTACTGGGAGGACGTCGGCACTCACGAGAGCTACGTGAAGGCCCAGGCCGACGTGCTGGAAGGCAAGGTCGACGTCGAACTCGACGGCTTCGAGATCTCACCGGGTGTGTGGGTGGCCGAAGGCGCGGAGGTGCACCCGGACGCCGTACTCCGCGGGCCTCTCTACATCGGGGACTACGCGAAGGTGGAGGCCGGCGCGGAAATCCGCGAGCACAGCGTCATCGGGTCCAACGTCGTCGTCAAGAGCGGGGCCTTTCTGCACAAGGCCGTCGTGCATGACAACGTGTACGTCGGACAGCACAGTAATCTGCGCGGCTGTGTCGTCGGAAAGAACACCGACATCATGCGCGCCGCACGGATCGAGGACGGCGCCGTCATCGGCGACGAATGCCTGATCGGCGAAGAATCGATTGTTCAGGGCAATGTGCGGGTCTACCCGTTCAAGACCATCGAGGCCGGCGCATTCGTCAACACCTCGGTGATCTGGGAATCGCGGGGCCAGGCGCATCTCTTCGGTGCACGGGGTGTCTCGGGCATCCTGAACGTCGAGATCACGCCGGAGCTGGCCGTGCGCCTCGCGGGGGCCTACGCGACCACACTCAAGAAGGGGTCCACGGTCACCACGGCCCGCGACCACTCCCGTGGCGCCCGTGCCCTCAAGCGGGCGGTCATCTCAGCTCTCCAGGCCAGCGCCATCGACGTACGGGATCTGGAGAATGTGCCGTTGCCCGTGGCGCGGCAGCAGACCGCGCGGGGGAGTGCCGGCGGGATCATGATCCGGACTTCGCCCGGGGTGCCGGATTCCGTGGACATCATGTTCTTCGACGGACAGGGAGCCGATCTGTCGCAGGGCAGTCAGCGGAAGCTGGACCGGGTGTTCGCGCGGCAGGAGTATCGGCGGGCGTTCCCCGGAGAGATCGGGGACCTGCATTTCCCGGCCAGTGTCTTCGACTCGTACACGGGGTCGCTGCTGCGGAATGTGGACACGACCGGGATCGCCGAGTCCGGGTTGAAGGTCGTGGTGGACGCCTCGAACGGCAGTGCCGGTCTGGTCCTGCCGAGCCTGCTCGGCAAGCTCGGGGTCGACTCGCTGACCGTCAATCCGGGCCTGAACGAGGCCCGGCCGACCGAGACCGGTGACCAGAGGCGTTCCGGGCTCGTGCGGCTCGGGGAGATCGTGGCCTCGTCGCGGGCCGCGTTCGGTGTGCGGTTCGACCCGGTGGGCGAGCGGCTCTCCCTGGTCGACGAGAAGGGCCGGATCATCGAGGACGACCGGGCACTGCTGGTGCTGCTCGACCTGGTGGCGGCCGAGCGGCGCAGCGGGCGGGTGGCGCTGCCGGTCACCACGACGCGGATCGCCGAGCAGGTGGCGGCCTATCACGGCACGCAGGTGGAGTGGACGACGACCTCGCCCGACGACCTGACCCGGGTCGGCCGGGACGAGTCGACCATCTTCGGCGGGGACGGCAAGGGCGGCTTCATCGTTCCCGAGTTCAGCAGTGTCTTCGACGGTACGGCGGCCTTCGTGCGGTTGATCGGGCTCGTGGCCCGGACGCAGCTCACGCTGAGCCAGATCGACGCCCGGATTCCTCGGGCGCATGTCCTGAAGCGGGACCTGGCCACGCCGTGGGCCGTCAAGGGCCTCGTGATGCGGCGGGTCGTCGAGGCGGCCGGCGAGCGCTTCGTGGACACCACGGACGGCGTCCGTGTCGTGGAGACCGACGGACGCTGGGTGATGGTGCTGCCGGACCCGGCCGAGGCGGTCACGCATCTGTGGGCGGAAGGCCCCGACGACGCCTCCGCGCAGGCCCTGCTGGACGAGTGGGCGGCGGTCGTGGACAGCGCCGGGCGCTGAACTCCTTTCACGCGCGCGTGCCGGACAGGTGTCCCCAAGGGGGCCTGTCCGGCACGTCGGTGGGGCCATTCGGAGGTAGCGGGCGCGACGTGCGACGATGAGCGGCATGCCGCAGCAGCCCCCCGTTCGGAGCACGTCCGCGCGCGTGTCGCGCCCGGACGCGTCCATGTCGCTGCTCACCAACGTCATGGACCACAGCCTTGACGACGGCTATGCAGAGGCCGCCGCCCGTAAGCAGGCCGAGGGCGTCGGCGGCCTGCCCAGGACGCTGCGGTCGAAGCTGGGGTTGGCTTTCGGTCTGGTGCTCGCGGCGCTCGTGGTGACCGTGGGAGCCGCCGAGGCGCGGATCGCCGCGCCGGTGGTGGCCAAGGAGCGCGAGGAGCTGATCGACCGGATCGACAGCGACACCGAGGCGGCGGACAAGCTTGAGGACACCGTCGACAAGCTGCGTGACGATGTGAGCGCGCGCCAGCGGGAGGCGCTCCGCGACGGCGGCGGGAGCGACAAGGCGGATCTGGTCGGCATCCTCGCGGGCGCCGTCGAGGTGCACGGACCCGGAGTGAAGCTGGTCGTGGACGATGCCGAGGAGGCTTCCACGGGTGGCGACGGTGATCCGCGCGAGACCTCCGGATTCTCCGACACCGGACGAGTCCGTGACCGGGACATGCAGCGCGTGGTCAACGGACTGTGGGCGTCGGGTGCCGAGGCCGTCTCCGTCAACGGGCAGCGGCTGACGGCGCTGTCGGCGATCAGGGCCGCGGGTGACGCCATACTGGTCGACAACAAGCCGCTGGTGCCGCCGTACACCGTGCTCGCGGTGGGGGACGGGAAGAAGCTGAGCACCCGGTTCCAGGACAGCGCCGACGGGCTGTACCTGAACGCTCTCCAGGAGAACTTCGGCATCCGGACCGCCATCTCGGTGGAGAAGGACGTCCGGCTGCCCGCGGCACCGAGTGTGATCGTACGTACAGCACAGCCGAGAACTGAGAAGGGCACATCGTGATCGCCGTACTGGGCCTCGTCGTGGGAGTCGTGGCCGGCCTCTTGGTCCGGCCCGAGGTTCCGGCCGTCGTCGAGCCTTATCTGCCGATCGCCGTCGTGGCGGCGCTGGACGCCGTGTTCGGGGGTCTGCGGGCCATGCTCGACGGCATCTTCGACGACAAGGTGTTCGTCGTGTCGTTCCTGTCCAATGTGGTCGTGGCCGCTCTGATCGTGTTCCTGGGCGACAAGTTGGGCGTCGGTGCCCAGCTGTCCACGGGTGTGGTGGTCGTGCTCGGCATCCGGATCTTCTCCAACGCCGCGGCGATCCGCCGGCACGTCTTCCGGGCGTGAGGGCGATGAGCGACCAGGACGCGACCCGGCCGGACGAGACTCCGCGGGACGAGACGCCCACGACCAGGCTGCGCAAGGAACTGCCCCAGGAGGTTCCCGCGGCCGCCTCGCGCGCGGAGCGGGACGAGGAGAGCGGCGAGCCCGCGCTGACCGGCAGGCAGCGGCTGGTGCAGGGGTTGTGGCCGCCGCGGGTGAGCCGGGCCCAACTCATCGTCGCGCTGCTGCTGTTCGGCCTCGGCTTCGGTCTGGCGGTGCAGGTCGCCTCCAACAGTGACAGCGGCAATGCCCTGCGCGGCGCACGACAGGAAGATCTTGTGCGCATCCTCGATGAACTGGATGACCGCAGTCAGCGTCTTGAGGACGAGAAGCAGGGTCTCGAGAAGCAGCGGCAGGAACTGGAGAACAGTTCCGACCAGGCCGAGGAGGCCCGTAGGCAGACGGTCGAGAAGGAGAGGCAACTCGGCATCCTGGCGGGCACGGTGGCCGCGGAGGGGCCTGGCATCACCATGACGATCGAGGACACGAAGGGGACGGTCGAGGCGAACATGCTGCTCGACGCGATCCAGGAGCTGCGCGCGGCGGGTGCGGAGGCGATCCAGGTGAACGGCGTCCGGGTCGTCGCCGGTACCTATCTCACGGAATCCGGCAAGAGCGTGAGCGTCGACGGGAACAAGATCAACGCGCCCTATCGTTTCAAGGTCATCGGGAAGCCGCAGGACCTCGAACCGGCGCTGAACATCCCGGGAGGCGTGGTGCAGACTCTTGAGAAGGAGCAGGCCACCGTGTCCGTGGAGCGATCGGCCAAGATCGTCGTGGATGCCTTGCGAGCGGCGGAGCAGCCTGACTACGCTCGGTCGTCCTCGCAGTGAACCGGGGGTGCATGGGGGCTGTCCGGCAGGGGCATGAGGTTGCGGGGGGTCGGCGCACCGATCGGGTGGTGCGTGGTGGAAACTGTCTGGTGGATACGGACGTTGTGAAGATGTCCGGGTCGGCCGGTCTAATCAGTCAGGGTTCGTCCTGCCCCACGGGCGGGTCTGTTTCGGTCAAGGGGAATCGCCCGTGAAGTTGTTTGCGAAGTTGTTCGGCAAGAGCGCGCGAGAGGGCAGCGGTGACAACGCGACCGCCCGTCACCGCGCACAGCCCGACGCGGAAGGCCAGCGGCCGCTGTTCCGGGACCAGGTGGCTGGTCCGGGCGGTGACATTTCCGGCGGCCAGGGCGGGGCGTCGGTTGACCCTGCACAGTCCGGCGGCATAGGTTTCGGACAACCGTCAACCTCAAGTACGGGTGGAGGGTTTTCCCCTATGTCGGCCCTGGTGTGTACGAGGTGCGGTAACCGCAACGCGGAGAACAGCCGTTTCTGCTCCAACTGCGGCGCGCCGCTGAGGCCGGGTCTGACGCCCGAGCGCGCGTCGGAGACGACCTCCACCATCTCCATCTCCGGTCTCGAGGCGTACGACTCGGAGGTCACCGGACAGACGCAGTTGCCGGCGCTCTCGCCTGAGGCCCAGGCCGCGGTCGACGCGCTGCCGCTGGGTTCGGCCCTGCTGGTCGTGCGGCGTGGCCCCAACTCGGGCAGCCGCTTCCTGCTGGACGGTGACCTGACCACGGCGGGGCGGCACCCGCAGAGTGACATCTTCCTGGACGACGTGACGGTCTCGCGCCGCCATGTGGAGTTCCGGCGTCGCCAGGACGGTTCGTTCACGGTCGCCGACGTCGGCAGCCTGAACGGCACCTACGTCAACCGTGAGCGGATCGACGAGGTCCCTCTGGCGAACGGTGACGAGGTGCAGATCGGCAAGTACCGGCTGGTCTTCTACGCGAGCCAGCGAGGCTACTGACCCGCCCCCGGACCCGGTCCGGGGGAACCCCCAGGGAAGGCCCATGCTGCGAACACCGAGGGGCGGTACCGGACCGGGTAGCGCCGCAGCGGACGGTGGTGCGATGAGCATCGGCACGGTGCTGAACGTGCTGCGCGACGAGTTCCCCGAAGTCACCATCTCCAAGATCCGCTTCCTGGAGTCGGAGGGGCTCGTCGAGCCGCGGCGGACCCCGTCGGGGTATCGCAAGTTCAGCAGCGAGGACGTCGAGCGCCTCGGCCATGTACTGAGGATGCAGCGGGACCACTATCTGCCGCTCAAGGTGATCCGGGAGCACCTGGACGCCATGGAGCGCGGTGAGGCGGCGGCGCTGCCCACGGTGGGCCGGCAGCGGGACGGGCAGGCGGTACAGGAGCCGTCCGACGTGCCCACGGCTGCCCGGATCGGGCGGTCCGAGCTGCTGGCGGCCGCCGGGATCGACGAGCGGGAACTCCAGGAGTGGGAGTCGTACGGGCTCGTCGTGTCCTTGGAGGACGGGGTGTATGACGCCGAGACGGTCACGGTCGCCTCGCTCGTCTCCGAGCTGGGCCGGTTCGGGATCGAGCCCCGGCATCTGCGGCTGATGAGGGCCGCGGCCGACCGTGAGGCGGGGCTCGTGGACCAGGTGGTCGCGCCGCTGCGGCGGCACCGCAATCCGCAGACGAGGGCCCACGCCGAGGCTCGGACGAAGGAGCTGGCGGGGCTCACGCTCAGGTTGCACGCGGCGTTGGTGCAGACCGCGCTCGGCGTGCGCCTGCCCTGAGGCGAAGGGCCCGGACCGCCCGGATCGGTCACCCGTTCCCGGCCCGACTACCCAAACGTCCCGGGCACGGCCTAGGGTTGCTGTGTGAACGAGCTCGATGTCGTAGGTGTCCGGGTCGAGATGCCCTCCAACCAACCGATCGTGCTGCTGCGTGAAGTGGGAGGCGACCGCTACCTCCCCATCTGGATCGGGCCGGGCGAGGCGACGGCGATCGCCTTCGCCCAGCAGGGCATGGCTCCGGCGCGGCCGCTGACCCACGACCTGTTCAAGGACGTGCTGGAAGCCGTCGGCCAGGAGCTCAGCGAAGTGCGCATCACCGACCTGCGTGAGGGCGTCTTCTACGCCGAGTTGGTCTTCGCCAGCGGGGTCGAGGTGAGCGCACGGCCGTCCGACGCCATAGCGCTGGCCCTGCGCACGGGGACGCCGATCTACGGCAGTGACACGGTGCTCGACGACGCGGGGATCGCCATCCCGGACGAGCAGGAGGACGAGGTCGAGAAGTTCCGCGAGTTCCTCGACCAGATCTCGCCCGAGGACTTCGGCAGCAGTAATCAGTAGCCGTCCGGAGACGGGGTCGGTCCGGCGGGCCGGCCGGTCGGGGTCGCGGCAATTGCCAGCGGCCCGTGAGAGCGTCCTGCGGCCTCCGCTCAGCGCATTCGGCTAGCCTTTCCCCGCGGTGGAGCGCGGGAAACCACTCCTGGGGTGATTATCACTCGGCGTGCCGAGTGTGGCGATCGTTGACGCACCCCTGGTGACTGCCTACCGTCGAGAAGGCAGGTCAAGGACGGAGGTCGGCGTGAGAAGCAGCGGCGACGGTACGGTTGGGGGTGCCCCCGGACTCGGTGTCGGGGGGAGCGGTCCGTACCCTCCCCCAAGCTCACGGCTCCGCTCGAGCGGGGGGTACCCNNCGGGACACAGCGCCTCTACAGCTTCCGGGACGTCGTGGTCCTGAAGATCGTCAAGCGTTTCCTCGACACCGGGGTCTCGCTCCAGAACATCCGCACCGCCGTCCAGCACCTGCGCGAGCGCGGCTTCAGCGACCTCGAGCGGATGACGCTGATGAGCGACGGCGCCACGGTCTACGAGTGCAGCTCGCCGGACGAGGTCCACGCGCTGCTCCAGGGCGGTCAGGGCATCTTCGGCATCGCCGTCGGCGTGGTGTGGCGGGACGTCGAGAGCGCGCTGTCGCAGCTGCACGGGGAGCGCGTCGACACGGGGGAGACCCTCGTCGGACCCAACCCGGCGGACGAGCTGGCCCGCAGACGCAACCGGGCGGTCTGACACCCGCACCGGGGGCTCGCGGGCGGCTGCGCGACGTCGATGTCAGTGGCGTGGTGCAGCATCGGAGATGTGAGAAACGCGCCCACCATCCTGCATCTCGACATGGATGCCTTCTTCGCCCAGGCGGAGCAGGCATCCAAGCCGAGTCTGCGCGGGAAGGCGGTGGTGGTGGGGGGCCTCGGGCCACGCGGGGTGGTGGCGACCGCCTCGTACGAGGCACGGGTCTTCGGGGTGCATTCGGCGATGCCGATGGCCCAGGCACGCCGGCTC
>NZ_MUBA01000605.1:0-214 GCF_002154575.1 Streptomyces bobili
ACGGTGGCGAGAGCCGCTGTGGCTGCCGAGGCCGACTGCCCGGCCGCCGTGAAGGGCGCGAGGGTGGTGCCGGAGTGCGCCTGCGAATGCACCACCACCAGCAGCGTCACCCAGGCGCCGCCCACCAGGCCGGGCGCGAGGACCGGACCCAGCCGGGGGGTCAGCGCCAGGCCCGTCGCGGTCAGGGCGAGCGCGGGCAGCAGCCAGGTCAGGG
>NZ_MUBA01000605.1:267-4665 GCF_002154575.1 Streptomyces bobili
ACAGCGCGGGCCGGTCCACCAGGTGCACCGCCAGGACCGTCATCACCAGCAGGGACAGCACCGCCAGCAGCCATGACCTGCGCAGCACCGGGGTGGCCGTCAGCAGCCGGGCGGTGTGATCGGCCACGCCGAGCCGCATCAGCAGCCGCTCGGCCAGGCTCGGCCGGGGCGCGTCCAGTTCGGCGTCCAGCCGCTCCCAGGCTTCGTCCAGCGCGACCGGGTCGGTCGCCCCCGCGAGCCGCGACCGGCACTCGGCGCACCCCGCGAGGTGCGTGTCGGCGGACCACAGGAGGGGCGCCGTCAACTCGCCCCGCACATAGGCCCGCAGGTCCTCTTCTGCCACGTGCCACGTCATGCCAGGACCTCCTTCGCTCTGCCGGCCTCCACGCATCCGCGTGGGCGCCCTTCCGTCACGTACCGCCTCATGCCAGCGCCTCCCGCAGTTGCTTGCGGGCCCGCTGCGCCCGCGTCTTGACCGTCCCCGGGGGGATGCCGAGCAGGACGGCGGCCTCCCTGGTCGTGAGTCCGTCGATGACGGTGGCCTGGAGGACCGCCCGCAACTCCGGTGAGAGGCGGGTGAGGGCACCGGCGAGGTCCCCGTGCTCCACTCCCGCGAGCACGCGCTCCTCCGCCGAGGCCTCGTCGCGATGGCGCAACCGGGCCAGGGTCTGGCGCAGCCGGCCTCGCGCCCCGTCGCCGCGCACGGTGTCGACGAGGCGGCGGGAACCGATGCGCCACAGCCAGCCGGCCGCGTCCTCGGAGTGGCCCTCCGCCCGGAAGCGGGCGGTACCGCGCCACACCGCGAGGAACGTCTCCTGGACGACGTCGTCGACGTCGGCGTGGCCGTTCAGGGCGCGGCCGACGACGTTGTAGACGAGTGGCAGCCAGCCCGCGACCAGCTCGTCCAGCGCCTGCCGGTCGCCGGCCTGCGCGGCGGCGATCGTGGCGTGCCAGTGCCGCCCGTCTCCGCGGTCCGCGTTCGTGCTCATGCCCGCACCTTGTCAGCAGGGGGTGTGCGCTTGGCAATGTCGGAGATCACATCCTGGAGACGGGTGGCGGGCCCGCGCGATAACAGTTTTCCGCGCCACGGGAGACCCGGCCGGGAGCCCCTAGGGGCCGGACCCCGACAACAGCCCTGTCAGGTGCGGAACTTGCTCCGGGACGGACCAGGGGCGCATGCCCTCCCCGGTGACGATCCGGTCACCGCCGGAAGGCCGGAGGATGACCACACGTCCCGCATCCCGTACTCCACGTCCCGCGTCCCGCACCCCCGCGTCCCGTCACCGATCCCACAGGAGCCTTCCCGTATGCGCGCTCGCCGCCGTACCGTCGCCCTCGCCGCCTCCCTGGTGCTCGCCCTCGGGGCGGGCCCGCTGGCCGTCCCCGCCTTCGCCTCACCCACCCACCCGGCGGCAGCCGAGCCGTGTGCCGACGGCTTGAACGCGCGAGCCCTGTGCGAGGCGGTCGCCGGACTCCCGGACGCGGACGCGACGGCGGCCCTGGTCCAGGTGGGCGGCACCGACGGCACCTGGCGGGGCAGCGCGGGCGTGCGGGACCTGGCGAGCGGCCGTCCGGCCGACCCGGACGCCCGTTTCCGGGCCGGCTCGGTGACGAAGGTGGTGACCGCGGCGGCGGTGCTGAAGCTCGCGGCGCGGGGTGAGATCGACCTGGACCGGCCCGTCCAGCGCTATCTGCCGGGTCTCCTCGGCAGGGACTTCCGGCCGGTCACCGTAAGGCAGTTGCTGAACCACACCAGCGGCATCCCGGCGGGCGACGGCCTCGGCGAGACCTTCGAGGAGGTGTACGCCCACCGCTACGACACCCTCACGCCCCAGGCCGTCGTGGCCTCGGCGGCGGCGAAGGGCCCGGAGTTCCGCCCCGGCCGGAGGCAGCACTATCTCAACATCAACTACACGGTCCTGGGGTTGCTGATCGAGAAGGTGACGGGGCAGCCGTACGCCACCGCGGTCACGGGGCTGGTGCTGGCGCCCGCCGGGATGCGTGACACCTACTTCCCCGGCACCGACCCGCGCATCCTCGGCCCGCACAACCACGGCTACCAGGCCGTGCGCAAGGCCGACGGGACGACGGAGTTCGTCGACGTCACCGAGTGGAACCAAGCGGACCGGTTCGCGGCCGGGGACATGATCTCCACGACCGCGGACCTGGAGCGCCTGCTCGGCTCGCTGTTCGGGGGACGGCTCGTGCCGCGGCCCCAACTGCGGGAGATGTTCACGGTCCCGGCGCACATCGAGGGGGCCACGTACAGCGCCGGGCTCCAGCGGTTCGAGTACGGCGGCCGGGTCTACTGGCTCAAGTCGGGTGGCCGGTACGGCTACAACGCGCTGATCGCCGGGACCCGGAACCTGAGCCGGACCCTGGTCTACTCCGTCAACGCGACGGACGCGAAGGGCGAGGGGATGAACCCGGTGGCCGAGCGCATCGCCCTCGCCGCCCTCAAGTAGCGGCCGGAGCCCAGGCGTTGGGCGCGGTGAGCGCCTCCAGCCGCTTGATCCTCCGTCGGACGACGTACAGCGGGATCACGCCGAACACGCCGAAGGACATGTCGATGACGCTCCACCAGGAGGGGATGCCGCGCACCGGGCCGCTGATCAGGGCGAGCGGGATGATCCCTGCGCAGGCGATCATCGCGAACTCGACGACCCAGATGTTGCGGACCGGGTCGCGGTAGGGGCCGTAGAAGGCGACCGCGATGACGAGGTGCGCGAAGGCCAGCCAGTCGGTGCCGTAGAGCATGAAGGGGTACTCGGCGTCGACGACGTCGAGCCCCTGCCGCACCCGCACGATCCAGTCCATGAGGCCGGGGAGGTGCTCCGGCACGGACAGGGCCCGCAACAGGTCCTCGGTCCAGCGCAGTTCGTGCACGAGCGGGAAGGCCGTGGCGCCGCTGAGCACCAGGCAGACGACGAAGAAGACAAGCCAGGCTCGGATGCCCTTGAGGAGGGCGGCTCTGTCGCTCATGCCGGCAGCGTACGCCGCGAGTTGAACATGTTCAAAACCATTCGGGCGCCCCACCGCGCCAACGGCCCGCCCTTCCTCTTCACTCCATACCCCGTGGGGGTATAGAGTGCTGTCATGGATACCCCCCATGGGTATCCATGACAGCAGGTGAAGAGAGAGAAGAGTCGGGAGCCCGGTATGAACCCCTTGCAGAAGATCGGCGCGTTCACGGCGGCGCTGGCCGCGGCCTTCGGCACCGCCTACGGGGTCGGTACGGCGTTCGGCCCGCTCGACCAGGAGACGACCGCCGCCGGCCACAGCGAGAGCCACAGTCCGGAGCCGGCGAGGAAACCCACGGCCGGTGATCTCCTCCCGGCCGGCCTCCAGGTCTCCCAGGACGGCTACTCCCTGGACCTGGAGACCACCGCCGTCCCGGCCGGGAAGCGGAGCACCCTGCGCTTCGTCGTCCGGGACGCCGACGGCGACCCCGTGACCCGCTACCGGACCGCCCACGGCAAGCAGCTCCACCTGATCCTCGCCTCACGCGAGCTGACGACGTACCGCCACCTCCATCCCGTGCGGGCCGCCGACGGCACCTGGAGCACCCCGGTGGACCTGCCGGCCGCGGGCGGCTACCGCGTCTTCGCGGACTTCGTGCCGGCCGCCGAGACCGAAGGCCTCACCCTCGGCTCCGACCTGACGGTCACCGGGCCCTACCGGGCGAGCGAACCGCCCGCGCCCGCGGCCACCACCACCGTCGACGGCTACACCGTCGCCCTCAAGGGCACCCTCACCGCGGGCGGCGAGAGCGACCTGGCCTTCACCGTCCGCCGGGACGGCCGCCCGGTCACCGACCTGGAGCCCTACCTCGGCGCCTACGGCCACCTGGTCGCCCTGCGCTCCGGTGACCTGGCCTACCTGCACGTCCACCCGCACGAGGAGGCCGTGGGCGACGCGACGTCCGGGCCCGAGGTGTCCTTCGCCGCCACCGCGCCCAGCACCGGCACCTACCGGCTGTTCCTGGACTTCAAGGTCGACGGGACGGTCCGCACGGCGGCGTTCACGGTACGGACCGGCACGCAGGCGGCACCCGAGGCCGACCCCGGTACGCACGAGGAGGAGACCCCGCACGGCCACTGAGGCCGCATCGGCGCATTCCTTCGGCCCTCCCGTCGTTGCCGCCGGGCACCCGGCACCTGCGTCAGCGACGCGTACCGGCCTCGGAGGGGGCGATCGACGGCGCGTTCGCCTCGGCGGACGTCTCCGGCGTGGCCGTCGGACGCGACTCCGTACTATCCGGACTGGGTGCGGGCACGTCGGTGTCGCTGCCGGGTTCGGGGGTCCGGTTCCCCTCCGTAGGGTCCGTGGCGGAGGGGACGGAGGGGACGGCTGACGGAGTCGGAGTCCGCACGGCCGGCGCGCTGCTCGCAGGCGGCG
>NZ_MUBA01000606.1:0-238 GCF_002154575.1 Streptomyces bobili
GCACGTTCGTCGGATGCGAGCTGAAGCTCAAGCGGATGTCGGGCTGGAGGTCGATGAGCACGTTGACGATACGTTCGAACAGGACGGTGTACTCCGGGACGTTCTTGATGCCGCCGCCGATGAGCACCACCCCGAACGAGTGCCCGTCGAACAGTCGGCGCAGCTCGGCCTCAGCCTCGTCGGGGTCCAGGCTGACGTAGCCCGCCTCGCCGTCGATGCCGGTGGCCTGGAGCGCAGC
>NZ_MUBA01000606.1:274-1272 GCF_002154575.1 Streptomyces bobili
TGTGGCCAGCCAAGTATTTGCAACACCAGAGCCCAGCCGTCCACGTGAATTGGCTGGTGGATCATGGTCGGGTGATACGCCGTCATGAAAGGCGCTGGAGGCGATCCACTCCCGCGGACTCGTGCACCGCGACCTCAAGGCGGCCAAGATCATCCTGGCAGAGGACGGGCCGCACGTCCTGGACTTCGGGATCGCCCGCCCGGTGGAAGGCACACAGTACGGGTGCAACGCGGCGATACTCTCACACACGCTCTCTTGCCCGAGCAAGATCAAGATGGTGTCACCGGGGACGGACCCGCACCCGTGTACTGATCTTCTCGCTGGAGTCCGGGCGGCCCGAGGGGCCCTCAGGTCGCCATCAGCGCCGCCAGTGCGCGGTCCATTGCGGCGTTGAACTCTTCCGGCGTCAGCGGCAGACGGGACTTGACGTCCCGACTCCACTGGTCGGCGCGGACCGCGGCGGAGCCCACCACCGGCGGGCGGGAAGCCCATCGATGCTGTGGCGTACTTCCTGTCTGGCGCCGGCCCGGCGCCGCATCTGGAGGATGCGGTGCCGCGTCGGATCCGGGAGGTGGGCGAGCAGGAGGCGGCCGGTGGGCCTGCCACCCTGGTCAAGGAGTTTGACGCCGCTCGCGCCCGGCTCCAGTGCAGTTGCCGACCATGCCGCTCGACCGGCCAGTCGGCGTATTCGCCCACGTACTGCCGCTCGATCGGTGTCTGCTAACCCGGCTCGTGGAACTTGTTGTCCACCTCGACGACCTTGCCGTGAGCCTGGAGGCACCCACCCCGTCGGTGCCGACCGAGGCCACCGAATTGGTCGTCGCCTGCCTCACCCGCATGGCCGTGGTTCGTCACGGCGTCCTTCCGGTGATGCGCACCCTGGCCCGCCGCGAACGAGCCACCGATCCGATCGCGGCCTTTAGTAGGACTCCGTTGGGTCTTTCCGTCGGTGGTGTTCAGCGGCATGGTGGGTGTGTGGACGCACATGAAGTGAACCC
>NZ_MUBA01000607.1 GCF_002154575.1 Streptomyces bobili
TCGTGGCCGCCGACGTCGGCGAGAGCGCCCAGGACGGCAGCGGCATCTCGGACTTCTTCTCCATCGACAACAAGACCGGCAAGCTGCTGACCAAGATCTCGGCGCCGGGTGAGCAGTTCGCGGCCCGCTGCGACGGCATCACCGAGATGGAGAAGTGCGCCGGCATCGCCGTCGGCCCCAACCGGCTGTACCTCCCGACGGAGGAGCACGACGGCACGGGCGAGTACAAGGAGACCAACGAGATCGTCGCCTTCGACCTGACCACCGGCAAGCAGACCGGCCAGCGGGCCGACGCCGGCGACGGCTACACGCTGTACCCGCTGCGCATGGACGGCACCAACGTCATCGCGTACAAGGGTGCGCCGTACAGCGAGGGCGGACAGGTCGTCAGCATCGACGGCGGTACGTTCAAGCAGACGAAGCTGCTCCAGAACCCGTCGACGGAGTCGGTGCGGGACGCGGAGAGCGGAATGTCTCCCGAAACCTCCGAACTCATCTACGCGCAGGGCCGCCTGTACATGGCCGCCGTGTACGCGCACGACAGCTCCGGCAGCGGTGACAAGGAGTACCTGGCACTGGCGTTCGGCGCCGGCGACTGATCGTCGCGCCGCTTGCCCGCACGGCCCCGTCCCTGTTCAGGGGCGGGGCCGTGCACGTACCGCTCAACACCCTCGAATCCGAGGAATTTCGGCGATCCGGGGCACTTCTCGCCGGTAGGGGGAGCGCAACGTCGAACAAGCGTGTAGCTTCCGGGGGCATGAAGGGCGGGGTGCCGGGGGGCACCCTTTGTCCGTCTGCGCGTGTGCCGGTATCTGGCTCTGCCTTGCCTGTTTGTCCGTCAGGGCATCCACGGGGGGACTGGGGGGTTGCTCGTTGGGAGTGCGGCTGATGGTGGTCGACGACCACCGACTGCTCGCCGAGGCGCTGGCCTCGGCACTGAAACTGCGAGGGCACCGGGTGCTCGCCGCGGCGGCGCCCGCCGCGGGCGCGGCGGAACTGGTGATCACCCGGGCGCCCGAGGTGTGCCTGCTGGGCACGGCGACCCCGGCCGAGCCGGGCATCTTCGACCCCGTCGTCCGCATCAAGCGGGAGCGGCCCCAGGTCGCCGTCCTCGTCCTCGGCCCGGTCCCGAGCCCGCGCGGCATCGCGGCGGCCTTCGCCGCGGGCGCCTCCGGCTACGTACGCCATGACGAGCGCATCGAGGGAGTCGAGCGCGCGATCATGAAGGCCAGGTCGGGAGAGGCAGCGGTGGCCCCCCAACTCCTCCAGGGAGCCTTCAGCGAACTCCTCAACCCCACCGCCCAGCCCGACGACGAGGGCCAACGCCTGCTCCAGCTCCTCACCCCCCGCGAGGTCGAGGTCCTGGTCCGCGTGGCCGACGGCGAGGACACCCGCCTGATCGCCGCCGGCATGAACATCGCCCCCTCCACCGCCCGCACCCACGTCCAGCGAGTCCTGATGAAACTGGGAGTGGGGTCGAGGCTGGAGGCAGCGGCCCTGGCGGCACGGACGGGCCTACTGGACAGGGCGGGCCCGTTGCCGCACGGCCCGCGGGGGGCGGAAGCGGGGCCGGAGACCTGAAGCTGCGGCCGAGTGGGGACGCGGTGGACTGGTCACAGGGCGCCGGTGCGTATGCCCTTCAGCAAGTGCGCGAGGGCGGCGGGGTTGGTGGTGAGGGCGGTGGTGGGGGTGTCGCTTTCGCGGAGGTGGATGTGGGTGGGAGAGGACGCCAGTTCCAGGCAGTCGTTGCCCTCGCCGCCGCCGGAGAAGGACGACTTCTGCCACTTGAGGCGGGTGGACATGGCTGCTCCTCACAATTCCCTGATGAGTCCGTTGATGAGGTCGCGTGACTGACCGGCGTCCAGTGACGCTCGCTTCACCCTACGGAACAGCTCCCGGAAGTGCTCCAGTTGGGCCGCGGAGTCGATGAAGGCGGTGCCGTGCGGGGCGTCACGTACGACGGTGTCCAGCTGGGGTACCACGCCACCTACGTGCACCATGGCGCTTCCGGCGCCCGCGAAGTCGTCCAGACCGAACGGCACGACGCGCACCGCGACGTGCTCAGCTTCGGACGCCTCCAGGATGCGGGTCAGTTGGATCCGGGATGCAGCCCGGCCGGCCACCCTGATGCGCAGAGCCGCTTCGTGGATCACCGTCTCGTAGGGGATGGGGTCGGCACCCTCGATGACGACCTTTCGTCTCATCCGGTGACTGACCCTGTGCTCTACCTCGCTCTCCGGGAACTGCGGGTTCATGTAAGCGAAAAGAGCGCGCGCGTAGGCCTCTGTCTGGAGAAGGCCGGGCACGTGGATGACTGCCACGTCGTGGCGGAACGTCGCATGGTGATCCAGCTCGGAGAGGTCGAGATAGGCGGCAGGAAGGATGCGCCGGTACTCCTCCCACCAGCCGCG
>NZ_MUBA01000608.1 GCF_002154575.1 Streptomyces bobili
GTGTCGTCCGCCTTGTCGGCGGCGCCCTTCGCGGCCCGTGCGGCGGGGGCGGTCGCCTTGTCGGCGGCGCGCCGTGCCTTGGATGCGGTCGCGCGCCGGGTGGCGCGCTCTTCGTTCGTCTCGGTGTTCGGTTCAGTCATGGACTTCGCGTTGCCGCTCACCCGGACCGCAAACCCGGCGCGGCACACGTCTGCCATCCCCCGTGAGGTGAGGGGGTGTTGGGGCATGGGCGTGGGCCGGGCGACGACGACTGTTCCCCACGCGGCCCCGCGCGCACCATGGTTGGGCACCACAGGTGTTCCGCCCGAAGGTGCCTGTCCTTCACCCGTACGCCCCTTCGCCGTTCGCCCGCACCACCAAGATCACCGATGTTTTGTCATGCCCCCAATCGAAGGAAGGTCGACGTGGCCAGATCGCTTCCGAGGACTTTCGCCGTGTCCGTCCTCACGGCGGCGCTCGCTCTGACCGCCGCACTTCCCGCCGCCGCCGAGGACGACGAGGCCCTGCCGGCCGTTCTCCCCCGCGTCGAGACGCCCGCCCTCTACGACGACGAGGCGGGCGGCAACTCCGACGCGGACGACCCCGCGATCTGGCGCAACGCGGCGGCCCCCGACGCCAGTCTCGTCGTCGCCACCGCGAAGGAGGGCGGCCTGCGGGTGTACGACCTCGACGCCCGGCTCGTGCAGTCGCTCGCCGCGCCCGCCGGACCGGGTGCCGAGGACGCGCCCGGCCGCTTCAACAACGTGGACGTCGTGCAGGGCCTGAAGCTGTCCACCGGGCGCGCCGACCTCGCGGTCACCACCGACCGTGGCAACGACCGGCTGCGGTTCTACCGCATCGACCCCGCGTCGCCCGGCCGTCCCCTGACGGACGTCACGGACCCGGCCGCCGCACCGGTCTTCTCCGCCGACCAGACGGAGATCAACGAGCAGCAGACCGCGTACGGCCTCGCCACCTGGACCGACAGGACGAGCGGCCGCACCTACGCGCTGGTCAGCCGGCGCGAGCGTACGACGATCGCCCTGCTCGAACTGACGCCGACCGCCGGCGGCAAGGTGGGCTACCGCAAGATCCGCGCCCTCACCCTGCCGTCCTCCTTCCGGCTGCCCGACGGCACGTCCTGGTCGCCGTGCGCCGAGCCCGGTGAACTGCCCCAGGTCGAGGGCATGGTCGTCGACCCGGCGAACGGCACCCTGTACGCCGGCCAGGAGGACATCGGCATCTGGCGCGTGCCCGCCACCCTCACGGGGACGCCCCAACTCGTGGACACCGTGCGGGAGTACGGGGTCCCCGGCACGTACGACGAGGCCACCGAGGAGTGTGTGAACGGCGCCGACCCCGGTTACGGCGGGACGCGGATCGCCGCGGACGTCGAGGGCCTGACCCTGCTCACCGAGGCGGACGGCGACGGCTATCTGCTGGCCTCCAGCCAGGGCGACAACACCTTCGCCGCCTACGACCGCGAGCGGAGCGACGACAACGAGTACGAGGGCGGCTTCCGGGTCGCCGCCACCGCCACGGGCCCCGACGGCTCGGAGGAGTGCGACGGGGCCGCCGTGCTCAACGCGCCGCTGGGCCGCAGGTTCCCGGGCGGTCTGCTGGTGGTGCAGGACGGGCACGACGACGCCGGGGAGGCCGAGGACCGCACGGCGACGAACTTCAAGTTCGTCGACCTCCGCGAGGTCCTGACCGCGCTCGACGACTGAGGTGGCGCGCGGGTGCGGCGGGGCGGATCCCTGCCGCACCCGTGAGGCTCACAGCGTGCCGGGCCCCTCGTGCCGCTCGGCCGTGCGCAGGTCGGCGATCAGCCGGGCGCCCGTCACCGTCGTGTCGTCCTTGTGCGCCTCCCAGCGTCGGAACGTCTCCGCGGCGGCCTCGGCGAAGCCGGACGGCAGGCCGGCCTGTGCGCAGGCGCGGGCGATCTCGGCCATCTCCGGCTCCCAGCGCCAGGCCTTGGCGCCCGCGCCGGCCAGTCGCCCGGTCGCGGCCAGCGGCGTGTGGGGCAGCGCCCCCGCGGCGAGGTCGAGGAGTTCGTCCAGGACTCCGTGGCCGTCGGCCAGCGCGCAGGCCTGGGCGGCGAGGGCGTAGGTGATCTTGTTGTAGGAGGCGAAGGCGAGCTTCAGGGCCGAGGCCCGGCCGATCGGGCCGTCCAGCGGGAAGGGCGCGAGCGCGGTGCCGGTGAAGAGGCCGGCGACGCGGGCGACGGCCGGGGCGTCACCGGAGAGGTACAGCCGGGTCGTGCCGGCCTCGCGGGGCGGCGGGCCGGTGATCCCGCCGTCCACCACGGTGGCGCCGCCGGCCGCGAGGAGCTCGGCGATCCGCGCCATCAGCTGCGGGCTGACCGCGTTGGCGTCGACGTAGACGCCGCGGAAGCCGGCCCGTGCCACCTCCCGGGCGACGTCGAGGGCGGCGGCCGGCGGGCACACGCTGAGGACGACCTCGCAGCTCTCGGCCAACTCCCGCAGGTCGCCGGCGGCGAGCAGCCCGGCCCCGGCCGCCCGCCGCAGCGTCGCCGCCGACCGCCCGCCGGGCAGCCACCGCACCTCGGCGCCTCCCGCCACGGCCTGCGCCGCCACGCTCGCGCCCATGTCCCCGGGGTGCAGGATTCCCACGTCTCGATGACCCATGAGCGGACCCTAACGCGGCGGACACCGGCCGGGCGGAGGGGGCGCCGGGTCCGCCGGCGCCGGGCGGACCCGGCGGACCGCCCGGCCACCCGCTCCGGGGCGGACCGCCGGCGAAGCTCACCCGCCCGGTGGCCCCATCCCGTCGCCCTTGAGGCGTTCGAGGTCGGAGGGGCGGACCTGGATCACGACGACGGCGATCACGGCGGCCAGCAGCGTGCAGACGGCCGCGACCACGAAGCCCGCCGACACGCCCGCCGTGAGGATCTCGTCGGCCCAGGGCGAGGGGAGGTCGCCGGTGCGCTGGAAGCGCAGGCGTTCCGCCGGGGTCGCCTGGGACAGGAACGCCGGGATCTGTTTGTCCGCCTCGTTGCCGCTGGCCGTGCCGAACACGGTGACCAGGATGGACAGGCCGAGTGAACCGCCCACCTGCTGTGTGGTGTTGAGCAGCCCCGAGGCCGCGCCGGTCTCCCGGACGGACACGTTGGACAGTGCCATCAGCGTGAGGGAGACGAACTCCATGCCCATGCCCAGGCTGAAGACGAGCATCGGGCCGAGCACGCTGCCCGCGTAGGTGGAGTGGACGTCCGTCAGGGTCAGCCAGCCCAGTCCCGTGGCGGCCAGGATCGCGCCGACCACCATGAAGGGTTTGGGGCCGTACGTCGGCAGGAACCGGGAGGCCAGGCCCGCGCCGACGGCGATGACCACGCTGACCGGGAGGAAGGCGAGTCCGGCCTGGATGGGGCTGAAGTCCAGCACGTTCTGCACGAACAAGGTGAGGAAGAAGAACATGCCGAACATGCCGGCGGCCAGGCAGAGCATGATGCCGTAGGTCCCCGCGCGGTTGCGGTCGGCGAACATGTGCAGCGGGGTGATGGGCTGCCGGGAGCGCCGCTCGACCAGGACGAACACCGCGAGGAGAACGACGGCCGCGGCGAAGGAGGCCATGGTGAGCGCGTCGCTCCAGCCGTCCTGCGCGGCCCGGATGAAGCCGTACACCAGCAGGACCATGCCGGCGGTGGAGGTCGCGGCGCCGGCGAAGTCGAAGTGGCCGGGGTGGCGTTCGGACTCCTTGATCCAGCGGGGTGCCGCGAGGGCGATGAGCAGGCCGATGGGGACGTTGACGAAGAGGACCCAGCGCCAGTTGAGCCACTCGACGAGGATGCCGCCGGCGAGCAGTCCGATCGCGCCGCCGCCCGCCGAGACCGCGGCGAACACGCCGAACGCCCGGTTGCGCTCGGGTCCTTCGCGGAAGGTGGTGCTGATCAGGGCGAGGGAGGTCGGGGAGGCGATGGCCCCGCCGACGCCCTGGAGGGCGCGTGCGGCCAGGAGTTGGCCCGGTCCCTGGGCGAGGCCGCCGAGGAGGGAGGCGAAGACGAACAGCAGTACACCGAAGATGAACACGCGCCGCCGGCCGAGGATGTCCCCGGCCCGGCCGCCGAGCAGCAGCAGTCCGCCGAAGGTGAGCGTGTAGGCGTTCACCACCCAGGACAGGTTGGCGGTGGAGAAGTCCAGGGAGCGCTGGATCTCGGGGAGCGCGATGTTCACGATGGTGATGTCCAGGACCACCATCAGCTGACACGAGGCGATGACGAACAGCGCCATCGGATGCCCGCCGCCGCCCGGCGGCCGGGCGGAGGTCTGGGACGCGGAAGTGGGCTGCGGTGAAGTGCTCATAGCGTGTCGCCCGCACAGGGGCGGGCCCCTGGGAGATTCAGTGAACGGACACGTCCACTGTCGTGGTCACCGTTCGACGGTACGCCGCCGTCCGGAGCGTCACCACTCGATCATCGGGGGCGCGTCCCCCCGTTCGCCGCCGGCCGGCCGACGGGGCCGTCATCGCCCGGTCGTCGCGGTACGTCCGGCGGTCCGTCCGGCCCGGCTCTCGGCCGCGCTCCGTCGCGGGCGCGTCCACCGGGCATCGGCGTACCAGGACTCCCCCGTGGTCCTGGCACGCCGCCCGGGTTCCGGCGGTGTCCGCCGGAGGGTCACCAGGATGCGCCGAAGCCGGGGGGTGTGTCGTTGGCGAGGCGTCCACGGTCGGTTGGCGGAGCGTCTCCGGCGGCGCCGGGAGCGGGGTGTTCGCGGGCGCGCAGCTCGCTGGGCGGGATGCCGTAGGCGGTGCGGAAGGCGCGGGTGAACTCGGCGGCCCGCGGGAAGCCCCAGCGTGCGGCGACGGCGTGGATCGGCGTCGCGCTGCGGGCGGGATCGAGGAGTTCGCGGCGGGCGTGTTCCAGCCGCTGGTCGCGGATGTAGGAGGCCACGGTGAGGCCTTCGGCCTGGAAGAGGCGGTAGAGATGGCTGCGGGAGATGTGGTGGGCGGCGGCGACGGTCGCGGGGGTCAGCTCGGGGTCGGCGAGATGGTGGCGCACGAACGCCTTGACGCGCAGGACGAGGGTCCGGTCCTGGCTCTCCGGCGGCAGGCTCAGGTCGGCGTCCAGGGCGTGCGCGAACGCCGCCGAGACCAGGTCGGCGACGACGGTGGCGAGGCGGGGTCCGTCCGAGGGCCGGTAGACGGAGGTGTCCGCGGCGATCCCGCGCAGGAACTGTGCCAGCAGGGCCCCGATGCCGTCCGTGGCCGCGATACGGCGTCCCATCACCTGGTCGGCGTGCCGGCCGGGCAGCGGGACCTGGGCGCGGGGAAGCTCCAGCCCGACGATGGTGACCGGATCGGCTCCGGTGTGGATCTCGAAGGCGCGCGAGGAGCTGCTGATGTGGAAGTCGTTCATCGTGTAGACGGCCTGCCGGCTGCTGCCCCAACTGGCCGCGCCCTCCCCCTTGAGGAGCAGGGAGAGGTGGTAGACCTCGGGGTCGGAGGCGCGGATCAGCTTGGGGGTACGGCGGAAGACCAGCGGGTCGAAGGTCGCCGGCCAGACGGTCACGTCGCCGAGCAGGATCGCCCGCTGGCAGCCGTCGTAGTCCGCCGCGCGGTCGCTGCTCAGCTGCATCGGCGCGTGGGTGCGTCCCATGCGCTGGACCCAGGCCTCGAACCGGTCGGCCGCCGGGAGGTCCTGGGTCCGGAAGACCGACTCGTGCACCACGCGGGCAGTCAATCACACCGGCGATCGCGATGAGTTGGGGGCGACGACCGGGCCGGTCACCCCCGGCATCCGCCCCCCATCCACCGCGCTCCCCGGTCTCATGGCCTGCCCGCGTGGTGCCCGGGTCGGTTTTCCGGCCCCAGGCCCTCCCGGCGGCCGACCGGCTCG
>NZ_MUBA01000609.1 GCF_002154575.1 Streptomyces bobili
CCCTCACCCCAGCCGCCGCGCCAACCCCCCCGTGCACCGCACCTCGTCACCCGCGGTGATCAGCAGCGCCTCCACGTCCGGGATTGACTCCAGCCATCGGAGGCCGTCCCGCGAACCCATCGCGAACGCGGCCGTCGCCCAGCAGTCCGCCCACGTCAGCCGCGGCGCGACGACGGTCACGGCGACGAGGTCGGTCACCGCCGGGCGGCCCGTGCGCGGGTCGACGATGTGCGCGCCCCGCTCCACCGTCCCCGACGTGGCCACCGCCAGCTCGTCCGCCCCCGCCGCCGAGACGACGGCCGCCAGCCCACCGGGCCGCAGCGGGTCGGACACGCCGACCCGCCAGGGCCGGTCGGGACCGGGGACGCCCAGCAGCTGGACGTCCCCACCCCCGTTGACGCTCACCCCGTTCACGCCCGCCGCGGCGATCACCCGCGCCGCCCGCTCGGCCGCCCACCCCTTGACGATCCCGGTGGGGTCGAGCCGGCCGCCCTGGTAGCGCATGCTGAACCAGCCCTCGCTGGCCCGCTCCGCCTCGGCGCCCAGCGCCAGCACCTCGGCGACCTCGGGGTCGCATTCCCCGACGGTCAGTTCACCGCGGACGAGCCGGGAGACCTGACTGTCCTCCCGGTAGGTGCTGAACACCTCGTTGACCCGGTGCAGCCCGGCGACCGCCTCGTCGAGCGCCGCCCGCACCGCACGGGGTTCCCCGCCGCGGACGTCGAAGGAGAACACGGTCCCCATGACCTCCTCCGCGTGCCGCACCACGGCGGGGGCCTGCGCCGATTCGGCCACCGTGTCAGCCACCGGCCTGGTCCAGCGCCGACNNCCGTCTCCGCCTTGGTGATCTTGCCGCCGCTGACGGTGATCCGGACCTGCACGGTCCCGTAGTCCGTCTGCACGGCGTCCCCGGTGAAGGTGCCGCCCGCCTGGGCGTTCCCGGAGCCCTCCGGTGCCTTCGAGGCCTCGGGTGCCTTCGGCGCCTCCGGGGCCTTCGACCCCTCCTGCGCCCCCTCTTGCGCCCCCGAACCCTGCGCCCCGGCACTCGCGTTGGCCTTGTCGATCGCCGACTGGAGGGACTTCTTGTAGCCGGTGCTGGTGTAGGTCGCCCCGGAGACGGCGTCGATGTCGGGGCTCTGCTCGGTGACGACGGCCTGGTTGAGTTTGGGTACGGCGTTGGCGGTGATCTGGTCGCTCTGGCCGCCCTTGGGCGCCTGGACCGTCTCCGCCTTGGTGATCTGGTTGTTGCTGACGGTGATCCGCACCTGCACGGCCCCGTACTGCGTCTGCGCCGCGTCCCCCTCGAAGGTGCCGGACACCGGAGCGGCACCGGCCGAGCCCTGGGAGGCGCCCGCGCTCGCCTTCATCTTGTCGATCGCCGACTGGAGGGACTTCTTGTAGCCCTCGCTGGTGAAGGTGGCGCCGGAGACGGCGTCGATGTCGGCGCTCTGCGCGGTGAGGGCGGCCTGGTTGAGTTTGGGTACGGCGTTGGCGGTGATCTGGTCGCTCTGGCCGCCCTTGGGTGCCTGGACCGTCTCCGCCTTGGTGATCTTGCCGTTGCTGACGGTCACGCGGACCTGGACGGCACCGTACTGCGTCTGTGACACGTCACCGGTGATCGCTCCGGACACGGCCGCTCCGGCCCCGCCCTGAGCCGCTTCCTGTGCCGCGGCGCCCGCGCCGGCGGCCTGGGCGGAGCCCGGGTCCGACGACGGCTTGAGTGACAGCAGCAGCACGATCCCGGACACGGTGGCCGCGCCGGCGAGTACGACGCGCCGCAGAGGGTGGCTTTTCTTCATCGCTCCTGTTTCCCGTTGCTTCCCGTGTTGCTACCGGTGGATCCGTGGGTTTCCGTCGCTCACATCTCGAACGACTCGTGGTGGATACGGCGGGCGGGAACCCCGGCGCCGCGCAGTGCCTCGTACACGTTCTGGGCGAAGCCGGCCGGCCCGCACATGAAGACGTCGTGCTCCTCGATGTCCGGCAGCTTGCGTTGCAGGGACTCCGCCGAGATGTCGGGACGTTCCCCGTCGGGGCTGTTGACCGCGTACATCAGCCGCGCCCCGCGCTCGTCGGCGATCTTCGCCAGCTCGTCCCACAGCGCCAGGTCCTGCGTGCTGTTGGCCCGGTAGAGGAGCGTGATGTCGCCCTCCGCGCCGGGCAGCGTCTCGAACAGCGCCCGCATCGGCGTGATGCCGACGCCGCCGGCCACCAGCAGCACCTTGCCCTGGCTGCGCCGGGCGGCCGTCATCGCGCCGTACGGTCCCTCGGCCCACACCTTCACGCCGGGCTTGAGGCCGCGCAGCGCGGAGCTGTGGTCGCCGATCGCCTTGACGGTGATGCGCAGCAGCTCGGGCCGGGGCGCCGCCGACAGCGAATAGGGGTGGGAGCTGTACCGCATGCCCGGCGCCAGGAACCGCCACCGGAAGAACTGCCCGGCCTCCGCGCCGATCCGGTGCAGCTTGCGCCCGCCGATCAGCACCGACACGATGCCGGGCGTCTCCTCGATGACCGCTTCCACGTACATGCGGTGGCGCAGGTTCAGCCGGATCGGCGTGAGGATGCGATACCAGACGACCAGCGCGGTGACCGACCCGTACAGCGCGTACCAGGCGGTCTTGGCGGCGGGCTCGACGGCGAAGTCGTTGCCGGTGGTGATCTGGTGCCAGAAGGTCAGGAACACCGCCGCATACGTCATCAGATGCACGTGGTACCAGGTGTCGTACGGCATCAGGCGGCGCACCGGGCCGATCGACGCCAGGCCGATGACCACCAGCAGGGCGGTGCCGATGGCGGCCTTGCCCATGTCGGGCAGCTGGTTCACCGAGTCGATGGTCTGCTGCACGATGTCGCCGAGCGACTTGCCGGCCTGGAGCGCGTATCCCCACATGATGAGGAACACGTGCGCGAAGGTGAGGCTGAGCGTGTAGCGGCCGGTCATCGCGTGCCAGCGGGCCACCCGGTCCGAGCCGACCCGGCGTTCCAGCGCGGGCACCCGGGCCATCTGCAGGACGACGAGCGCCATCAGGTATCCGGCGAGCAGTCCGGTGATCCGCCCGGCGTTGAGAATCTTGCCGCTGGTGTCCGAGATGGACGGGGTGTTGTTCCACCACAGCCACAGCACACCCGCGGCACCCGCCCACACGGCGAGCAGCAGCGGAACGGCCGGGGAGCGGCGCGGACGGATGCGGCGCATCGTCTGGCGGCGGGCGGCACGGCCGCCGGCGATCGTCGTGGTCACTGTTCCTCCGTGGGTACGGACCCTTGACCCACAGATACGGGCGGAGACCGCCCAGTGTTCAGCGTCGCCCCGTCCGGTACGGGTTCACCGGTACGGGTTCAGTACCGGGTGATCGCCGTGCGCCCGCCGGCCGTCCCGATCGCCAGGTGCGGACGCCGCGCCGGGCGGGCCCAGGCCAGGACGCGCCGCATGTCGTCCGCCGGTACCGACACACAACCGGCGGTCGCTCCCCGCCCGTTGACGTGCAGAAAGATCCCCGCCCCGCGGTCGCGCACCGGCCTGCGGTAGTTGAACCCGATCACCAGCGCGTGCGCGTACTGGGTGCGGTAGGTGATCAGGTGCTCGGACTCGGCGGCACGGCAGTCGGCCGGCCGCGGCTCGGTCCACCGGTTGTAGGAGCGGGACGCGTTGTCCTGGCACCACCAGGAGTCCGCGCGCACGGGACGGTACGGGTACGCCGTCCCGCGCGGCGGCGCCTCGGTGCCGAACGCGAACGGGAGGTCGTACAGGCCGGTCGGGGTCGTGCTCGTGCCCTGCCGGCGTACGGCTCCCTCGACCAGTCCGTTCGCACCGAACCGCGCCGGTGCGGAGCCGGACCGCAGCCACCGGCCGCCGCGCAGGTCCCACCAGGTGAGCGTGCCCGTCGTGGCGCCGGTGTCGGGGGCCACGGCGGTGATCAGCTGGGTGCCGCCGCCGGTGTCCGTCATGCGCGCGGGAAGCGGCGGCGGCGGTGTCGGCCCGCCGGTCTCCGGAGCCGCCCCGAGCAGGAGCAGGGAGGCACAGACGAGGGCGGTGGCGAGGGCGGGACGGCGCATGCTCAGACGCTAAGCGGCGGTGGCGGCACCGGCAGGCCGGGTGGGCCGACCGGGTCGGTCGTCCCGAAGAGGCCGTCCCCGGCCGTGCGCGTCACATCGGGCGCAGCGGATGCAGGGGCAGCGGAAGTCCGGGCAGTCCGTCCATGCTCGTCGCGATGTGTTCCTTCTTGGTGAAGTACGCGCTGAGCGACGCGTCGTCCTCCCGCGCGAACCGCTTGGCGTGCAGATCGCGGTCCTCGTCGTACGTCATGAAGGGCACCGCGTATCCACAGGTGTCCCGGACGAGTTCGGCGTGCACGACGATGATCGCGCGCAGCCCGTGCGGGCCGGGGTCGATCTCGGGGAAGTGGGTGGCGAGGAGGTCCGTGAAGCGGGGGTCGTCGCGGAAGACGGGTTCGCCGCGGCCGTGCACCCGCACGATGTTGGGCGGACCCTGGAACGCGCACCACATCAGAGTGATCCGCCCGTTCTCCCGCAGATGCGCGATCGTCTCGGCGTTGGAGCCGGCGAAGTCCAGGTAGGCCACGGTCTGTTCGTCGAGGACGGCGAACGAGCCCTTGAGGCCCTTGGGGGAGAGGTTCACCGTGCCGTCGCCGGACAGCGGCGCGGTCGCGGTGAAGAAGAGGGGCTGGTCCTCGATGAAGGTACGCAGTCTGCCGTCGATGCGCTCATAAGTCTTTCCCATGACTAACGATTATTCGGGAAAGTCCTTCGAATGTCTAAGCGATTGCGTGAGTCGGCGTCGCGACGGCCGCCCCGGCGGAATCTTCTCCGGGGCGGCCACCGCGACGTGTCACGTCACTTGTTGAGGGCGCAGGGGGCGAGGGCGTCGAGGCCCTGGGGCTTGGCCGCGGTGCGGCCGATGGCGGTGGCGATGCGGTTGACGGTCGCGACGCGCTTGTCCTTGAGGGGGCCGAGGATCGCGTTGTTGACGAAGTTGGGGCCGCCTTGGCCGACGGTGTCGACGAGGCGCTTGTTGGCTTCGGCGATCTGGGTGTTGAGCAGGGTGAGGTTGCGGTCCACCTCGGCCTTCGCCGTCGCGGGGATCGCGGGCAGCTTGGAGGCCACGTCCGGGCAGCTGATCGTGCCCGCGGCACCGGCGTTGCCGGCGTTCCCGTTGTTACCCGCGTTCCCGTTGTTTCCGGCGTTCCCGGCGTTCCCGGCGTTCCCGGCCGGCTGGGTCGCCGCGCCGCCGGGGTTGACGCCACCACCGTTGAGGGCGCAGGGGGCGAGGGCGTCGAGGCCCTGGGGCTTGGCCGCGGTGCGGCCGATGGCGGTGGCGATGCGGTTGACGGTCGCGACGCGCTTGTCCTTGAGGGGGCCGAGGATCGCGTTGTTGACGAAGTTGGGGCCGCCTTGGCCGACGGTGTCGACGAGGCGCTTGTTGGCTTCGGCGATCTGGGTGTTGAGCAGGGTGAGGTTGCGGTCCACCTCGGCCTTCGCCGTCGCGGGGATCGCGGGCAGCTTCGAGGCCACGTCCGGGCAGCTGATCGTGCCGGGGGAGGCGAGCGTCTGGGCGTTCGTGCCGCTGTTCTTGGGCGTCTCCCCGGCGAGAGCGGAGGTCACGACCACCGCGCCGGTCAGTGCCAGTGCGGCGGCGCCGCCG
>NZ_MUBA01000061.1 GCF_002154575.1 Streptomyces bobili
CCCAGCCCGCCCCGGCCCCGCTGCTGATCGCCTGCGCGCTCGGCATCGAGCACCTCGCCCTGCGCATGGGCGACCGCGGCGGGGCCGGCGGGCCGGTGACCGTCCTGCGCACCGGCATGGGGCCGAAGGCGGCCGAGCGCTCCGTCACCCGGGTCCTCGCCGACCCGGTGCTCGGCGGGGCGGCCGTGCTCGCCACCGGCTTCTGCGCGGGACTGGCCCCCGGCATGCACCCCGGCGACCTCGTCGTCGCCGAGGAGACCCGAGACCCGCTCGGCACCGTGCCGTGCGTGAACACCGACCTGCTCGTCAAGGAACTCGTGCGCACCCTGCCAGGGCGCACCGTCCACACCGGCCCGCTGACCGGCTCCGACCACGTGGTGCGCGGGCCGGAGCGGTCCGATCTGCTCGCCACCGGCGCGATCGCGGTCGACATGGAGTCGGCGGCCACGCTTCTGAGCGCCGTCCGCGCGGGCGTGCGCCCGGTTGCGGCCGTCCGGGTGGTCGTGGACGCTCCTGAACATGAACTCGTCCGGATCGGCACGGTGCGCGGTGGAATATCGGCTTTCCGCGTCCTTCGTTCCGTCCTGCCTGCATTCTTCGAATGGCACCGCAATGTGCTGCTCCCCCGGAGGTGAGCCAGATGGCCATGCCGCTGCGCCAGTCCATCAAGGTCGCTACATACTTGGCTGAACAAAAGCTCCGCAAGCGGGAGAAGTTCCCGCTCATCGTCGAGCTGGAACCCCTCTTCGCCTGCAACCTGGCGTGCGAGGGCTGCGGCAAGATCCAGCACCCGGCCGGTGTGCTGAAGCAGCGCATGCCCGTCGCCCAGGCCGTGGGCGCCGTGCTCGAATCCGGTGCGCCGATGGTCTCCATCGCCGGCGGAGAACCACTGATGCACCCTCAGATCCACGAGATCGTGCGGCAGTTGGTGGCGAAGAAGAAGTACGTCTTCCTCTGCACCAACGCCATGCTGATGCGCAAGAAGATGGACAAGTTCACGCCCTCGCCCTACTTCGCGTTCGCCGTGCACATCGACGGGCTGCGCGAGCGGCACGACGAGTCCGTGGCGAAGGAGGGGGTGTTCGACGAGGCCGTGGAGGCGATGAAGGAGGCCAAGCGGCGCGGCTTCCGGGTCACCACCAACTCGACCTTCTTCAACACCGACACCCCGCAGACCATCATCGAGGTGCTCAACTTCCTCAACGACGACCTCAAGGTCGACGAGATGATGATCTCGCCCGCCTACGCCTACGAGAAGGCCCCCGACCAGGAGCACTTCCTCGGCGTGGAGCAGACCCGCGAACTGTTCAAGAAGGCCTTCTCCGGCGGCAACCGGCGCCGCTGGCGGCTCAACCACTCGCCGCTCTTCCTGGACTTCCTGGAAGGCAAGGTCGACTTCCCGTGCACGGCCTGGGCGATCCCGAACTACTCCCTCTTCGGCTGGCAGCGGCCCTGCTACCTGATGAGCGACGGCTATGTGCCGACGTACCGGGAGCTGATCGAGGAGACCGACTGGGACAAGTACGGCCGCGGCAAGGACCCGCGCTGCGCCAACTGCATGGCGCACTGCGGCTACGAGCCCACCGCCGTCCTGGCCACCATGGGCTCGCTCAAGGAGTCGCTGCGGGCCATGCGCGAGACCGTCTCCGGAAACCGCGAGTAGCGCCATGACCGCCGTTTCCCTGGGCATCCCCGAGGTGCCGGTCCGGCCGATCGCCGCACGGCGCGTGGCGCGGCAGATACAGGTCGGGCCGGTGGCGGTCGGGGGCGGCGCCCCGGTGTCGGTGCAGTCGATGACGACGACCCGTACGTCGGACATCGGCGCGACGCTCCAGCAGATCGCCGAGCTGACCGCGTCCGGCTGCCAGATCGTCCGCGTCGCCTGTCCCACGCAGGACGACGCGGACGCGCTGGCGACCATCGCCCGCAAGTCGCAGCTCCCGGTGATCGCGGACATCCACTTCCAGCCGAAGTACGTGTTCGCCGCGATCGAGGCGGGCTGCGCGGCGGTCCGCGTCAATCCGGGCAACATCAAGCAGTTCGACGACAAGGTGAAGGAGATCGCGAAGGCCGCGAAGGAGCACGGCACCCCGATCCGGATCGGCGTCAACGCCGGGTCGCTGGACCGCCGTCTGCTCCAGAAGTACGGCAGGGCCACCCCGGAGGCGCTCGTCGAGAGCGCCCTGTGGGAGGCGTCGCTCTTCGAGGAGCACGGCTTCGGCGACATCAAGATCTCCGTCAAGCACAACGACCCGGTCGTGATGGTCGAGGCCTACCGGCAGCTCGCCGCACGCAGCGACTACCCGCTGCATCTCGGGGTGACCGAGGCCGGTCCGGCGTTCCAGGGGACGATCAAGTCGGCCGTGGCCTTCGGCGCCCTGCTCTCGCAGGGCATCGGGGACACGATCCGCGTGTCGCTGAGCGCGCCGCCCGTGGAGGAGGTCAAGGTCGGCATCCAGATCCTGGAGTCGCTGAACCTCAGGCAGCGCGGGCTGGAGATCGTCTCCTGCCCGTCCTGCGGCCGGGCCCAGGTCGACGTCTACAAGCTGGCCGACGAGGTCACCGCGGGCCTGGAGGGCATGGAGGTCCCGCTCCGTGTCGCGGTCATGGGATGTGTGGTCAACGGCCCCGGCGAGGCACGGGAGGCGGACCTGGGGGTCGCCTCCGGCAACGGCAAGGGGCAGATCTTCGTCAAGGGCGAGGTCGTCAAGACCGTCCCCGAGTCGAAGATCGTGGAGACCCTGATCGAGGAGGCGATGAAGATCGCCGAGCGGATGGAACAGGACGGCGTCGCGTCGGGGGAGCCGGCCGTCACCGTGAGTTGAACAGCAGGGACCGAGAGGGGGCCCGAGCGTGACGATCCTGGAGAGCATTCGGCAACCGCGCGACCTGAAGGCGCTGTCCGAGGCGGAACTCGGCGAACTGTCCGGCGAGATCAGGGAGTTCCTGGTGCACGCCGTCGCCGCGACCGGCGGACACCTGGGGCCCAATCTGGGGGTGGTGGAACTGACCGTCGCCCTGCACCGGGTCTTCGAGTCGCCGGTCGACCGCATCCTGTGGGACACCGGTCATCAGAGTTATGTGCACAAGCTCCTGACCGGGCGTCAGGACTTCTCCAAGCTGCGGGGCAAGGGCGGCCTGTCCGGCTACCCCTCACGCGCGGAGTCCGAGCACGACGTCATCGAGAACAGCCACGCCTCCACCGTCCTCGGCTGGGCCGACGGCCTCGCCAAGGCCCGCCAGGTGCGGGGCGAGAAGGGTCACGTCGTCGCGGTCATCGGCGACGGCGCGCTCACCGGCGGCATGGCCTGGGAGGCGCTCAACAACATCGCGGCCGCCAAGGACCGGCCGCTGATCATCGTCGTCAACGACAACGAACGCTCCTACGCCCCGACCATCGGCGGCCTCGCCAACCACCTGGCCACCCTGCGCACCACCGACGGCTACGAGAAGGTGCTGGCCTGGGGGAAGGACGTACTGCTGCGCACGCCCGTCGTCGGTCACACCGTCTACGAGTCGCTGCACGGCGCGAAGAAGGGCTTCAAGGACGCCTTCGCTCCGCAGGGCATGTTCGAGGACCTCGGGCTGAAGTACGTCGGTCCCATCGACGGGCACGACATCGGGGCCGTGGAGTCGGCGCTGCGGAGGGCCAAGCGCTTCCACGGGCCGGTGCTCGTGCACTGCCTCACCGAGAAGGGCCGCGGCTACGAGCCCGCTCTCGCGCACGAGGAGGACCACTTCCACACCGTCGGGGTGATGGACCCGCTGACCTGCGCGCCGCTCGCCCCGGCCGGCGCCCCCTCCTGGACCTCCGTGTTCGGCGAGGAGATCGTACGGATCGGCGAGGAGCGCGACGACGTCGTCGCGATCACCGCCGCCATGCTGCACCCGGTCGGCCTCGCCGAGTTCGCCGACCGCTTCCCCGGCCGGGTGTGGGACGTCGGGATCGCCGAACAGCACGCGGCGGTCTCCGCGGCCGGGCTGGCCACCGGGGGCCTGCATCCCGTCGTCGCCGTCTACGCCACCTTCCTCAACCGTGCCTTCGACCAACTGCTGATGGACGTGGCCCTGCACCGCTGCGGGGTCACGTTCGTCCTCGACCGCGCCGGGGTGACCGGGGTCGACGGCGCCTCCCACAACGGCATGTGGGACATGTCCGTCCTCCAGGTCGTCCCCGGCCTCAGGATCGCCGCGCCACGCGATGCCGACCAACTGCGCGCGCAACTGAGGGAAGCGGTCGCCGTGGACGACGCGCCCACCCTGCTCCGCTTCCCGAAGGAGTCGGTCGGGCCGCGGATCCCCGCCGTCGGCCGCGTCGGCGGCATGGACGTGCTGCACCGCGACCCGACGCCCGAGGTTCTCCTCGTCGCCGTCGGCGTCATGGCACCGGTCTGCCTCAAGGCCGCCGAACTGCTTCAGGCCCGGGGCATCGACTGCACGGTGGTGGACCCCCGCTGGGTGAAACCCGTCGACCCGGCCCTGCCCGGCCTCGCCGCGCGGCACCGGCTGGTGGCCGTCGTCGAGGACAACAGCCGCGCCGCGGGCGTCGGTTCGGCCGTCGCCCTGGCCCTGGGGGACGCCGAGGTCGACGTGCCCGTACGGCGGTTCGGCATCCCGGAGCAGTTCCTCGCCCACGCCAAGCGGGCCGAGGTGCTCGCCGACATCGGCCTCACGCCCGTCGAGATCGCCGGACGGATCAGCGCGAGCCTGGCCGTCCGCAACGCGGGCGGCCCCGTCACGGAGACAATCGGCGGTCCCGGCAAGGAGACAGCGCGATGAGCACGGAGTTCGACCTCGGCGCGCTGCTCGCCGAGCGCGGAGCCGAACGGTACGAGCTGCACGGCAGATACCTCAACCACCAACTGCCGCGGATGCTGCACACCATCGGCTTCGACAAGGTCTACGAGCGGGGCGAGGGCGCCTACTTCTGGGACGCCGACGGCAACGACTACCTGGACATGCTCGCCGGGTTCGGGGTGATGGGCCTGGGCCGCCACCACCCCGTCGTCCGCAAGGCGCTGCACGACGTCCTCGACGCCTCGCTCGCCGACCTCACCCGCTTCGACTGCCAGCCGCTGCCCGGACTGCTGGCCGAGAAGCTCCTCGCCCACAGCCCGCACCTGGACCGGGTGTTCTTCGGCAACAGCGGCACGGAGGCCGTCGAGACCGCCCTGAAGTTCGCCCGCTACGCCACCGGGAAGCCCAGGGTCCTGTACTGCGACCACGCCTTCCACGGCCTCACGACAGGCTCCCTGTCGGTCAACGGCGAGGGCGGCTTCCGGGACGGCTTCGCGCCACTCCTCCCCGACACCGCCGTACCCCTCGGCGATCTCGACGCGCTGGCACGGGAGTTGAAGAAGGGCGACGTGGCCGCCCTGATCGTCGAGCCGATCCAGGGCAAGGGCGTGCTGGAAGCGCCGCCCGGCTATCTGCGCGCCGCCCAGGAACTGCTGCACCGGCACAGGGCGCTGCTCATCGCCGACGAGGTGCAGACCGGTCTCGGCCGGACCGGCGACTTCTACGCCTATCAGCACGAGGACGGCGTCGAACCGGACCTGGTGTGCGTCGCCAAGGCGCTCTCCGGGGGCTATGTGCCGGTCGGCGCCACCCTCGGCAAGGACTGGATCTTCAAGAAGGTCTACTCGTCCATGGACCGGGTGCTGGTCCACTCGGCGAGCTTCGGGTCCAACGCGCAGGCCATGGCGGCCGGGCTCGCCGTGCTGTCCGTCATGGAGAACGAGCAGATCGTCGCGGGCGCCCGCCTGACCGGGGACCTGCTGAAGTCCCGCCTCACGGCGCTGATCGACAAGTACGAGCTGCTCGCCGACGTGCGCGGCCGGGGCCTGATGATCGGCATCGAGTTCGGAAAGCCCCGCTCCCTGAAACTGCGCAGCCGCTGGACCATGCTCCAGGCGGCCCGCAAGGGCCTGTTCGCGCAGATGGTCGTCGTCCCGCTGCTCCAGCGGCACCGCATCCTCACGCAGGTCTCCGGAGACCACCTGGAGGTGATCAAGCTGATCCCGCCGCTGGTGGTGGGCGAGGCGGAGGTGGACCGGTTCGTGGACGCCTTCACCGAGGTGATGGACGACGCGCACAACGGGGGCGGGCTGGTCTGGGACTTCGGCAGGACGCTGATCAAGCAGGCGGTGGCCAACCGGTAGGCTTCCCGGCCCGCACGTCCGGATCGAGTGCTCTTTGCCTCTGAGGCAATAAATTTGCCGCAGAGGCAAAATCCGGGCTGAATGGACGTATGAGCCACCCCGCCTTTGAGCCAGGGCCCGAACCGGTGGACGACCTGGGGGTCGTCGCGCCCCAGCTCCGCGCCCTGCGCCGACGCGCCTCCCTCACTCTGGAGGCCGCGGCCCGCGCCGCCGGGCTGTCACCGGCCCACCTCTCCCGGCTGGAGACCGGGCAGCGCCAGCCCTCGCTGCCGATGCTGCTCGCGCTCGCCCGCGTCTACGGTACGACGGTCTCCGAACTGCTCGGCGAGACGGTCGCCGGCCGGGACGCCGTCGTGCGCGCCGCCGGCATGGAACCGACCCACGCGGGCGGCTGGACCTACCGGCAGGCCGGCGCCTCCGGGCGGGGCATGCAGGCGCTGCGCGTGCAGGTGCCGTACGGCTCGCAGGGCGACATCGTGCGGGTGCATCCCGGCGAGGAGTGGCTGCACGTCCTGCGGGGGCGGCTGCGGCTGCGCCTCGGGGACACCACGCACGTGCTCGGGGCGGGGGACAGCGCGCACTTCGACTCGCTGACCCCGCACCGTCTCGCCGCCGAGGACCCCGACGGGGTCGACCTGCTGTTCGTCCACACCTTGTTGCAGAGCCCGACGGCCACGCTGTGCCTCGGCCCCACCCCTGGAGAGACGCCATGACCGACTTCGAGGAGAAGTTCCCCCGCAGCCTGTGGATCAGGCTGATCATCTACATCGCGGTCGGGCATCTCTTCGCCGGGTTCCTGTGGCTGCTGTTCGAGGTCGGGGCCAAGCAGTAGCCGCCGGCCCCGGAGCGCGGGTCTCAGTCGAGCAGGCGCTCGCGGAGCCGCTCGCGCGTCTGCGCGGTCAGGCCGAGGCCGCGCTCCAGGTAGGCGTCGACACCGCCCCAGGTCTCTTCGACGGTCTCGAACGCGGCCGTCAGGTACTCGGCGCGGGCGTCGAAGAGGGGGCCGAGCAGCTCCATGACCTCGGGGGAGTAGGCCTCGGCGGAGGTGCCGCTGCGGCGCACCTTGTAGCGGCGGTGCTTGGCGTTGGACTCCAGGTAGTCGGCCACGATCGCATCGCGCTCCACGCCCAGGGCGAGCAGGGTCACGGCGATGGACAGGCCGGCGCGGTCCTTGCCAGCCGCGCAGTGCATCAGCGCCGGGACGCTGTCCTCGGCGAGGGAGTGCAGTACGCGGGAGTGCTCGCCGGTGCGCTCCTTCATGATCGAGCGGTAGGAGGCGATCATCCGGCCGGCCGCCTTGCCGTCGCCGAGGATCTCGCGCAGCTGGTCGATGTCGCCCTCGCGGACCATCTTCCAGAACTCGGCGCCGTCCGCCGGGTCGGAGAGCGGCAGGTTCACATTGCGCACGCCCGGCAGCTCGACGTCCGGGCCCTCCAGCTTCTGGTCCGCCGCGTTGCGGAAGTCGAAGACCGTGTGCAGGCCCAGCGAGGAGAGGAACGCGGCGTCCTCGTCGGTGGCGTGCGCGAGGTGGCCGCTGCGGAACAGCACGCCGTGGCGGACGCGCCGGCCGTCGACGGTGGGCAGGCCGCCCACGTCCCGGAAGTTGCGTACCCCTGCCAGCTCGGGCTCGGTCGACGGGATCTGCTGCGTCACGGGGGCTCCTCCCGGTCGTCGGTCCCGGCCGGCGCGGCTCTGGATGGCCACCGGAACACCTGATTGACCATACGACATGGATGCCCGGGGCAAACGGGTTGCCGCAGGGGCGCACGGCGGTCGTAACGGCGGTCGTGCGCCCGTCGCGCGTCCGTCGTACGGCGCCGGGCGCGGACGCCGGGTTTCGATTCCCGTGCGGCCAAAACGGACGGAACTCCTCAATCGTCTCGTACGCGAGCAGGTCGTACCCAACCTGGCATGGGCGGGAGTTCGGGAGTGCCGCGGGACGCGTGCCGGCCGCGCGGTGACCCTGATGTGGTGGATATCCGACTGCGTAGCATCTGGGGGTTCTGTCCGAATTGGAATCCTTCATCCAACTCGCTCTGGAATAAGGGGCTCTGGGGACATGTCGCGTGAGCAGCGTCATATTCGTGACGTTGAGTCGTTCGTCATGTGCACGTAATACCGCTGTTTTTCAAGGGTGTTTATGGGAAAAACAGCCTCTCGATGCACGCAGGGTGACCGGGAATTCTCACAGGGGATCAAGAGAATGGTGCGGGAAGTGCAACCTTCGCTTGTACCTGTGCGTCTGGGTCGCTTACGTTCCACACCAATCCGGACGGACGCCCAATCCTGCCGCCGCCCGGAGCCCGCACACTCACCCGTGAACGGCAGGAGCGGGGGACCCACAGGCAGTACCGCCTGTTCCGGTCTCCGGAACGGCTAGGGGTAAAGCCGCGCCTCGGCGCGGCCGGACATCTCCAGTCCGCACCCGACAGCTCACCTCGCAGGCGCCGGAGAGGAATTCGTCATGCCCACCAAGGGTAAGCACCGCCGTCCGAAGTCCCAGCGCTTCACCCGATCCATCGCCGTCGCAGGAACCGGCGGCGCCGCGCTCGCCCTCCCGCTCATGGGGGCCACCGGCGCGCAGGCCGCACCGTCCCAGTCGGCGACGCAGTCGGTTTCCGCCGTCTCCGCCGCTTCCCCCCTTTCCTCTGTTTCGGAAAAGGCCTCCGAGGCCGTTTCCGTGGCGCAGAAGTCCGCGAAGTCCCCCTCGGGCGCCAAGACCTACACGGTGCAGTCCGGCGACTATCTCTCGAAGATCGCGGACGAGCAGAACGTCAGCGGCGGCTGGAGCCGGCTCTACGCGGACAACCGTGAGGCCGTCGGCGAGGACCCGTCGCTGATCCACCCGGGGCTGAAGCTGTCGATCGGCAAGAAGGCCGCGACCGGCACGACCAAGTCGCCGTCCACTTCGTCCGGTTCTTCCACCTCATCCGGTTCGTCCGCCTCGTCGAAGCAGTCCTCGGGCTCCTCCGCGAAGCCGGACTCCGCGAAGTCGGACTCCTCGGACTCCGCGAAGTCCTCCTCGTCGAAGGCGTCCACCACGCAGGCGGCCGAGAGGGCCACCACCGCCGGTGGCTTCGCCCTCCCGGTGGCGGGTGCGACCGTCGGTACGCCGTACAAGATGTCCGGCAGCATGTGGTCCAGCGGTTACCACACCGGTGTCGACTTCGTCGTCCCGACCGGCACCTCGCTCAAGGCCGTCGGTGCGGGCACGGTCGTCTCCGCGGGCTGGGGCGGCGCGTACGGCAACCAGGTCGTCATCAGGCTCGCCGACGGCCACTACGCCCAGTACGCCCACCTGTCGCAGCTCTCCGTCTCGGCCGGCCAGTCCGTCTCCGGCGGACAGCAGATCGGCCTCTCCGGTGCGACCGGCAATGTGACCGGCCCGCACCTGCACTTCGAGATCCGCACCGGTCCCGACTACGGCTCGGACGTCGACCCGATCGCCTACCTGCGCTCGCACGGCGTCTCCGTCGGCTGACCTACCGCTCGACACCCCGCCCTGACAGGCACGCCACCGAAGGCCGGACCCCGATCCCCGGGTCCGGCCTTCGGTGTTCGGCGTTCGCGGACCCTCCCGCAGCTGTTCGCTATTGCGCGTTCATGATCGTTCTGTTGCGGTCTCGTGGCAGGACCGCCCGAGGCGTCGACAGGCGGGGGAGGGTGGCGACACAGTGATCGAAACGAGCAGCAAGCGCTTTCCCACCTCGTGCTTCGTCCGTCTCCCGCCCTCCTGTGCCGTGAAGGAGCCCTGGTGCACGCCACCCCGCGCCGAAGAACCGTCACCGTCGCCGCGACCGCGGCGGCCCTGCTGGCCGGGCTGTTCGCCGCGCCGGCCACCGGCCGGCCGGCGTCCGCGCACGCCGAACAGCCGCGCCGCGTCGTCGAGGACCTCGACCGCGGGCTGGTCGCCGTCCCCTCCGCCGAGGGCACCTTCCTCAGCTGGCGGCTGCTCGGCACCGAGTACGCCCGTCACGGCGAGTCGATCGCCTTCAACGTGTACAAGAACGGCCGCCGCCTCAACCGCGAACCGGTCAGGAAGTCCACGACCTACCGTGACGCCACCCCCGGCGACGGCAGATACACCGTCCGCGCGGTCGTCGACGGACGGGAGGCCAAGCCGAGTTCCCCCGCCCTCGACTTCGCCGGCGGGTACGCCGAGATCCCCCTCTCCACCGCCGACGGCTACACCGTCCAGCACGCCTGGCCCGGCGACCTCGACGGCGACGGACGCTACGAACTCGTCGTCAGCAGGCTCTCCCGGACCCGCGACCGCCCCGACCTGCTGGAGGCGTACACCCTCACCGGCGAGCGGCTCTGGCGGGTCGACCTCGGCCCCGGCTCCCTCACCCAGGCCGGCGGGAACGGCGCCAACGACCCCGCGCCCGCCGCGATCAGCGGGTCCACCGCGATCGGCGGCTACCGCAACGACGACAACGTCACCGTGTACGACCTCGACAGCGACGGGAAGGCCGAGGTGCTGGTGCACACGGCCGCCGGGACCACCTTCGCCGACGGGGCCCGCGTCACCGCCGACTCGCCCACGGACCAGTTCGTCTCGGTGATCGACGGCGCGACCGGCGCCGAACGCACCCGGCAGCCCGTCCCCGACGACTTCGTCGCCGACGGCCCCTCCGGCGGCCACTTCGGCATCGCCCACCTCGACGGCGTACACCCCAGCCTGGTCACCAAGCTCGTCACCCGCGTCGGCGCCCGGCGCGGCGCCTTCCGGACCCTGTTCCAGACCTGGGACTTCGACGGCACCGACCTGACCCGCCGTTGGAAGTACGTCGTCGACCCGGCCTCCGGCGCGACCAGCTTCCACCAGATCCGCACCGTCGACGTCGACGGGGACGGCAAGGACGAGATCGCGGACGGCAACTACGTCGTCAACAGCGACGGCACCCTGCGCTATGTCGTCGACGGCGCCATCCACGGCGACCGCTTCGACATCGCCGACCTCGACCCCGCCCGACCGGGCCTGGAGGGCTTCGCCATCCAGCAGTCCGAACTGGGCATCGTCTCGGACTTCCCCTGGTACTACTACGACGCCGACACGGGCGAGCGACTGGTGACCGGCGCCCACCCGGCGAACCCGGTGAGCGACGCCGACCTCGACGTGGGCCGCGGCAGCGCCGCCGACATCGACCCCGGCCACCCCGGCTACGAGTACTGGACCTCCACCGCCGACGTCACCCGGCCCGGCGCGGGCGTCTTCAACGTGCGGGACGGCAAGGTGTCCGCCACCACCCCGAGCGTCAACTTCCGTATCTGGTGGGACGGGGACCAGGCGTCGGAGCTTCTCGACCTCACCCACGTCGAGAAGTGGGACCCCGCCACCGAGACCGCCACCCGCCTCTTCGACCCCGCCGGCGTGGTCTCCGGCGCCCGCAACGCCACCCCCTTCTACGGCGACCTCGTCGGCGACTGGCGCGAGGAGATCCTCGCCGAGACCGCCGACCACACAGCCCTGCGCCTCTACACCACCACCGAGCCGACGAGGACCCGCGTCTACACCCTCGCGCACAACCCCGCCTACCGGCTCGGCTGGACCGTACGCGGCTACCTCCAGTCCACGTACACCGACTACTACCTCGGCACCGAGACCCGCCGGGTCCCCGAGCCGCACATCACCACGCCCGGCGCCACCCCGTCCGCTCGCCCCACCACGCCCTGAAGGAACCGCTTCCCATGACCACCACCCGCAGAGCCTTCGGCGCCCTGGCCGCCGGTGCCGCCCTGGCCGCACTCGCCCCCGCGACCGCGGCGAGCGCCACGCCCCGCCACCGCCGCCCGATCGCCCACGACGACTTCCGCCACGGCCTCGGCCGGTGGGCCGTCGAACTGGAGAGGGGCGGCACCGTCACCGCCTCCCGCGGCACCCTGGAGATCGACGTGCCGGCCGGCGCGACGATCTGGTTCAAGGAACGGCTCGAAGGCCCCTACGTCCTGGAGTACACGGCCACGCCGGTCTCCGCGGGCGGCGTCAACGACCGCGTCTCCGACCTCAACAACTTCTGGAACGCCGTCGACGCCCGTTCCCCCGACGACCTCTTCGCCACCCCGCGCGGCGGCGCCCTCGCCGAGTACGACAACCTCAGGACGTACTACTCCGGCTACGGCGCCAACACCAACACCACGACCCGGCTGCGCCGTTACGTCGGACAGCCGGGGGTGCGGCCGCTGATCTTCGATTACACCGAACCGCTGCTGGTGGCGAACGCGCCGCACCATGTCCGCATCGTCTCCGACGGCTCCACCGTCCGGTGGTGGAACAACGGGCGGCTCGTCTTCGACCACACGGACCCGGAGCCCTACACCGCCGGGCATTTCGCCTTCCGCACCACCTGGAGCCATTTCCGGATCAGCGACTTCCGGGTGTGGTCGTTGCACCGACGCGGCTGAGGAGGGCGTTATTCCCGCATTGGCCAAGTCTTTAGGAGTGGCTTATCTCACCGACCGTCAACCCCTGCCTACGGTCGCGTAAGTCACATTCGAAGGTGAATCATGAGCGGTTGTGGCAGACGATTCGAAGAATGACAACAGTTCAGTGATCGGGTCGTACGTGGCGGTGGGGGACAGCTTCACCGAAGGCGTCGGCGACCCCGGCCCCGACGGGGCGTTCGTCGGCTGGGCCGACCGGTTCGCGGTACTGCTCGCGGACCGGCGGCCCGAAGGCGACTTCGGCTACGTGAACCTCGCGGTACGCGGCAAACTGCTCGACCAGATCGTGGAGGACCAGCTTCCGCGGGCGGTCGAGCTGGCCCCGGACCTGGTCTCCTTCTGCGCGGGCGGCAACGACATCCTCCGACCCGGCACCGACCCCGACGAGGTCGCCGAGCGCTTCGAACGAGCGATCGCGGCCCTCACCTCCGTGGCGGGCACCGTCATGGTGACCACCGGCTTCGACACCCGTGGCATCCCCGTGCTCAAGCACCTGCGCGGCAAGATCGCCACCTACAACGGGCACGTGCGCGCGGTCGCCGACCGGTACGGCTGTCCGGTCCTCGACCTGTGGTCGCTGAAGTCCATCCAGGACCGACGGGCCTGGGACGGCGACCGGCTCCATCTCGGCGCGGAGGGCCACACACGCGTGGCGCTGCGTGCCGGCCAGGTCCTCGGCCTCGAGGTACCCGCCGACCCGGAGCAGCCCTGGCCGCAGCTCCCGCCGCGCGGCACCCTGGAGATCCGGCGCGACGACGTGCACTGGGCGCGCGAGTATCTGGTGCCGTGGATCGGGCGCCGGCTGCGTGGGGAGTCCTCGGGCGACCACGTGACCGCCAAGGGCACGCTCTCACCCGACGACATCAAGCTGCGGATCGCGTCCGTGGCGTGAACCAGGGCGAGCGGCCGGCCGTCCCCGAGGTCCGGCCGGCCGCTCCACCAGGGAGGTGAGCCCGCGGGAGTGGCGCCCCCGCGCGACCCGCTCCGGGTGCTGGGATGACCGCATGCCCCGCTCCCGCACGTCCCCCTCATACACGGCGCCCCGCTCCCGCACGGCCCCCCCGTCCACAGCGCCCCCCCCCCG
>NZ_MUBA01000610.1 GCF_002154575.1 Streptomyces bobili
GCGGGCCGGAGCCGCGTACGGGGAGACGTCCGGCCCGCGCCGAGGACCTCTCCGGGCTGCCCCCGGCCTTCCTCGACGTGGGTTCCGCGGAGACCTTCCGGGACGAGGTCGTCGCCTACGCCTCCCGGATCTGGCAGGCCGGAGGGGTCGCCGAGCTGCACGTCTGGCCGGGCGGCTTCCACGGCTTCGACGGCTTCGCCCCGCAGGCCGCGGTCTCGCGGGCGGCCCGTACCGCACAACTGGAGTGGCTGCGGCGGCTGTTGGCGGAGTAGGTCGCGGCGCCGCGAGCGATCGGCGGCGGGTGAACCCCCGCCGGGCCCGCGTTCACCCACGGCGGCGGCCGTCGCCGCCGGATTCCGTACGGACCGAGGGCCGGGCCCGCACCCGCCCGCACCCCTCCTCTCCGGCGGGCCGGTGGCGCATGATGGCCGTATGAAAGAGCTGGCCGGGCGGCTGACCGCGCTGGATCCCGACGCCGGCGCCGCCGTGCAGGTCATCGCCTACTTCGACCGGCTGGCCGAGGCGCGGGCCGGGGTGGAGGCGCTGGTGCGCGGGGCCGCCGTGCTCGCCGGGGTGCCCGCGCGGCTGGTGGACGCCGGGCGGCGGGTGCGGGTCCGGGTGGAGCCGGACGGCACCCGCCGGGACTCGGACCTGGCGCCGGACCCGGCCTGGCCGACCGCCGCGCTGACTCGCGGCGGGGAGCCCGCGCTGTGGCTGGAGCGGCCGGGCGCGGTGCCGAGTGTCGTGGACGCCGTGATCCTGGAGCGGGCCGCCGGGGTGATCCGGCGGGTGCTCGACCGCACGCGCGGCCGGGTCCCGCTGGACGACCCGGCGCTGGTGGAGACGGTGCTGGACGAGACGGCCACCGAACCGGCCCGGCTGCACGCGGCCCGCCGGCTCGGTCTGGACCCCGCCGCCCCGGCCCGCGCGCTGGCCACGCCGCAGGGGCCGCCCCGGGTCCTGTCCGGTTCGCGCGAGGCCGGACCGTACGCGGGCCGGACCGGTGTCGGCCCCGCCGTCCCGATCCTCGACCTGCCCCGCTCGTGGGCCGCCGCCCGCACCGCGCTGCGGTTCGCCGCGGAGGGCACCGCGCACGATCCCGGCCCCCGTGTCGTGTACGCCGACGAACTGGGCGGACTCGCGCTGCTGGCGGACCTCGTCGTCCCGGGCGGCGAACCCCCGGCCGACGTCCGGGCCGTGGAGGCGGCGGCCACGGACGCCCCCTGGATGCTCGCCACCCTGCACGCGGTGACCGCCACGACGAGTCTGCGGGCCGCCGCCGTCGAGGCCGGTGTGCACCACTCCACCCTCCAGGACCGCCTCATCCACGCCGAACACCTGCTGGGCTGGCCGACCCGCACGCCCCAGGGCCGGCTGCGCCTGCACCTCGCGCTGACCCTGCGGAGGCTGGCGCGGAGTTAGGGCCTCTCGTTTGGATTAGGCCGGGCTGACCGAAACGAAAGACCCTAGGACCGCGGGAGCCCCGGAGGGGGCGAGGTCGCGTTCAACCGTTCGGTTGAACGCGGATTACCCCGGACGCCCGGTCTCCGCTCCGTCCGGGGGACGCGCGGCCCGCTCCCACGGCGGAAGAATCGGCGGTGACCGTGGCGCCCGGTCACCGACACCCCCCGTTTCCTCCCCCCTCAGAGAGGTCCTCAGCATGCCCATCTCGCCCAGCAGGCGGCGTCTCCTCACGACCGGAGCCGGTGCCGCCCTCGGTATCGGCGCGCTCGGTCTCGGCTCCGGCCCCGCCGCGGCCTCCCCCACCGCGGCCTCTCCGCAGCAGCGGTCCGGCGGCGCCGAGGAGACCAGGTCGCTCGACGAGCTGTACCAGGCGGCGCTGGCGGAAGGCGGCAAGCTCGTCCTCTACGCCGGCGGGGACACCCCGACCCAGCAGGACGGCACCAAGGCGGCGTTCCTCCGCCGCTTCCCGGACATCGACCTGACGCTGGTCGTGGACTACAGCAAGTATCACGACGTCCGCGTCGACAACCAGTTCGCCACCGACACCCTGGTCCCCGACGTGGTCCAGCTCCAGACGGTGCAGGACTTCGTCCGCTGGAAGTCGCAGGGCCGCCTGCTGTCGTACAAGCCCGCCGGGTTCTCGCAGATCCACCACGGGTTCAAGGACCCGCAGGGCGCATGGGTGGCCATCGGTGTCATCGCCTTCGGCTCCATGTACGGGACCGACGCCGTCGGTGCGGACGCGCCCCGCACCCCGCTCGACCTGATCGACCCGAAGTGGAAGGGCAGGATCGCCTCCTCGTACCCGCACGACGACGACGCCGTGCTCTACCTGTACGCGCAGTACGTCAAGCGGTACGGCTGGGAGTGGGCGGCGAAACTCGCCGCGCAGGACGTCCAGTTCGCGCGCGGCAGCCACACGCCGGGCGCGGCCGTCCGCAGCGGGCAGAAGGCCATCGGTATCGGCGGCTCGGGTTCGCTGAACTCGGTGCCGTCGTCGCCGACGCGGTTCCTCGTCGCCGAGGGGCATCCCTTCATGGCCTGGGGCCAGCGGGCCGCGATCCTGCGGCAGGCCGCGCACCCCGCCGCCGCCTGCCTCTACCTCAACTGGCAGCTGTCCACCGCCCAGCAGCAGGCCTCGTTCAACGGCTGGTCGGTGCGCACCGAC
>NZ_MUBA01000611.1 GCF_002154575.1 Streptomyces bobili
AAGGGGCGGCGGGGGCGAAAAAGCAAGCGCTTAGTAAACTGCGGCCAGGGTCACACCACCACACCCGTGACCTGACCCATACGTACGGGTAACTTCCAGTCAAGTCCAAGCCCCGCCGGAAAACCCACCCCGTGAACGCCAATGGAGCCGTGATGCCCGAAGCCGTCATCGTGTCGACCGCCCGCTCCCCCATCGGCCGCGCTTTCAAGGGCTCCCTCAAGGACCTGCGCCCGGACGACCTCACCGCCACCATCATCCAGGCCGCCCTCGCGAAGGTCCCCGAGCTGGACCCGAGGGACATCGACGACCTGATGCTCGGCTGCGGCCTCCCCGGCGGCGAGCAGGGCAACAACCTCGGCCGTATCGTCGCCGTACAGATGGGCATGGACCACCTGCCCGGCTGCACGGTCACCCGCTACTGTTCCTCGTCCGTCCAGACGAGCCGCATGGCGCTGCACGCCATCAAGGCCGGCGAGGGCGACGTCTTCATCTCGGCCGGCGTCGAGACCGTCTCCCGGTTCGTGAAGGGCAACTCCGACAGCCTGCCCGACACCCACAACCCGTTCTTCGCCGAGGCGGAGGCCCGCACCGCGGCCGTCGCCGAGCAGGAGGGCACCACCTGGCACGACCCGCGCGAGGACGGCGTCGTCCCGGACGCCTACATCTCGATGGGCCAGACCGCCGAGAACCTGGCCCGCCTCAAGGGCGTCACCCGCCAGGAGATGGACGAGTTCGGCGTCCGCTCGCAGAACCTCGCCGAGGAAGCCGTCAAGAACGGCTTCTGGGAGCGCGAGATCACCCCGGTCACCACCCCGGACGGCACGGTGGTCAGCAAGGACGACGGCCCGCGCGCCGGCGTCACGATGGAGGGCGTGGCGGGCCTGAAGCCGGTCTTCCGCCCCGACGGCATGGTCACGGCCGCCAACTGCTGCCCCCTGAACGACGGTGCCGCCGCGCTCGTCATCATGAGCGACACGAAGGCCCGCGAGCTGGGCCTCACGCCGCTCGCCCGCATCGTGTCGACCGGTGTCTCCGGTCTCTCCCCCGAGATCATGGGCCTCGGCCCGGTCGACGCCAGCAACCAGGCCCTGCGCCGGGCCGGTCTGACGATCGACGACATCGACCTGGTCGAGATCAACGAGGCGTTCGCCGCCCAGGTGATCCCCTCCTACCGCGACCTCGGCATCCCGCTGGACAAGCTGAACGTCAACGGCGGCGCGATCGCCGTCGGCCACCCCTTCGGCATGACCGGCGCCCGCATCACCGGCACGCTCATCAATTCCCTGCAGTTCCACGACAAGCAGTTCGGCCTGGAGACGATGTGCGTCGGCGGCGGCCAGGGCATGGCGATGGTCATCGAGCGCCTCAGCTAGTCGCAGGAGTCCGCACGAAGGCCCCGACGGTGACCTCTCGGTAGCCGCCGGGGCACCCATCGTGAGCCGATGGCCCGGAGTCTGGGAAGCCCCTGGATTCCGGGCCGTTTTGTGATCGAATCTCCCCCAGGATGTGACCTATCTCCCTCCCCGGAGGGATTTACGCAGCTCAGCGCCGTTTCACCAGTTGAGGCGGGACAAATCTCCTGCCCGTTTCGTGACGTTACGCACTGACAGCTGGATAGTCCGCCCTTCAAGCTGATGTAGGAAGTCGGGGGTCGACTTTGAACCGGGAGTACGTCAGTGAGCGCCATGCCGATCGCCTTGCTGGTCACCACGGCCGCCACGGGCGCCGTGGGCGTCGCCGTCCTGCGCACCCTGCTGCAGCTGCGCCGTCAGGTCGCGGCCCTGCACACGCAGCTCGCGGAGACCGCCGGTGCCGCCGCCGGGCCGCGGGGCTTCGTTCCGGCCGCCCGCGCGACGGCCGACACGGCTGAGATACGCGCGGCGGTGGCCGAGGCGCTCGCCGAGGAGCGGGAGCGGGAGCTGGCCGAGGCGCGCGCCTTCTGGGCCGCCCAGGAGGCCCGTGACGCCTCCGACGCGCCCTCCCTGCTGGGTCTGCCGGACAGCGAGCTGTTCCTGCCCCGGCAGGCCGATTTCGCGGGCCTGGAGCCGCTCGAGCCGGTGACCGAGCCGCCCGCCGACGCCGACGAGTTCGTCGGGGACTCCCCCGAACTGGCCGCGGCCCGCCGCCGGCACCCCTCCCACCCGGACTTCGTACCGGTCCAGTCACCGGTCGTGAACGATCACGAGCGTACGGTGACCGCACTGGAGGAACTGGCCGCCGACCGCGTCGAACTGACCGATGTGCGGCCCGGCCCGCTCGGCACCCTCGACGTCTACGTCTTCGCCGACGGCACCACCCTGTGCATGACCCCGGGCCACCGGGAGACCGCGGACCGCCTCGCCCGCGCCCTCACGGCCGGTGAGACGCCGTACCTGCTGGGCGGCTCGGGCATCTCGGGCGCCTACGCCCTGACCTTCGCCTGCGGCGAGGAGAGCGTCTACATCCTGGCGGACCGGGTCATAGCCAGCCTCTGAGGCACCCTCGGCAGGCGGACCCGGCCCCCTGCCCCCGTCCCCTTGTCAGACCCC
>NZ_MUBA01000612.1 GCF_002154575.1 Streptomyces bobili
TCCCCCCGTACGGCCCTGGTGCGAGCCACCGCCCCCCGGGCGGTGGGTCGCAGGAGGGGCGTACGGGGGGACGGGACCGACCGGGAGAGGGACAGCGCGAGGGCCGCCCCGAGGTCGTGCGGGACATGGGCTCCGCTGCGGTCGGCCCTGACGATGGTGCAGCCCTGGGACTCCAGTTCGGCGCGGAGGTTGGGCAGCGGGATCAGGTGGAGGTGGCGCGGCTGGCCGTGGGCCACCCACCACTTGCCGAGCAGCGCGGCGAACGCGCTGCGCGGGTCGGGGAGTTCGAGGAGCAGATGCCCGCCGGGCCGCAGCGCGAGGAGGGCCGCGCGCAGTTCCGCGCGCGGGTCGAGGGTGTGCTCCACATGGCCGAGCATGCTGACGACGTCGTAACGGGCGCGCAGCCGTGCGCTGGTCGCCGGGTGGGTGAGCTGCCCCTGGTGGGCCTCCTCGACACGGCCGGCCTCCTGGGCCCGGACGACCCGCGGGGTGGGGTCGAGGCCGTCGAAGGAGGTGTAGGTGAAGACCTCCCTGGCCGCCTCGGGGAACAGCGCGTGTCCGGTGCCGACGTCCAGCCAGCTCTCGGGCTCGGGGTAGGGCAGCATCGCGCGGGCGGTGGCGAGGAGCCGGCGCCGGCGGGTGCGGGTGGCGAGGACGCGTTCGGCACAGGCGCCGGGCAGGTCCCTGGCCGGGGGGCGGTGGTAGAGGGCGAGCCCCTCCGCGGTCAGCTGCGGGTTCTGGAAGGCGTGGGCGCAGTCCCGGCATTCGTCCACGGCGAAGGTGCCCGGCCGGTGGTGGAGGAGGTCGGGTGCGCGCAGGCGGTTGCGCAGGCGTTTCGAGCCGCACCAGGGGCAGTTGTCGCGGCGCGGCTCGTGGATGGGCCTGGGGGGCATGAGCGGCTCCGTGAAGAACGTCGAGGTATGCGGCAATTCGCAGCAAAACGGAACGTATGGGATACCGATCTTGGGCGCAATGACGTCGTGGGGGTGTGGTGCGGATGTGGCGCCGGAGCGTGCGATCGGTGCCGGTACTGTTCGGCGAATGAGCTCGCTGAATCTCGACGACTTCACCGATCTGATCGAGCGCCCCGACGGCGGGGTGCGCCGCGACGCGGAGGCGCGCCGGGAACGTCAGGTCGTGCCGCCCGGATCGCTGGGCCGCCTCGACGACCTGGGTGAATGGCTGGCGGCGGCGCAGGGTTCGGTGCCCGTTCGGCCGGTCGCACGGCCGCGGGTGGTGCTGTTCGCCGGCGACCACGGGATCGCCGCGCTGGACGTCTCGGCGCGGCCCGCGGGCAGCGCGGCGGAGCTGGTGCGGGAGGTTCTGGAGGGCGGCCGGCCGGTGTCCGTGCTCGCCCGCCGGCTCGGCATCGCCGTGCGGGTCGTGGACATGTCGCTGGACTGCGAGCCGGACGCGTTCCCCGAGGACGTCGTACGGCACCGGGTGCGGCGCGGCAGCGGTCGTATCGATGTCGAGGACGCGCTGACCGCACAGGAGGCCGAGGCGGCTTTCCTCGCCGGGGTCGCGGTGGCGGACGAGGAGGCCGACTCCGGTACGGATCTGGTCGTGCTCGGCGATGTGAGCGTGGGCGGGACGACGGTGGCGGGGGTGCTGGTGGCCGCGTTGTGCGGGACCGACGCGTCCGTGGTGACCGGGCGGGGCGGCGAGGCGATCGACGACCTGGCGTGGATGCGCAAGTGCGCCGCGATCCGGGACGCGTTGCGGCGGGCACGGCCGGTGCTCGGGGACCAGTTGCAGTTGCTGGCGGCCGTGGGCGGCGCGGACTTCGCGGCGATGACGGGCTTCCTGCTGCAGTGCGCCGTACGGAAACTGCCGGTGGTGCTGGACGGGGTCGTGGCGGCGTCGTGCGCGCTCGTCGGGCAGCGGATCGCGTTCCGGGCGCCGGACTGGTGGCTGGCCGGACAGCGCAGCGGGGAGCCGGGGCAGGCCAAGGCGCTGGACCGGATGGCGCTGGAGCCGCTGCTGGACCAGGGCGTGACCGTGGGCGAGGGCGCGGGCGCGCTGCTGGCGCTGCCGCTGGTGCAGGCCGCCGCGGCCCTGGCCGCCGAGCTGCCCGAGAAGCCGCAGGAGCCGGAGGTCGAGACCGAGACCGAAATCGCGGCCGAGACCGGGGCCGAGACCGCGGAACCCGCCGAGGCGGAGTCCGCCGAGGCTCCGGGTACGAAGTAGCGACCGCCCCCGCCACCACCGTCAGCGGTGGTCGGCGGCCCGGATCAGCTCGGCGTCGGTCTTGCCGCCCAGCCAGTCGCCGAGCACCCGCCGGGGGCCCGCCCAGCGGCGGTCGTGGTGGTAGGCCCGCAGCACCGCCTTGGCGCGGGCGCGGGGGCGCCTGCGGTAGAAGCGGCGGGCCCACGGGGAGTCGG
>NZ_MUBA01000613.1 GCF_002154575.1 Streptomyces bobili
CACGGCGCACGGATGCGTACGGGGAACCGGGGCGGGGCGGACAACGGCACACCGCTCGGGCGGTGTTCGTCGGGAACGCGGTGGCGGGGCGAAGGGTTGAGGTTCAGCCCCGACAGCGGGCACGGCCCGGTGCGGTACACAGTGCGCTGCTCACGCGCAGGAGATCGACGGCGCGGTCGGCGACGAGGATGTCGAGGTACGGCCGTACGCAGCCCCGGGGGCGGCGGGCCGCCGTCCTGAGATCTGCGTACATGTCCGTCACCGTTTCTGTCCGGCCCCGTGGGGCCCTCGCGCTTACCGAAGCGTCCGAGAGAACGTCTTCCGGTCCGGTCGTCACCTGGGGCACCCCACCGCCGAGCGAGGGTTGCCGGTCAGCCAGCCAGGGCTTGTCGCTGACACTCATGACCGTTCTGGGCCGTAAGTTAAGACAGTTGCCCGAACGATTGTCAACGCCGGTCCAGGTGATGGACCGGGTCAGACCTGCCTGACCTGTGCTTCCTTACTCGTTTCGGGGGTCGAGTGGGCGGCCCAGTCCAGGATCTGGACGGCTGATCCGGCGGCCTCCAGGCCCTGACAGCGGGCGTGGTGGCGGCGGTTGACGGCGTCGAGGTCGAGATGGGCGCCGAAGGCCGGGTGGGCGGCCAGCCGTCGGGCGTACGCCCACAGGGCGGGGTGTCCGGCGATGCGGCGTACGGCGTCCGCGTCGAGGTGGTGCCGGTGCACGGTGTCGAGCTGGACCAGTGCCACCCACAACTCGACGTCGGCGGCGGTGATCTGATCGTCGATCAGATAGGGATGCGAGCCGAGGCCTCGGTCCAGGACACCGAGCGTTTCGAGCAGCGTGTCGAGGGCCGCGGCGCTCCGGGAGGTCTCGGCGCCGGCCGCTCCGGCGCGCTGTGCGGCTCCCTCGATGCCCTGGGCGCACATCCGTTCGACGGCCTCGATCTCCGACTCCCTGCCGCACGGGTACAGCGAGGTCCGGCCGCCGCCGAAGTGCCGGGCGAGGTCGCGGGCGATGTCGGGGCCGTGGGTGGAGACGATCCGCCCGGACCAGTCGTCGCTGAGCACCGGCGCGAGGGCGGGTCCGGTGTAGTGGTGGGCGCTGGCCTCGTACAGGGGGCGCAGCGCGGAGTGGCCGCCGTCCGGACAGTCGGGCACGGCGGGCAGGAAGGTGACGGGACAGGCGCGGTCCAGCCCTAGGAGGCTGTGCGTGACGGCGATGCGCAGACCGTCGGGGTCGGCCGGTGACAGGTGGAGCCGGTAGCGGCGCGGCACGGCGTAGTGGCCGCTGCGGGCGTCGCTGCCGATGCGGCCCCGGAAGGCGGGGACCGGGCGGGCGGACGGGTGGGCGGCGAGCGGTGTGGCGGGCATGGCTCTCCCCGGGGGCCGGCGCGTGGCGG
>NZ_MUBA01000614.1 GCF_002154575.1 Streptomyces bobili
TCACCGATCCGGAACCCGCCGTCGGCCAGCCACCTGACCACCATCCGGTCCCGCGCGCACGACACCGCCCCCAGCAACACCCCCCGGGCGCCCTCGGGCAGCATCTTCGGATGCCGGCGCACCCGTTCGGCGGGCGCGAGCGGGTTGGCAGGCATCCTGTGCAGGACGTGTCCGAGCATCGCCCGCCGCCGGTCCGCCCGAGTCGGCAGCCGGGTTAGACGCAGTGCCTCGGCCAGTGCGGGGTTCACGCCATGGATACCCAGGTGGAGGTAGAAGCCCTTGAGGCAGGCCGCCGCGGCCTTCAACGCACTCTGCCCGTACGGGCGTCTACCCTCCCGCCACGGCAGCCCGAACGGCCCCGGGCAATCCGCCCCCAGAGCCGCCATGTAGTGCCGCAGATCCTCGAGCGACACCGACCCGGTGTCCAGGCCCGCGAACCGCAGCCACCGCAGATGATCCACCAGCACATACGCATACGTCCGGCCCGTACCCGCCCGACAGGCACGCAGGAACCCGTCCGCCTCCGCCACCACCGAGCAGTCCGCGTCCACGACCGTGTAACTGACCCGCCCGCCGGCACGGACGATCTCCTGGACGCGTAACTCGCCCACCACCAACCGGCCACCCACCCGCACGC
>NZ_MUBA01000615.1 GCF_002154575.1 Streptomyces bobili
CCGCCGTACCGCGAAGATCGTCGTGTCGTCGTCGAGACGGCCCCCCCAGTGCCGCAGGGTGCCGTCGCGGACGTAGGCGACCAGGCGGTCCGGTTCGGCGGTGCGTGGCTCGCGGGCGAGGCCGGCGGCGATGTCGTCGGCCAGCGGGTAGAAGGCGCCGGCGCCGTCCCGTGCCTCGGTGACGCCGTCGGTGACCAGCAGCAGCGTCTCCTCGGGGGCGACGGCGGCGCGCAGCACCGGCGGGGGGTCGCCGGAGGTGAGTTCGGCGAGGCCGAGGGGGAGTCCGCCGGCGTGCGGCAGCCGCCGTACCCCGCCAGGACCGGCGGCGAGCGGCGCCTCGTGGCCGAACACGACGAGGTCGACCACCCCCTCTTCCTCCGCGGGGAAGCCGAGCAGCACGGCCGTGGCGAAACGGTCCCCGTCGGCGCGGCCGAGGGCAACCGTGTGGCCGCGGTGACGCCGCATCCGGACCTCCAGCCGTTCGGCGACCGTCGCGAGGTCCGCCTCGTGGTAGCCGGCCTCGCGGAAGGTGCCGAGCAGCGCCGCCGCCGCCTCCACCGCGCCCAGCCCCTTGCCCTGCACGTCGCCGAGGAGGACGCGGGTGCCGTGCGGTCCGGGCTGGATGTCGTAGAAGTCGCCGCCCACGCGGGCGTCGGCGTCGGCCGCGAGGTAGGCGGCGGCATGGTCGAGCCCACCCCAGCCGGGCGGCAGCGGGCGCAGCACCGTACGGCGGGTGGTCTCGGCGATGTGCCGCATGTGCAGCATCCGGTGCTCGCCGCGCACCCGGACCGCGGCGGCCAGCACGGACAGGACCCCGCCGATCAGGACGAGGACGAAGTCGGCGGGGCCCTCCCGGTACTGGTAGGGCCAGGCGGCGTCCGCGGCGACGTAGGTGACCACCCCCAGCACCGCGAAGACGGCCGTCGTCCACACCCCACACAGCGCGGCGGAGATCGCGGCGACGAACACGCACCAGGAGACGATGCGGAACTCTCCGCCGGTGTTGAGGTCGACGACGGGAATGGCGACCAGCATCAGCAGCGGCACCAGCCAGGTGACGCTGTGGCCGCGGAACTGAAGCAGCTTCTGGCGCTCCAGGACGTCCCGGCCCCGGGCGCGCGGATTTCGGGCGAGCAGCCCCTGGCCCCCTCGGTCGCTCACCGTTTCAGCGAAACACGCTCACGACGCAGCCGCATCCCCGGTCGGCGCCCCGTGCGAAGTAAGGAGCCCGCGTCCCACCGACTTGCCTCCGCCACTCCCCAGGTGTGCCCTGGAAGCCGGGGGGCGAGGAGAGAGGAGTGCTCCCATGGCTCATGCGGCACCCACACCGGGCATGCGGACACCGGGCACGCGAGCCCCGTCCGGGGCAGGCGACGCGACCGACGTCTTCGGCGCGCGGACCCACCTGGTCATGAAGTGGGCGGTGCCCGTCACGCTCGGGCTCGTCTACGGCTACTGGGCCGCGGCGAACCGGCGCAGCGCCGGGCCGATCACCGGCTGGAACATCCTGTTCGGCTTCGTCGCGGCGCTCGCGTTCATCGTGCTGTACGTCGGCATCCGCGCCGTCGCCCCGCGCATGCGGCGCGAAGTGCACGCCCTGATGTGGGCGGTGTTCGCGGGCTGCGCGATCGGTTTCCTCATCAACCAGAGCGGTTCGAGCGTGCTGTACTCCGCCGGAGTCTCGGTGGCGGTCGCGGCGGGCTTCTTCGCGGTGATGTTCTACCGCTACTACACGCACGAGGACGCGGAGGGACACCGCACGGGGTAGTAGCTCCCGGCGCCTGCCGCGCGCGTGCGTGGGCCCCGGCGGTTCTCGCCGGGGCCCACGTCTTCCCTCATCCCTCGACTCACCGGGCGAGCGGGATCCACTCCCACCCGTCCGACGAGGTCTCTGTGGCGCCGAAGCTCCACGAACCGGAGAAGCTGAAGCTGAAGCTGACGGAGCCCGAGCCGGTGACGCTCCACGCCTCGTCGTCCCAGGCGTCGTTCCAGTTCGCCCAGTCCTCGTCCTTCCAGCGCGGGCAGGGGTCGGCGCAGTCCGGTACCCGCTCGCCGCGCGTGTCCACGAAGGCGGCGCTGGCCCAGGCCCCGGCGCCGACGAGCCAGTACCAGTGCGCGTCGCCGTTGACGCTCTGTCCCAGCGCCCGGCACTCGATCCGGTCCCGGCTGCCCGGCGCGAGCGTGCCGGCCGAGGGGGCGTGCGTGGTGGGCGCCTGCCGCAGGCTCAGGTCGGTACGGGAGGTGACGGTGCCCCAGACGGCGCCGTCACCGCTGCCTCGCCGGTCGACGCTGCCTTGTCGGTCGACGCTGCCTTGTCGGTCGACGCTGCCTTGTCGGTCGATCGTCGCCGCGGACGCCGTGGCCGACGGGCCGAGCGCCGCGACCGCGAGGGTGCCACCGGTGAGCAGGGCCGCGGCCAGAGTCCGCACGGCGGGTGTCCGCACGGCGGGTGTCCGCAGGGCCGGAGTGGTGCGCATGATCGCCTCCTTCTCCCCAGATCCATGAGACACCCGTTCGGGTGAACGCTCCACCGGAGCACGGAATCCCCAGGGCCCCGGCTCCGGCCGCGATCCACCCGACTGGCCGCCCCCGCTCGCGCGCCGGGCCCGTACGTCCTTGCCTGGAGCTGTGTCCCGACGCCTGCGGACCGCCGTGTCGGCCGTCCTGATCGCCCTGTCCTGCCTCCTGATGCCCTTCGGCGCACTGGCGGCCTGGGCGGCGTACGGCCTCACCGACACCGGCCGGTACGTCACCGCGATGGCGCCGCTCGCCTCCGACCCGGCCGTACGGGACGCCGTGGTGGACACCGTCGGCGACGACCTCCTGCGCAGGGCCGCCGCCGAACGCGGCCCGCTGCACCCCGAGGTCATCCCCTTCGTGCGGGACGCGCTGCGCTCCTTCACCCACACCCGCGCCTACCGCACCGCGTGGGACGCGGGCAACGAGGCCGCGCACACCGCCGTGATGTCGGCCCTGCACGACGACCGCGAGCGCGAGGTCACCGTCGACCTCGCCCCGGTGGCGCGTCGTGTGCGCGCCCAACTGGTCGCGGACAACCTGCCGTTCGCCGAGCGGGTGCCGCTCGCGCACACCCGTGTCGCGCTGCTGCCCGCCGCCGAACTGGCCACCCTCCGGAAGGGCTACCACGTGCTCGACCTGGCCGGATTCTGGCTGCCGCTGGCCGCCGTCGTCCTCGCCGTGACCGGCATCGCCGTCGCGGCCTGCCGCCGCCGCGCCCTCACCGCCGCCGCGCTGGGCACGGCGCTGGGCGGCGCGTTCCTCGGCCTCGCGATCTCGCTCGCGCGCCACCTCACCCTCACGGACCTCCCCGACCAGTCCCGCCGCCCGGCGGCGGCGGCCGTCTACGACGCCCTGACGGCCACCCTGCGCACCGCCTCCTGGTTCCTGCTGGCCGTGGGCCTGACGGTGGCGGCCGGGGTGTGGCTCACGCGGTACGTACGGGTGGGCCGCCTGGTCCGGCGCCGCCGGGCGGCTCCGACTCCCTTGCCAGCCACGCCAGTCGGCGCAGCGCCCACGCCAACTCCCCCTCCGTCGCGGACGCCAGGCCGAGTCTGACCGCGTCCGGCGTGCGGTGCGGGTCGACGGCGAAGGCGGTGCCGGGAGTGACGGCGACGCCGTGCGCGGCGGCGGCGGCCGTGAAGGTGTCCGCCCGCCATGGTGAGGGCAGCTCCCACCAGGCGAAATAGGCGTGCGGGTCGGTCCGTACGGCGAAGGTGCCCAGGTGGGCCGCGAGGATCCGCTGCCGACGGGCCGCGTCCGCCCGCTTCGCCGCCACCAGCCGGTCCACGGTCCCCTCCCCGGTCCACCGCACGGCTGCCTCCAGCGCGAACCGTCCCGCGCTCCACCCCCCGGACCGCACGGCGGCGGCCACCGCGTCCACCCGGTGCGGCGGTACGACGAGGAATCCGGCCGTCAGTCCCGGCGCGACCCGCTTGGACAGGCCGTCGACGACGTGCGTCAGCGCGGGCGCGTGGGCGGCGAGCGGGGTGGCGTCCGGCCGGAGGAAGGACCAGATGCGGTCCTCGACGACGGGCAGCGCCAAGTCCACGGCCGCACGGGCGAGTTCGTGCCTGCGGGTCTCGCTCATGGTCAGCGAGGTCGGGTTGTGCAGGGCCGGCTGGACGTACAGGGCGGAGAGGGGAGCGGCGCGGTGCGCGGCCCGCAGGGCGTCCGGCCGCGGTCCCTCGGCGTCGCCGCGGACCGGCACGAGCACGATCCCCAGCCGCCCGGCGATCTCCTTGACCAGGGGATACGTCAGCTCCTCCACGCCGACGCGGCCACCCGGCCGGACCAGGGAGGCGAGCGCGGCGGCGATGGCCTGGCGGGCGTTGCCCGTGAAGAGGAACCGGGCGGGTTCGGGGCGCCAGCCGGGGGCGGTGAGCAGCCGGGCCGCGGCGGCTCGCGCGTCGGCGGTGCCGTCGGCCGCGGCGGTGCCCAGTGCCCCGGTCAGCACGTCGGCCCGCAGGAGCGGGGCGAGTCCGGGCGCGAGCAGCTCCGACTGGCCGGGCGCGGACGGGTAGTTGAGTTCCAGGTTGACCGGCGCGGCGGTGGCCGGTTCGACCAGGGCGCGGCCCTCGGGGACGGCGGGTGCGGCCCGTACGAAGGTGCCCCGGCCGACCTCGCCCACCACCAGCCCGCGCCGGACGAGTTCGCCGTAGACGCGTCCGGCCGTCGACGGGGCGATCCGGTGGGCGCGCGCGAACCGCCTCTGGGGCGGCAGCCGTTGCCCCGGCACGAGCCGCCCCCGCGCGATGTCGTCGGCGATGCGGTCGGCGATGACCCGGTAGTCGCTCATGGCTTCCCCTCCCGTCCGGCATTGCACCGAGGGCAAAGATCTTATTGCACCGAGGAGTTGGTGAACCTAGGGTCGACGCATGGCACCCTTCCTCGCATACGAGGACAAAGGCTCGGATACCGCCGGACGTATCCCCCTGGTCCTCGTCCACGGCCACCCCTTCGACCACACGATGTGGGCCCCGCAACGGGAGGCCTTCGCCCCCGCCCGCCGCGTCATCACCCCCGACCTGCGCGGCTACGGCGCCTCCCCGGTCACCCCCGGCACCACCCTCCTCTCCCGGTTCGCCCAGGACATCGAGGACCTCCTCGACGACCTGTCGGTGGACACCTTCGTGCTGGCCGGGCTGTCGATGGGCGGCCAGATCGCGATGGAGTGCTGCGACCGTCTCGGCGACCGCGTCCGGGGCCTGGTCCTCGCCGACACCTTCGCCGAACCCGAGACCCCCGCCGGCAAGGCCGCCCGCAACGCCGTCGCCGACCGTCTCCTGGCCGAGGGCATGCGCGGCTACGCCGACGAGGTCCTCCTCAAGATGGTCGCCCCGCACGCCCCGCACGCGGTCCGGGCCCACGTCCACCGCATGATGACGTCCACGCCGCCCGAGGGCGCCGCCGCGGCCCTGCGCGGCCGGGCCGAACGCCCCGACTACCGCCCCGTGCTCCGCCGGGTCACCGCCCCCGCCCTCGTCGTCGTCGGCGCGGACGACGAGTACACCCCCGTGCGCGACGCGGAGACCCTGCACGCCCTCCTCCCCGACTCGGTCCTGCGCGTGATCGACCACTGCGGCCACATGCCCAACCTGGAGCGCCCGGAGGAGTTCAACGCGGTGCTGGGCGAGTTCCTGGAACGGGTGGACGCGGACTGACCCGGCGGGCCGGTGGCAAACCCTTGGTCCGCCGGCCGTCCTCCCGTCTACCGTCACCGCATGAGCAAGACGACAACGACGACCCTCTGGCGGCCCACCGGGCCCGAGGAGCTGGCCCTGGTGGAGGCCTCCGGATGGCGGCAGTGGCCGCCGAGGCTGCCCGAGCAGCCGATCTTCTATCCCGTCCTGAACGAGGACTACGCGATCCGCATCGCCCGCGACTGGAACGTCCCGGCCTCCGGCGTCGGTTACGTCACCCGGTTCGAGGTGGAGAGCGGCTTCCTCACCCGGTATCCGGTGCGGCAGGCCGGCGGAGAGACCATCCTGGAGCTGTGGGTACCGGCGGAGGAGCTGGATGAGTTCAACACGCACATCGTCGGGACCATCGACGTCGTACGGGAGTTCCGCTGACGTGCCACGCGGGCGCGGGCGGGCGTTCGGGGCGTGGTGCGCGGGGCTGCTGTTCGCCGGCGTGAGTGCCGTCGTCGCGTGCCGGGCCGCCGACACCGACGCCATGACCCCGATCCCGCAACTGCTCGCGTTCCTGCCCTGGCTGCTCGTGCCCACCGGGACGGGGCTGCTGCTGTCGCTGCTCGCCCGCTGGTGGACGGGGCTGGTGTGGGGCGTCGTCCTGCTCGGGCTGCTCGCCTGGTTCATCGAGCCGTACGGCAACGCCGACGAACCCGACGGCCTCGCCGTCGCCCGGCTGCGGGTGCTCGCCTCCAACGTGGAGTTCGGCGGGGCGACGGACGCCCTCGTGAGCGCCGTACGGCGGGAGAAGCCCGATGTGGTGTTCGTGTCCGAGTGCGAGTACCGCTGTCAGGCCACCGTGCGCGCAGAACTCGGCACAGCGTTTCCCTACCGGCAGGCCGTCGAGGGGGACACCTCCGTCGGATCGGTCATCCTCAGCCGGTTCCCGCTGACGCCCGCCCCGGTCGTGCCCGGCGTGATGGGCATGCCCGGTGCCGTCGCCGACGTCGACGGGCGTCCCGTACGGCTCCAGCTGGCGCACCCCAAGCCGCCGCTGCCCCGCCAGGTCACCGTGTGGAAGCGGGAGCTGGGCCGGCTGCGGGACTTCGCCGACGACCACCGGGGCGACGGGCCGCTGATCCTCGCCGGGGACTTCAACGCCTCCCAGGACCACGCCGCGTTCCGCCGCATCCTCGACACCGGGCTGCGCGACGCCGCCCGGCTCGCGGGCAGCCCACGGGAACCGAGCTGGCCCACCCGCACCACGCCGGTCCTCGGCGCCCAGATCGACCATGTCCTCGTCTCCGGCGACTTCTCCTCGAGCCGCGCCCGCTTCCTCGACCTCCCCCGCACCGACCACCGCTCCCTCCTCGTCGACGTCACCCTCCACCAGCCCCGATAGGCAGCCCCGACAGGCAGCCCCGACAGGCCGGGGGGTGGACGGCGGGCGCCCATAATGAGCGCATGCCCCGCGAGCTTCCCATCGGCCTCACCCCTCCCGACTGGCTGGTGCGGAACCTGCGGCCCCAGCAGGCCCCCGTCAACCGGCCCGCCGTCGCCCGCGCCGCGCTCGCCATGGCGCTCCCCCTGCTGATCGGACTGGCGCTCGGCCGGCCCGAGTACGGCGCGCTCGCCTCCATGGGCGCCCTGTCCGGCGTCATCGGCGACACCGCCGACGCCTACCGGATACGCATCCTCAACATCGCGATCCCGCAGGCCTTCGGGGCCGTCGGCATCACCCTCGGCGCGGCCGTGTACGGCCACGGCTGGCTCGCCGTCACCGCCGTGACCGCCGTCGCCCTCGTCTCCGGGATGATCTCGACGATCGGCGCCGTCGCCTCCGTGTCCGGGCTGCTGCTGCTCCTCAACTCCGTCGTCGGCGCGGGCCTGCCCATGCCCGGCGCGTGGTGGCTCGCCCCCGTCCTGATGACCGGCGGCGGCCTCCTCGTCCTGCTCCTCGCCCTGCTGGCCTGGCCGCTGCGCTCCGGCGTCCCCGAACGCGCCGCCGTCGCCGGCACCTACCGCACGGTCGCCACCCTCCTCGACGCCTCCGCCGGCACCACCCCCGGCGCCTACGAGGACGCCCGCCACGCCGTCACCCAGTCCCTGAACCAGTCCTACGACCTGGTCCTCGCCCACCGCGCCCGCCACCACGGCCGCAGCCCCGAACTCACCAGGCTGCTGGCCCAGCTGAACGCCATCACCCCGGTGGTCGAGGTCGCCCCCGCCGCCCATCTCGCAGGCCGGCCGCTCCCGCCCGAGGTCCCGGCGGCCGTACGGCATCTCGCGCAGGCCGTGGAGACCGGCTTCACCGGGCCGATCGGCCTCGGCCTGCCCACGCCCACCGAGGAGACCGGCCGCGCCGTCGACCACGCCCTGCGCCACACCGCCGAGGTCGTCGCCGCCCCCGACGTCGATCCCCTGGGCCTCGTCGACCGGCTCGGCCGGCCCGCCGCGCTCCGCGTCCGCGCCGCCCGCGCGGCCCACGACGTGCTGCTCTCCGCCGCGTCCTGGCGCTACGGCCTGCGCCTCGCGCTGTGCATCGGCCTCGCCCAGGTCCTCGTGTCGATCATCACCGTCCCCCGCTCCTACTGGGTCGCCCTGACGATCACCTTCGTACTCAAGCCCGACTTCGGCTCCGTCTTCTCCCGCGCCCTGCTGCGCGCCGTCGGCACGGTCGCCGGCCTCGTCGTCGCGGCGGCGGTGCTCTCGCAGGTCCCGCGAGGATGGTGGGACGTACCCGTGATGCTGCTGCTGGCCCCGCTCATCCCGGCCCTCACCCCTCGCGGCTACGGCTACCAGACCGCGGCCATCACCCCGGTGATCCTGCTCCTCTCCGACGTCCTCAACCACCAGGGCACGGCCCTGCTCCTGCCCCGCCTGGTGGACTCCCTCATCGGCTGCGCGATCGCCCTGGTCGCCGGCTATCTGCTGTGGCCGGAGAGCTGGCACACGCGCGTGGGCGACCGCCTCGCCGACGCCGTCGCCGACACGGCCCGCTACACCGAGTCCGCCTTCGGCAGCCACGTCGACCCCCCGGCCCGCGCCCGGATGCGCCGCCGCCTCTACCGCGACCTGTCCGTCATCCGTACGGAGTTCCAGCGCGCCCTGACCGAACCGCCGCCCACCGGGACCCGTGCCGCCGCCTGGTGGCCGCTCGTCGTCGCCGTCGAACGGATCGTGGACGCGACGACGGCGGCCCGGGTCCGTGTGAAACACGGAGCCGAACCGCCGTCCGAGGCGGAGATCGCGCACGTCGCCAGGCAGCTGCGCGAGCTGTCGGAGGGCCTGCGCGACACCGACGTCCTCTACCCCGTCCGCACCGACCTCACGGGCCCGCCGGACAGCGTCCTGGAAGCCCTCCGCCAGGAGGTGGCGGCGGCGCGCACGATCGCGTCACCGCACCAGCCGTAGACACCGGTGACGTGGGGCGACTCAGACGCCGATGTCCTCGCCGTCGACGCGCCACACCGACACGACCGCCGGGCGGACGAGCTTGCCGGGCCCGTCGGGCCAGGTGCTCTTCGGGGTCTCGACGGACGCGCCGTCCAGCTCGCCCGGGTGCTGCACGGCGATCAGCACGCGCCGCTCCTGGATGAGCGGGCCGCAGGTCTCGGCACCGGTCGGCACGGTCAGAAACTGCTTCAGCTCACCGCGCCGCGAGCCGCGGGTGGCGACCCCGAACAGCCCGTCGTGCGAGCCGAGCTGCGCGCCGTCCGTGGAGATCCACAGGTTGCCGTGCGGGTCGAAGGCCACGTTGTCCGGGCAGGAGATCGGGCTGACGGCGTCCTTCGGGAAGCCCGCGAAGTACGTCGACGGGTCCGCCGGGTCACCGGCCACCAGGAACAGCGACCAGCAGAACTTCGTCGACTCCGCCCGGTTCCAGCGCTCGGTCAGCTCCAGGACGTGCCCGTGCTTGTTGGCGTTGCGCGGGTTGGCCTCGTCGGCGGCGGCGGAGCCGGCCTTCCCCCGGTTGCTGTTGTTGGTGAGGGCGACGTAGACCTTGCCGGTGACCGGGTTGGGCTCGATGTCCTCGGGCCGGTCCATCTTCGTCGCGCCGACCTTGTCACCGGCGAGCCGCGTGAAGACGAAGACCTCCTCGGCGGTCATGCCCTCGACGTGCGAGACGGCGCCCTTCGCGGTGGCGGTCGCCAGCGGGATCCACTCACCACTGCCGTCGAATTCGCCGTCGGCGGGCAGCTTGCCGGTTCCGTCGATCTCGATGGCGGGCGAGTCACCCGTCAGCTTCGCGACGTACAGCGTGCCCTCGTCGAGCAGCGAGAGGTTGTGCTCGCGCACCGAGCGGCTGCTGCCGTGCCGCATCCGCTTGCTGCCGACGAACTTGTAGAAGTAGTCGAAGCGCTCGTCGTCACCGGTGTAGACGACGGGACGGCCGTCGTGCGTGAGCCGGATGGTCGCGGCCTCGTGCTTGAAGCGGCCGAGCGCGGTGTGCTTGCGCGGCGTGGACGAGGGGTCGTACGGGTCGAACTCGACGACGTATCCGAACCGGTGCGACTCGTTCGGCTCCTGGGCCACGTCGAAGCGCTTGTCGAACCGCTCCCACTTGCGCTCGGTGGCGCCGGTCCCGATCCCGTAACGCTTGTCCGTCGGCCGGCCGCTGTTGGCGAAGTACTGGTTGAAGTTCTCCTCGCCGTGCAGGGTCGTGCCCCACGGCGTGGTGCCGCCGGAGCAGTTGTTGAGCGTGCCGAGGACCTTGGTGCCGGTCGGGTCGGCGGAGGTCTTCAGCAGGTCGGACCCGGCGGCGGGCCCGGTCAGCCGGAACTCGGTGGTGGCGGTGACCCGCCGGTTGAGGTGGTGCCGGGGAACGGCGACGAGCTTGCCGGTCCTGCGGTCGCCCTCGACGACGACCGCGGAGAGGCCGTGCGCGGCCCAGGCGATCTCCACCTGCTCACGGGTGGGGTTGGCGGCGTCGTAGCCACGGAACATGAGCACCTCGTCGGTGTACTCATGGTTGGCGACGAGCAGCTGCCGGTTGCGCTCGCCCGGCAGCGGCAGCAGCGCCAGGAAGTCGTTGTTGTACCCGAACTGGCCCGCCTGCGCGGCGGCGGTCTGCTTCTCCGGGTCGAAGGCCGGCGCACCCCGCAGGATGGGCTCGCCCCAGCGGATCACGACGTTCTGCGTGTATCCGTCCGGGACGACGACGGCGTCGAGGGTGTTGGGCGCGACGCTGCTGTAACGCAGCCCGCGAGCCCCGGACGGCTTGGACGGCTTGGACGGCTTCACCTGATCCGCGGTGGCCGCCTCGGCGGGACGCGCACCGGCCACACCGGCGGCACCGGCGGCGCCCGCCACGGTGACGACGGCGGCGGCACGCATCATCGAGCGGCGGCTGAGCGCCCCGGCGATGACATCGCCGACGTACTCGTTGCCGCTGGTGTTGGGCACCTCGTGGAAGCAGGCGTCACCACACCGGAAACGACAGGTCATGGCGGAGCGTCCGCCCGGGTGGGACTGGGACGGCGTTCCGATCAACGGCAGCAGCTTGCGCACCTTTAAACTCCCCTTGCGTGCACTTGGTGTGAGCGTGACGGTAGGGGTACGTATGTGCGGAGGCGCTGACGCCGGGTGAACAGAGAGTGAATCCGGGGCAGCCACAAGGGTGTTCACCCAGTCGAGGGGTGGTATTGACACACCCGCCGTACGCCCACTCACCCCTGCCGAAGATCACCACCAGGGGCCGCTAACCTTACGTGTCCGTCCTGGCCAGGGATTGACGGGATCAACTCACGCGAAGGGTTGCGCACATGGGCATTCTCACTCTCCTGCGGAACGCATTCGGCCGTTCTCGCAAGGAGCGGACCGCAGAGGCGGAGGGTGCGGCACGGATTCCTTCGCAGACGGAACCCACGAACCACCCCGAGCCGCAGCCGACCACGACGACCCCCGAGACGGTCGTCCCCACCCCCCC
>NZ_MUBA01000616.1 GCF_002154575.1 Streptomyces bobili
GTTGTTCAGCCACGACCACTGGCGGACGTCCGCCGCGTCCGCCGTCGAGCAGTTCGCCACGTCGGCGACCTTCCCGGTGGCCTGGTTAACGATACGGACGTAGTCACTGTCCGTCGCCAGGAACCGGAACCGCTGGCACGTGTTGTTCAGCCACGACCACTGCCGAAGGTCGGCCCCGTCGGCGGTGGAGCAGTCGGCCGTGTCCATGACCTTGCCGGTCGCGACGTTCACCAGCCGGCTCGTGTCGTCGCCCTGGTCCTCCAGCCGCCACCGCTGGTTGGCGCCCCCGTTGCAGGCGTACTGCTGCACGTTCGCCCCGTCGGCGGCGGAACTCCCGGCCACCTCAAGGCACTTACCGCTGTTGCGGTTGCGCACGGTGTACGTCGTCGAGGCAGCCGACGGCTCCCCGGAGGGCCCGGTCTGACTGGCGCCCAGCCTGACCGGCGTACCGAGGTTCGGCGTACCGTCGGCGTTCCAGGTGAACTTCTGCGCACGGGCCGTACGCCCGTTGTCGCAGCCTTCCGACGCCGCGTCGTTGGCGTGGTAGACGATCCAGCTCTCGGTGCCGTCGGGTGAGGTGAAGAAGCCGTTGTGGCCGGGGCCGTAGACACCGTTCGCGTCGTCGCGCTGGAAGACGGGGGTGGACTTCTTGGTCCAGGCGGACGCCGACAGGGGGTCGGTGCCGGTGAGGGTCAGCTGGCCGAGCTTGTAGTCGGGGGTCCAGCAGCCGCTCGCGGAGTAGATGAGGAAGGTCCGCCCGCCCCGCTGGAGGATCTCCGGCCCCTCGTTGACCGAACCGCCGCTCGTCTCCCAGGAGTTGGTGGGAGTGGAGATCGTCGAGAAGCCGGTCGCCAGGGTGTACGGGTTGGACATCCGGGCCGCGACGAGGTTCTGCGTGCCGCCGCTCGCGCTGCCGAACAGATACAGCTGGCCGTTGATCGTCGCGACCGTCGGGTCCAGCATCCAGGCGGAGTTGAGCTGGTTGCGGTAGGTGTAGGGCCCGAGGGGGTCCGAGCCCGCGCTCTCCAGGACGTGGGTGCGCTGGGTGGCGTTGTAGTCGGTGATGTTCTGCCCGGCGACGTAGTACAGGTACCAGCGGCCGTTGAGGAAGTGCAGCTCGGGGGCCCAGATGTTGCAGCAGCGGCTCGCCGCGTCACCCTGCCAGACCTGGACGTTGGGCGCGGTGGCGAGTCCGGCGAGGGTGGCGGACTTGCGGATGGTGATGACGCTCGTCCAACTCGTCGTCACCATGAAGTAGTTGCCGTCGTGGTAGGTGATCCAGGGGTCGGCGCCCTTCTGCGTCTTGACGGGGTTGGCGAAGGACGCCGCGCCGGCGGTGGACTGACCGACGGACAGGGCGAGTAGCAATGCGGCCAGCAGGGTCAGTAGGCGACGGGCCATCCGCTGCTCCAGTTCAGTAGGTTGATGCCGAGTTTGGGTGTGCCGTTGTCGTTGCCGTCGTAGTAGTGGTAGACGATCAGGTCGCCGTCGGCGTCCTTCACGATCGACTGGCCGCCGGGGCCGATGTACCGCCCGTGGGACTCCAGCACCGGTGTGCCGCCGTTGTTCATGAGGGCGACACCGTTCTTGTCGTAGTACGGCCCGGTGACGCTGGTGGCGCGGCCGACCTTGACCTTGTAGGTGGAGCTGGTGCCGGCGCAGCAGGTGTCGTAGGAGGCGAAGAGGTAGTAGTAACCGTTTCGCTTGACGATGTACGGCGCTTCGACGGCCTTGGTCCCGGTCGGGCGGGAGGCGAGCGAGTAGCGGGTGGTGTTGCTCGACAACTGCTTCCCGGTGCCGGGGTCGATCTGGATCATCTTCAGGCCCGTCCACCAACTACCGAAGGACAGCCACCACTTGCCGTTGTCGTCGACGAAGAGGTTGGGGTCGATGGCGTTGTGGTCGCTGGAGGTGGTGGAGGTGAGGACGGTGCCGTAGTCGGTCCAGGAGCCGGGCAGTCCGGTGGTGGAGGCGGCCAGGCCGATGGCCGACTTGTTGGAGCCGAAGGTGGAGACGGCGTAGTACATGAGGTACTTGCCGCCCTGGTAAGAGATGTCGGGCGCCCAGGCCTCGGTCGTCCCGTACGAGGACCACCAGCCTGGCTTCGTGGAGAACGCGTCGCCGCCCGCACTGAACGCGATGCGGTCGGTGGAGGTGCGGTAGGAGAGGCCGCCGCCGGTGGCGTAGAGGAGGTAACGGCCCGACGAGGTGCGGATCATCGTCGGGTCGTGCACGACCGTGGACCCGGTGACCGTACCGGGGTTGGGGTAGGCGGAGGCGGTGGAGGGGACGAGGGCGAGCAGGACCGCGGCGGGGAGGGCGAACAGCGCGGCTCGCCGGGAGGAGGTGCGGAAGGCGCGGGGGG